>NZ_CP127294.1:5867916-6185833 GCF_030285625.1 Amycolatopsis sp. 2-15
CCAACGGACGCAGCACCCGTTCCATCACCAGCGCGATGAGGCCGGTGACGACCATGGCGACGATGATGGCGAGGACGAACGGCAGCCGGGAGGACATGTAGAAGGTCGATGCGGCGTAGGCGCCGACCATCACGACCTGGCCGTGCGCGAAGTTCACCAGGCCCATGGTGCGGTAGACGATCGAGAAGCCCATGGCGACGAGGGCGTAGACAGCGCCGAAGCTGAGCCCGCCGACGAGCGTCTGGAGAAAGACTTGCATGAAAAGTCCTTTCACAGACGGGGGCCGCGCGCCCGGCGCGGCCCCCGCAGGATCAGCTGGTGGCGGTGGCGATCAGTTTCCCGCTGGTGATGACACCGATCGAGGTGGCGTGGATGCCGACGCCGGTCTCGTCGAAGGTGAACGTGCCGAGCAGGCCCGGGTACTTGGTCGACCGGATCGCGTCGGCCAGTGCCTGACCGGTCGCGGCGTTGCTGTTCTTCATCGCGGTGAGGAAAATGTTCGTGCCGTCGAAGGATTTCGCGCCGTGCAGTTCGGCCTCCTCGTTGTAGGCCGCCTTGTAGGCCTGCGCGAAGGAGCGGGAAGCGTCACTGGTGTCGTTGCTGAGGTAGGGGCTGCTCACCACGGTCCCCTCGGCGTTGGCCGCGCCGGCGGTCTGGAGGTAGACGGTCGTTCCCATGGGTGCCGCGCCGGCCACAGTGGCGCTGAGCCCGAGTTCGCGGGCCTGTTTGACGATGAGGCCGGCTTCGACCTCTTCGGTGCCGACGAACAAAACCTGCGGGTTCTTCTGGCGGATGGAGGTCAGTGCCGCGCTGAAGTCCTTCTGGTCGGTGGTCACCACCTGGTCGTCGACCGGCTTGATCCCGCGGTCGGCCAGTGCTTTCCCGAAGGCGTCGTGCTCGCCCTTGCCGTAGGAACCGTTGTTGCTGATGAACGCGATGTTCTTCAGGTTCTTCTGGTCGACGAGGTACTTGGCCAGGGTCTCGTCGTACGTGGTGCTGGTCGGGCCGTTGAGGAACTGGAACGGGCTTTTCACGGCGGTGATCGAGGGGGACTGCCCGGAGGTGATGCTGGGGATCTTCGCCTGCTGGAGAACGGGTGCCATGGCGACGGTGACCGCGCTCTCGGCGGTGCCGATCATCGCGACGTAGCCCTCGCTGGCGATCTTGCGGGCGAGGTTGGTGCCGGTCGTGGGATCGCCGGTGTCGTCGAACACGTCGAGCTGGATCTTCCTGCCGTTGATCCCGCCGTTGGCGTTCCACTGGTCGACGGCGAGCTTCGCGCCCTTGTACTCCCAGGCGCCCAGCGAGCTGAGCTGGCCGCTCTGGGCGTTGACGACCGCCATCTTGATGGGGCCGCTCGTCGACGCGCTCGAATTCGACGAGCCGCCGGGAGCGCTGCAGGCGCTGCCGACGCCCACCGCCAGTACCGCCAGAGCGGACGCCACCACGCGTCCGCGTCGGAATCGGATCATGAATGCCACCTCGTTGTGTCAGGAGTGCGGAGTTATTCGAAGACGCCCTGGTAGATGTCCTTGATGTTCCAGTGCCCCGGGGTCGGCACCGGCTCGTTGACCATCGGGACGTCGAGGACCGCCGGCCGGCGGCGCGCGACCGCGTCGCGGAGTGCTTCGCCGAGGCCCTCCGGGGTCTCGACCAGGTATCCGGCGGCGCCGCATGAACGGCCGAGCGCGGCGAAGTCGGGGGACGCGGGGTTGCCGTCGCGGTCGAGGAACTCGCAGCCGAAGCTCTGCCCGAAGTTCCCGGCCTGCAGGTCCGCGATGGTGCCGTGGGCACGGTTGTTCATCACGACGAAGATCACGGGCAGGCCCTGCTCGACGGCCAGCGGAATCGCGGGCAGCTGCGCGCTCATCCCACCGTCGCCCACCAGGGCGACGACGACCCGGTCGGGAGCGGCGATCTGCACGCCGACCGCGGCCGCCGGTCCGAAGCCCATTGTGGACGCTCCGCCGGGGGTGATGAACCGGCCGTCCTCGGGCAGTTCGTAGCACTGGGCCACGCCGTTCTTGTTCCACCCGACGTCGGTGACGAGGACGGCGTCGGACGGCAGGACGGTCCGGAGGTCCTCGAGGATGCGTTCCGGCCGGAGGGGGAAGTCGTCGCTGCGGCCGCGCTCCTGGCTCGACTCGAACAGGGTCGTCCGTGCGGTGGTGATGGTCTCCCGCAAGCCGGGCCGGGAGACCCGCTCGGGAGCGAGGGCCCGCACCGCTTCGGTGATCGCCGGAACCGCGTGGTTGACGTCGGCGACGGCTCCGACGGCGACGGGGTAGTTCCGGCCGATCTCGGCGGCGTCGATGTCGATCTGGATCAGCTGTGCCGGCGGGAACCGCCAGGTGTAGTCGGAGTCCCACGAGCTGGCATCGGTCTCGGCGAAGCGGGTCGCCAGCGCGAGCACGAGGTCGGTGTCGCGGGTGTAGTCGTTCGTGAGCTCCAGGCCCCAGAAGCCGGTCATGCCCATGACCAGCGGGTGCCGGTCGGGAAGTGTGCCCTTGGCCATCAGCGAGTGGGCGACGGGGATGTCGAGGTGCTCCGCGAGGTCGAGCAGCGCCGCTCGCCCGGCCGGCCCGCGCAGACCGCCGCCGAGGTAGATCAGCGGACGCTTCGCGTTGACGAGCAGCTCGGCGATCCGGGCGGCGTCCGCGTCGCTCAACGCCGGCGTCGCGACCTGCTCGACCAGCGGGTAGTCCACTACGCGGACCTGGCGGGAGAACAGGTCCATCGGGACGTTGAGCAGGACCGCGCCTTTGCGGCCGGACGTCACGGTCCAGAAAGCGCGCTCGGTGAACCTGGTCAGGTCTTCGGCGCGGTGGACGTGCCAGGCCCGCTTGACGAACGGGCGGTAGATGGCGGTCTGGTCGGCGTCGGCGTGGAGGTTCACCTCCTGGTGGGGGTGGCGGCCGTGGTAGTACGACGGGACGTCGCCGGAGATCGTGATGAGCGGGACGGAGTCGAGCGCGGCCGTCGCCACACCGGTCACCGCGTTCATCATGCCGGGCCCCGCGTGCACGAGCAGGACTCCGGGTTTGCCAGAGACGCGGGCGTATCCGTCGGCGGCGTGGGCGGCCGCTTGTTCGTGCCGGGCCATGACGAATTCGATGCTGCTGCGGCCGAGCGCGTCCAGGAAGGCGATGTTGGTGTGGCCGCACAGGCCGAAGACGTACTCGACGCCGTAGGACTCCAGCTGCCGGACGAGTGCTTCCGCTGCGGTCGTCGTCGGGGCGGGTGCGGTCATGGGGGCTTCGCTCCTCGGGTCTCGGGTCTCGGTCACTGCTCGCCCCAGATCGACGTGCCGCGCAGGATCAGGGTTTTCACGACGGTGTAGTCGTCGATCATGTGCGCGGGTGACTCCCGGCCGAAGCCCGAGTCTTTGACACCGCCGAAGGGAATGTGGTCGAGCCGGTAGTTCGACGAGCCGTTCACGACCAGCCCGCCGACCTGCAGCTCGCGCCACGCGGTGAAGATCGTGCGGATGTCGTGGGTGAAGATCCCGGCCTGCAGGCCGAACCGGCTCGCGTTGCAGGCGCGGATGACGTCGTCCAGGTCGTCGAACGGCAGGACGGCGACGAGGGCGCCGAAGACTTCCTTGACCACGACGTCGGCGTCGGCGGGCGGATCGGCCACGATGGTCGGGAGCAGCGTGGCGCCGTCGCGGGTGCCGCCGAGCAGGACCCGCGCCCCGCCGAGGCTCGCGTCGGCGGCCCACTGCTCCACGCGTGCGGCGGCTTGGTCGTCGACCATCGCGCCGACGTCGGTAGCGGGGTCGAGTGGATCTCCGACCTTGAGCTGGGCGACCTCGTCGCGGAAGGCGGCCAGGAAGTCGTCGAAGCGGCTTCGGTGGACGTAGACCCGTTGCACGGAGATGCAGCTCTGCCCGGAGTTGCTGTACCCGGTGCGGGCGCAGGTCCGGGCGGCGTGCGTGATGTCGGCGTCCGCGCAGACCAAGGTGGCGGCGTTGCCGCCGAGCTCCAGCACCAGGCGTTTCGCGCCGGCTGCTCGCGCGACCGCGGCGCCGGTCTCCGCGCTGCCGGTGAAGCTGATGACGGCGACGGCTTCGCCCGCGCACAGCGCGGCGCCGACCTTGCCGCCGCCGTGCAGGAGCTGGACCGCCTCGACGGGCATGCCGGCGTCGAGGAGCAGGGCCACGATCGCGGCTGTCGTGGCGGGGGCCTGGGGCGGCGCCTTCACGATCGTGGTGTTGCCGGCCGCGAACGACGCGCCGAGCTTGTGGGCCAGCAGGTTCGCCGGGGCGTTGAACGGTGTGATCGCCAGCGCGACGCCGGCGGGCGCCCGGAAGGTCATGGCGGTGTTGCCGACGCCGCGGTCCCAGCCCGACACCGGGAGCATGTCGCCGCCGATGTGCCGGGTTTCGTTGGCGCACACGGCGAACGTGTCCGCCACACGGTCGAGCTCGCCCCGGCCGTCCTTGAGCGGTTTGCCGAGCTCCAGCGCGATCAGGCGGGCGATCGCGTCCCGGTGCTCGATCGCCGACCGTGCCGCTCGTTCGAGGATCGCGGCCCGGGTCGCCGGTGCGAGGCGCCCGACGACGGGCGCGTTCTCCGCGGCGTAGGCCAGAGCTTCGGCCACCTGGGATTCCGACGCGGGGTAGGACTTCGTCACCACTCTGCGGACGTACGGGCCGATCCGGTCGGCCGGCGGTCCGTCGCGTGTCCACTTGCCGCCGACGAACGCGGCGGCCTCCATCGCCTCATCGGATGTCGAGGATTCGAGAATCTCCTGCAGCACCGCCACACTCCCTTGTGAACCATCAAACGGTACATCTGGACCACTCTGCGGACTCCGTGTAACGTACGGTTGGCGACAGGCGCTGGCAAGACTTCGAGCCGAAGAAGTTACGAACCGGCCCAGGGCGGCCACCCGGTTCGAAATCCGGGTCGAAACCCGAGGATGCTGGGCAAAACGATTACGACAATGGGCAAGGGGAGAGTTGGTCATGAAGCGGGCCGGTGCCGACGAAGCCGTCGATCAGACGGAAAACTCGTCGCAGGAAGGTGGCGAGTCGCAGGGCGTGCGCAGTGTCCAACGGGCACTGGACATTCTGGCGCTGCTGACGGAAACTCAGCCCACGGTGTCGATCTCCGACATCGTGAAGGAAACCGGTCTGGCCAAGACGACGGTGATCCGCTTGGCGCAGACCCTCGAGCAGAATGGTCTTCTGTGGGCGACGCCCAAGGGGTACATGGCGGGGCCGGGTCTCTGGCGCTGGGCGCATCTGGCCAAACAGAGCTGGGAGCTTCCTGCGGAAACCAAGCAGCTGATGCGCGAGCTGGGGGATCGTCAGCGGGAGACCGTCAACCTCTACGTCTTGCGGGATATTTACCGCGTTTGTGTTGCTCAGCAAGAAAGTCCTCAATCGCTGCGGCACGTCGTGCGCGTCGGAGACGAGCTTCCCCTGTGGGCGGGTGCGTCGTCGAAGGTGCTGCTGCGCGACGCCTCCGCCGCCCTGTTGACGCGGATCGCCCGCAGCTCGCCCTATGGAGTCGAGCACGTGTCTGCGTTGCAGGCATCGGTGGCGGAGACCGCCGAGCAGGGTTTCGCGTTCAGCCACGGCGAGCGTGAAGCCGGTCTTTCGGCGGTGGCGGTTCCGATTGTCAGTTCGACGGGAACTGTCGTGGCGGCGTTGTCGCTGAGCGGGCCGACCGTGCGTTTTCCCGACGATCGTATTTCCGAGTTCGTCGACGATCTCAAATCTGTTGCCGCGCGCATGGCGGAGCGGGGGTTCGCCCATCCCTTCGCCGGGTGAAGCCGGCCCGACACGACGTGCCGTCCGCACTGATGCGGCCGGCGCACAAGGAGAGGGAATGCAGAGGAGACCGCTTCGCGGCATCCGCGTTCTGGACCTGACGAATGTTCTCGCCGGTCCGTACTGCAGCTACCAGCTGATGCTCTTCGGTGCCGAGGTGGTGAAGGTCGAGGTCCCCGGATCCGGGGACCTGGCGAGGAACCTGGGACCGGATGCGGAGCTCAACCGGGCGGGTCTCGGCGCCTCGTTCCTGGCGCAGAACGCCGGCAAGAAGTCGATCGAGCTGAACCTGAAGGACGCGGCGCAGCGCGCGCTGTTCGAGGACCTCGTCCGGGGCGCCGACGTCCTCCTGGAGAACTACCGGGCCGGGGTCCTCAAGCGGCTGGGCTTCGGCTGGGACCGGTTGCGGCAGCTGAACGGACGGCTCGTCTACTGCGCGATCTCAGGGTTCGGGCAGTCCGGGCCGTTGAGCCAGGCGCCCGCCTACGACCAGATCATCCAGGGCCTGTCGGGGATGATGAGCGTCACCGGCACGGAGGACACCGCCCCCCTGCGAGTCGGCTTCCCCGTGTCGGACACCGTGGGCGGCCTGATGGCGGCGCTGTCCATCTCGTCGGCATTGGTCGGTCGCGAGCGCTCCGGTGAGGGCTGTTTCCTGGACCTGTCGATGCTCGAGGCGTCCATCTCCGCGATGGGCTGGGTGGTGTCCAACTACGTGATCAGCGGAATCCCGCCGGAACCGATGGGCCGCGAGAACGCGACGGCCGCGCCGTCGGGAACGTTCTTCGCCGCCGACGGTCCCCTCAACATCGCCGCGAACCGGCAGGAGCAGTTCGCGACGCTGTGCGGCCTGGTGGGACGACCGGAGCTGATGACGGATCCGCGGTTCGCCGACCGCGAAGACCGCAAACGCCACCGCGCCGAGCTCAACGACGAGCTCAACCGGGCGCTGCGGCTTCGGAGCGCGCAGGAGTGGGAGACCGAGCTGTCGGCTGCCGGCGTGCCCGCCGCACGCATCCTCACGGTGCCGCAGGCGCTGCGGTCGGAGCAGCTCGCGCACCGCGGGTTCTTCACCGAAATCGGCTTTCCGGGTGAGCCGGGACGGACGTTGCGCACGAGCGGCAACGGCGTGCTCGTCGACGGCGAACCACTCCGGCCGACCAGCGCGCCACCGCGGCTCGGGGAACACAACGACGAAGCCGCCGAACTCGTCCGGCGCTGGCGGGACACCGGCATTCCGTCGCCGACCCGGCCGATTCCCGACCAGGTGTCGCTCAGCCGGACCGAAAGGGACTGACATGACGGTCACGCCTCGACAGGCCACTGTGGACGATGTCGCCGACTGGTGGGCCAACGGCATCTGCCGGATGGAGCCCGGCGTGGTCGAGCTCCGGGGAATCCCGGTGCAGGAACTGATCGGCCACCGCGGCCTGGTGTCCACGATCTGGCTGATGGTCCGCGGCAGCAGCCCGACCACCGCCGAGGCCGCACTGCTGGAGGCGGCGATGGTCGCCTCGGTCGACCACGGCCCGCAGGCACCTTCCATCGCCATCGCCAGGATGACGGCCACGTGCGGCGTCGGCATGAACAACGCCATCGCGTCCGGCGTCAACGCCCTCGGCGACTCCCACGGTGGCGCCGGACAGCAGTGCGTGGAACTGCTGTCCGACATCGTGGCGCGGGAGTCGGCAGGCGCGGCTCTCGACGCTGCGACGACGGAAGTGGTCGCCGAGTACCGTGCGCGCGACCCGTACCTGCCTGGGTTCGGTCACCGTTTCCACCCTGTCGATCCCCGGCGCGACCCGCTGCTCGGCCTCGTCGACGAGGCGGTGTCGGCGGGTACCGTCGAGGGCAGGCACGTGGCGGCTGCCCGGGCGGTTGAGACGGAACTGAACCGAGGGCGTCGCAAGCCCGTGCCGATGAACATCGACGGAGCCACCGCGGTGATCTACGCCGAGCTCGGGTTCCCGCCGGAGCTCGCGCGAGGCCTGTTCGTCCTGAGCCGCAGCGTCGGCATCCTCGCGCACGCCTGGGAGGAAACGAACTCCGGCCGGCGCAACGAGGGCCCGATGCCGACCTCGATCCTGCCGACCTATCGCTGAGAAAGGACGTTGATGCACCTCGCCGTCCTCCACGGTCCGAACCTCAACCTGCTGGGGGAGCGCAGGCCGGAGAAGTACGGGACCACCACGCTCGCCGAGATCACCGCCGACGTCGACCGGGCCGCGGCGCGGTGGGGCGCCACGGCCGTCCACTTCCAGTCGAACCACGAAGGCGACCTCGTCGACTGGATCCACACCCACCGCGACGCGGTCGACGCGATCGTGATCAACCCGGCCGGGCTGACCCCGGTGGCCTACTCGCTCCTCGACGCCATCCGGGACACCGATCGTCCGTTCGCCGTCGTGCACATTTCCCAGTGGCACGCCCTCGACGGCAAGGAGCGCGACGACATTTTCGCTCCCTCGGCCGCGGTGTACCTCACAGGCGCCGGCTGGCACGGCTACGCCTTGGCCCTCGAAGCGCTCGTGTTCAAGGTTCGAGACCGCGTGCCTGAGGAAAACTCGGCGATCATCGGACCGTGAATTGACTTGTCGGTTTGCGCTACGGAGCGCAGCTGAGGTGGGAAGGTCTACATGGGAGGCGGGAAAAGTGATGGCAACTACGCGGACGGCCGGGGACAGCTCGCGACGCGCCTCCGGCCAGTTCGCCGACCAGCCCGACCGTGACCCTACTCCGTGGTCGCTGGTACCTCCCAGGATGAACGGCGAGGTTTGGACCGCGACCGGGCTGCGTAGTGGACGAATCCGAAGATCATCAGCAGGTCGACGACGGCGACGCCGATGCACACGCCGAAGTCGATCTCATCGGGTCGATGCAGGTCCACCGCCGCCGCCGGGTCGACGACCACGTCGACAGCCGTGCCCGGTTTGTCGCCGCCCACGGCGACGATGCCACGCTGCCCGTCGGGTGTGACGACGACCAGCGCGTTCTTCGTGTACTTGGACGGGGGCGTGAACTGCTCTGCGGTCCAGCTGTCGGTGTAGCCGGTTGCGGTCGCCTGCACCCGCACGCCACGCGTCTCCAGGACAAGACCGTCGACCGCGGAGAACCCGGTCATGAAGATCATCACGAGGTGGAGGCCGGCGACGAAGGCGCCCAGCACGGCGATCCACCCGGCACGTGCCAGGATCGGCGGGAGCACGAGGATCAGCGCAGCGCTGATCCAGACCAGAAGAGTGCCGCCGCTGCGGTGGAACACGTCCAGCACGACGCCGAGCCAGGTCACCGTGACCAGGGCGAGTGTGGTCAGCACGGTGCGCACCCAGATCATGGGCGAAGGCTACCGGCGAGATGCCGCGGGATGCCGGGGCGCCACTCCGATCACCACCATGGGGGACATCCGTCCGGTGGGCTCTGCAGCGTCGGTCTTGTCCACAGTCTGGAGACTCGAGCTTGACCCGTGGCCGGCCGCACACAGAAAGGCAAGGTGGGTGGGGAAGGCGCAATCTGTCTACTTTGGGGGATTCCTGTCCGATTGCGTCAGCCGTCGAGCACGTTCCACCAGGAGATGGGCTCGGCGGGATAGGGCTGGTTCAGGTCGGAGTCCGTGGTGGGCGTGTCGGCTAGCGTGGTGGGCAGGCCGGCGGACGCCGTTGCGGCCCGTGTATCGGCGGGCTTCCAGGGACCATTCGTGTTCGCCTCGCAGCCACGCGTCGCTGGTGTCGAGCCAACGCCGCAGTTCGGTGCCGGCGTGTGCTTCGATCTGCGTCCGCAACGTGAGGTACAGGCGCATGGTCCGATCGTGCAGGAGCACCACCTCCGCCACAGCTTCTTCGATGGCACATCCGCGCTCGGCCATCACGATGTCGACGAAGTTCTGCCGATCACTCGTGCCGGTCACGGCCTCCTTGTAGTAGGACACCAGGTCGTTTTCGGCGCAGATGATGAGGTCGAATGCTTCGGCGTAGATCGTGACAGGGGAGCTGGTCCAGTCGCGCTCGGGGAGCACGTAGCCGCCCATGACGTCGTGGATGGCAGTGAAGGGTTTGATCCCTCCGGATTCGGTTCGGACCAGGAGGTAGTCGTTCAGTGAGGGCACCACTCCGGCCGATCGGTTGTGGGCCAGCCAGGTCTGGGTCAGCAGGTACGTCCGCATGGTGGCGACCCAGCGCGCGACCTGCACGGGGTGGGCCAGCTCGTCGAGGCGAAGGCGGAGGTCGCGTAACCCGGACGCGATGGGGGTGAGGTCGGCGATGCGGGCGTGTGGTGTGTTCACGACCCATTGGAGCTGGGTCACGATCCGGCAGAGGTCCGCGGGGTGGTTCACGAGCGGGCCCTCGTCGCAGTACGAGTCGTCGATGGCGAACAGCAGCGATACGAAGTCGGTGGCCCAGCGGAGTCGTTCCGGTTCAGCGAGGGGATAGCCGCGCGCGGCGAGCCCTTCCGGGCAGCTCGCCCGTATCCACGCTTGCTCCCGAGGGCTCGCGCAGATCCGGTGTCGGTCCAGCCAGTCGACGTTCGCTCGGGCGGCGCGTTCTTGGCCAGGGTTGATCGCCGAGGGAAACGGCGCCCAGAGAGTCGGGATGACCGGCACTGCGGTCGATGATGAACTTGGCATGGCTGCTCTCCTGTGCGAACAGGTCCTCAAGGTCACGAACACGACAAGGAATCGACGGCACCCGCGCAGTGCACGGCAGCGCGGGTATCACACGGGAGCCCACGTCGCGTTGCACGGTCACAACGGGCCCAGGTCCTCGAAAGTATAGTTCTGGTTGGCCCGGGAATTCTGACATCGCAGTGGTGATCACGCGTCCGTGTGCGTTGTTCCCACGTTTCGCGCAACCGGCAACCCGAGCGTCGTGAACCGCAATCACCTGATGGAATCCGAACGTTGGTTCCGGTAATCCCATCGGGTAGCGTGACGCTTGCGGGCCGTCATATTGGCGTTCTGCTAAAAGAATTCGTATTCGCAGGCCGCTGCTCGGCTCCGGCGAGGAGATGCGGGAGAACCATTTTTGATGCTGCTCACCAGTAGCGACGTTTCTCGTCCTCCCATGACTCCATCGAGTTTGCGAATTGCACCCGTCTAAGGGATGTCTCGTAACTGAGAGCGTGGTTGGTGGGGCTGGTGTTGCGTCAGGCTTCGAGGAGGACGTTGTGCAGGTGCGTGATTCCGGACACCGTGTCGGCGAGCGTGCTGGCGGCGCGGCGGTAGTCGCGGAGGATCTTGAAGTTCTTCATCCGGGCCAGGACGTGTTCGACGCGAGCGCGGACCTTGCGGTGGGTGGCGTTGAGATTCTCTTTCCAGTCCGGGAGTTCGCTGCCGTCGCGAGGTTTGCGGTAGGGCATGACGACCGCCGGGTTGCCTTGATAGCCGCCGTCGGCCATCACCGGCCGACCGGCGAGTTGCTCGGCCATGCCCGAGGCGCGGTAGACGGTGCAGTCGTTGCGGTTGCCCGGCTGCGGGTCACCGGTCGCGATGACCAGCCGGGTCTCGGCGTCGATCGCGACCTGCACGAACGCCTGAGTACCGGTAGTTCTTCGACGGTGTCGCCAGCCGGTGATCCCGGGTAGGCACCAGTGTGCCGTCCACGATCGCGACCGCATCCACCCGGCGTTTGCGGACCGGGGCCAGGGCCAGCAGCGGACCGATCGTGTCGCTTCCCCCGGTGCGCCGCCGAATGCGACACCCCGAACAACGGCCCGATCTGGCGCATCGTCAGGTTCGTCCGCCACTACGTTGCGACCAGCAACACGCGATCGGCCAGCGGCAGTGCCCACTGCCGACCGGGCCGGCCGTCAGCGATCTCGTCCCCGCCTCGCTTCGCGACCAGCCGCACGAGCTTGCGGAACTGACCCGGCTCCAGCCCGGTGAACGGGGCAATCCACTCCGGCCGCGACGCTGTGATCACCTGCACCACACCAACATGATCGACTACCGGCCCCGCCGGCCCAGCACCGGGTTACGAGACATCCCTTAGACGCTGGTGGTCGGGGTATGAACGATGCATTCGTCAACGACATGTACATCAACTGCTTACGCTCGCCCTGTCGCAAAGTGGCTGGAGGGCTAGTGCACGCACAAGGTTGCTAGCTGATCTTGGATGCAGTTCGAACGCCGGTGGACAGCGTTTCGGCTATGAGCTCGACCACGAGGCGCTGCTCGACCTGTGGTTCGGTGCTCAGCCAGGCCATTGCGCCTCCAATTATCGCTGCTGCCTGAGCATGGGCAAATATTTCAAACTTGAGGTCGGTAGGAAGTGTCTCGCGGATAGCCTGAGCGACATCAGGGACCAATCGTGCCTGAATTGCGCCAGGGTTCGATCCTGCTAGATCGAAGATAGACACAACAATCATGCGAACCCGAGATTCGGGCGAGTCGAGGAGGCGAGGGCCGTGAAGCACGGACGCGACCAGTGCTCGCTGTGTCCGGTTGAAGGTCATGGGAGATCTCCATCTGTTTTCAGATGAATATGCTGACGAAGGAGTCGGGCTAGCGCCCCCATCGGCTCATTATCGAAGGCGCAGCCAGTGTGATCTTTTGTATGGCCTTTAGGTGGAGTTGCATGTGGTCTCTCGGTGTGGTCGTCTAGCCAACTCGTTGACTCAAGAACGCAGACGGACTAATACCTAGTTTATGCGCCTTTCGGGCTTTCCAGAGGAGGTAGAGGAATATTCCGTCCAGGATCATCGACAGAGTTCCGAGTGTGTTCAGGAAGTAGTTGCCGGTGTAGTGGAAGAAGAAGAACACGGCGACCAGGGCGGTGCCGAGGCTTCGGAGCCATGCAAAGTGTGTCGAGAAGTTCTCGGCGGTGGTGGAGCTCAGTAGGAGTAGGATGCAGAAAACGCTGATGAATTGCTGTGCCATGTAGGCGGAGGTCGCTCCGACCGGGGTGTCGTATCCGCCGTGGACGAACGAGCTGTAGATTACCGTGAAGATCGGGACGGCGATGAAGCACAGCGGAGTGAAAAGCCGTTTGAAAACAGGGTTGCCGGTCTGCTTTCGTCCGTGCCTGAGCAGGAGCCAGAAGATGAACAGGTCGAGGAACAGCCAGCTCTTGTAGATGATGGCGGGGACCAGGCCCATGTCTGTGGTGTAGAAGGCTGCCCAGGTGATTTCCCAGGCGAGGTCGCTGCAGATCGCGATGGCGGGTAGTTCGATGTATTTTTTGCGGTGGCTGTTGCGGATGAGCAGTCCGTAGGCAAATACCCAGAGGAGACATCCGGACACGAACAAGAAGAGTTCGAAGCCGGTGTAGGGAACGCAGTTCTTGTCTACGAAGTTGATAAGGTGGCTGGGATCGTTGCTGGTGTTGCCCGGGCAGGTGATCGGTGCCAATTGTTTCTCCTCGCGGGTATGTTATTTTCCAGGGTGGTATCTCGATGAGTTCGGGCGGGCGGAGCGCGCGGCCTTCCGTGCATTCATCCGTCGTCCTCGTATGAGATATCCGACTGTCTCGCGGATATCGGCCACGGTCTGGCTCCCTGGCTCGGGGCGGGGGCCGATCGGGCGGAAGTGATCTACGGCGCGGCGGCGCTGATCGAAGAGTCTGGTGGGGAGATCTCATGGTGACGTCTCAGGAGCTTTTGGAGCAGGAAGCTGACGATCACGATCGGGGTGAGCAGGGCTGCCGTGATCCACGGACCGAGCCCCAAGGAGATTGTGGCCGCCGTGATGAGGATGCGTTCGATGACGAAGACCTCGTGGGATCGCAAGGCGGTCGGCGCGGGAAGGGGGCGCGGCGCGAACCGGATGATGTCCAGGGCGTGCACCCCCAGGCAGCAGGCGGCCCCGACAAGCAGTGCATAGGTACTCAGACCCTCGCGTGTTCCGATAGCCGCAGCGATGGCCGCAATGATGGCGAAGCCGTAGAGGCAGGCCGCCACCTGGAGGGCCGCTGAGGCACCTCTGCGGACGGGAAATGTGTCGTAACCGCCGGCCCTGTCGCCGTCGACATCCCGCAGCGCTCCGATGAGGTTGGTGGCGGCGTCGTGGGCCCAGAACATCGCGGCGAAAAAGATGATCTGCCAGGTTGTGGCACCGGCGGAGGTCATCGTTCCGTAAACGAAGGCCATCGCGGTGAGCAGGCCGCGTACCAGATTGCCCGCAAGGCCACGCGCCTTGAAGGCGCCGCTGTACAAGACGACACCGAGGGTGATTCCTGCCGCCGGCCAGGCCAGCGGCAGGGCAGTCAGCAGGGAGACCAGCCAAAATCCGACGAAGCAGGCGACTGCGGACACCAGTGCGGCTCGAGGGGCGAGCCGGCCTGAGGGGATGGGCCTTTGCGGCTTGGCCAGAGCGTCCAGATGCCGGTCGAGGTAGTCCCCGAGATAGTGGGCGCCAAGCCAGGCAAGCAGGGGACCGCTCACGGCCGTCGCGACACCGTGGCGGGGTTCTCCGATGACAGCCCCGCCCAGCCCCACCAGGCCGGGAAAAGCGAGGGTGTAAGGCCGCCAGGTCTCGACGTGAGCCCTGAGTACAGTGGCGAAGCGCTCGCTGCTCATGGCTCGGCCTTGGCATTGTCCAGAATGGACGCGGACCGTTCGTCGTAGCCGAGGAGGACGGGGCCGAAGCCGTTCTCCCGCATCGCGGAGACGAAAACGTCCTCCCGGTCGCCGAAGAGCGCGTACGAATAGGTCTTCCCCATTCCGAATCCATCGGCGGGGATCGCCGGTCGATCCGGCGAACCGTCAAACACACAGGCGGTGCGTCCCTCCGCGAGTGGCCACACCGCATCCCATGGGTTCTCATGCGGGTACGAGGACGGAGCTCTGGGCATCAGGGAATCCCGCACATCGACGACCGGCGTGGACATGTTCTGGCGGCTCCTCTGCCTCAGAATTTGTTTCACCCCAGCAATTCTTGGCCCCGGAGGCAGTCTGCAACACCGCCGACCGAGGGCGCACTCCCAGCCCGGTAGGGTTACCTCTCGGATATGGTCGAATACTGGCAGTGGCCGCCGCTGCAAGACGTACGTCCAGTCGGTCGAAACCGCGGAACCATCAGCACAATGGCGCCGACCACGAAGCCAGCCGGGGCGGCGACCCCATGTGCTCCAGCCTGATCCGGGCGACGAGCTGTGGGTACTGGTCGAAGTTATGATCAGTCTCGCACTCGGGGCATTTCCTCCTACTGCCTGCCGGAGCGACGCGGGCTGACTTCGCTGGTGGCGTTTCAGTCACAGCAGGTGGATCGCGAGAACGACGACAGTGGTGATCACCGCGAGGATCGCCGCGAGAGCCAACCCAGTGCCCGTGGTTCTGCCACCAGTACAACCGGGCCAACCACCGATTGTTCCAAGCTCGAATTCGGTTGTCGTCCCGCTCCGCTCCCCGGCCCGTGCTTATCCGGGCTAAGAACACTACGTCCTTGATCAAGGAATGAGGCTCAGACCGCGGGCTGACGTGGTGCCGAGTCAGGTGTGGGTGTGGAAGGGAAGTTCGCCGGTGGCGGCGAAGCCCAGTCGGTTTGCTACGGCGACGGCGTGGTCGCCGAAGCGTTCGTAGAACCGGGCGAGCAGGGCGAGATTGATGGCTGTCTGGACGCCGTGAGGCCACTGGTCGCTGGTGATCACGGTGAGGACGTGGGCGTGCATGGTGTCGATGGTCTGGTCGATGTCGGCGAGGTCGGCGAATCCGCACGGGCACTGGCGCTCGATCAGCTCGGCGAGCCGGTCCGCCATGCCGGCGGCGGCGTCGGCCATCTCGGCGAAGCCGTATTCGAGCTGGGCGGGCACGGCGTGGTGGGGGTGGGCGAAGCGGGCGATGCCGGCGATGTGCGCGGCCAGGTCGCCCATCCGCTCGAGCCGTTCGGCGCAGTAGATCGCGGCCAGGATGGTCCGCAGGTCGTGTGCCTTGGGCGCTTGGAGGGCCAGCAGGGCCTGGGCGTGCGACTCGCAGTCCGCGCGGGCCCAGTCGATCTCGGCGTCGGTAGCTATCACCTGCTCGGCGAGGTCCAGGTCTGCGGTCAGCAGTGATCTGCTTGCCCGGCGGATCGCGTCGGCCGCGAGCGCGCACATCAGCCCGAGCTGTGCGCTGAGACGGTTCAGCTCTTCGTGAAAGCTCTCGCGCATGTCCGCACCGTGTCCCTCATCGGCCAGCCGAACGCCGGCCTCGCGGCGTCGGGGCGACACTCGCGTAATGCGGCCCACCGGCAGGTTAGGGGAGAAATCCTGCCGGTGGGTCCGCCGCGCGCCCTGCCGCCGCGCCGCGTGTCCACGATTGTCGTCTCAGTGCGGGGCACTGCCGCCATGGTGTTACAAAATCTTTTGTGGGTCGGCTCGTCTCGACCGAGACGGACGCGTTCGGCGACGAGAACGAGCAGAACGGCCGCGTGTTCGTCATCCACGCCGCGATCGCGCACGGCGGTGCCCAAACCGAAGCTCCGCGGTCACCAGCTTTGTCGGTGAGGGTGGCGGTGGACGGGGCCGGCGCGCACGTCTGGTTGTGGCGGTGTGGTGCGGGGGTGCACGCGCACGTGGATGTCGCGGTCTGGTGTGGAGGGCCGGTGCGGTTCGGTGGGTTGCCGCGCGAGGTGGTCGCGGAGGTGGCGGTAGGCGGTGATCACGGCCGCGAGTCGTTCGCGGTCCGGGTGTGGTGCGTCGGGGTGGCAGTCACGCACGGCGTGCCGGTAGGCGGCGGTGACCTCGGCGGTGCTGGCGCCGGGAGCCACGCCGAGTACCGCGTAGGGGTCGGGCAGGCCTGTGGGGTGAGAGGAGTTCATGGCGAGGACCGGAGCGAACCGGGCACAGCTGGGTTGAGCTGGCTGATCTCGGTGTAGTAATCGTGCGCCGCGCTGTGGGCGGTGTCGAGGGCGCGGCGCAGGGTGGCCAGTTCCCGGCATGCGGAGGCCAGGTGTGCGGTGTCCGGCGCGCTGTCGGCCTGGCGAACCTGCTCGGGACGTTGGGTGTGGTGGCCGGTGTGTTCGGCCAGGAGGGTCACCAGATCGGTCAGCTCGCCGGTGAGCTGGGTCAGCTGCCAGCCGGCGTCACGCAGCTGTGCCAGACCAGGGGTCTTGGCCGGGTCGGCCGCGCGGACTGCGCGCCGAAGGTCACGGGCCGTGGTGGCCGGCGTGGTGGCGATCGTGACCGGTCGGCGTCGGGTGCTACCCATCGGTTCCGCTTTCCTCATGCTGTGCTCGACCTGGCACGGGGTGGGCGAGGTAGACGCTGGCCCCGCCCGGCAGCGTTCGATGCTGCGCGGGCGGGGGCCACAACGCCGAGCCAGGGGTCCGAGACGCTCAGGCGTTGATCTGCTTGGACTCGCTCTCGCCGCTGATGGCGATCTTGCGTGGCTTGGCCTGTTCGGCGATCGGCATCCGCAGCGTCAACACACCCGCCTCGTGGTGCGCTGCGATGTTGTTCGCATCGAGGGTGTCACCCAGGAACAGCTGACGGGAGAACACCCCGCGTGGCCGCTCGGACACCTGGACCTCGGTGCCCTCGTCGTAGGCCGGCGTGCGTTCGGCTTTGACGGTGAGCACGTTGCGCTCCACGCCCAAGTCGATGGAGTCCGGCGCGACACCGGGCAGGTCGAACTGCACGACGTACTCGTTGCCGGACCGGTAGGCATCCATCGGCATCACCGCCGGGTGCGATGTGGTGCCGTTGGCGCCGAAGAACTGCTGGGTCAGCCGGTCCAGCTCCCGGAACGGGTCGGTCCGCATCAACATGACCATCCCTCCTTTGCTCCTTCCCTGTGCACCGCCACCGGCGTGCTGGGAACCGGAGGCGGCTGGTCAAACCTGTACGCCACCCTGCTTTTGCGGAGATGAGTGCTGGTTTTCGTGTCGTCGTCGAGATCCGGCTCCCGCCGCAACGCGGGCGGCGGGGCCGGAACCAGTTCGGTGGGAAACACCTCTCGAGAATGCTGTGTGTGCAATCGATCCTTCGATCACCTGGGGCCTGTCCCGGCTGCCGTACGCCGAGCCGGGGGTGCCGCGAGGTGTGCGCCACGAGACGCCGGGCCGGGACCACAGTCAGGTCTCCTCGGCCGTCTGTCGAAGCAGGCATCCCCGCTGGGCGAAAGGACAACAGCCGGGCGGACTCCAGGTGTGCAGGCACCACCTGCCTTTCGAAATCACCGTCGTAACGCTGACCCCAGGAGCGCACCGGGCCACGGAGGGGAACGCTGCCGATGCCGACCTCGCATCGCCGGCACCACACCGACCGACCGGTCACCACTGGCGAGGGCGCGGGGTGCGCGGTCGGATCGCCGCGGACCTGAGGATCCAGGCCGGGGCCTCGCTGGGGACGGAGGGAAACCTTCGAAATTGGCGGTCATGATCGCGTCGAACTCTGCGCGCAGCCACACTGGATCGGCGTAAACCAGCTCGGCGAACCCGCTGGTCACCGCCTCGCGGCGGGTGGTGTCCGGCATCATCGATCACTCCCCGGCAACATCGTCGTGTTCGACACCAGGTCATGCACCGCTCATCCATTTCTATAGCGCGAACTGCAAATTGTGTCAAGTGTCCGCACTAGATAATCTGGAGCGGCTGGCGTGCGTGACGACCCGTCAAGGAGGTGTGCGTGGCTGATCTGGGCAACCTCGACGACCACGACTACCCGGCCTTCACCACCGGGCAGGCCGCGAAGATGCTGGGTGCGCAGGAAGCGTTCCTGCGTAGCCTCGACGCCGCGGACCTGGTGCACCCACAGCGCTCGGACGGCGGCCATCGCCGCTACTCCCGCCGCCAGCTCACCCAGGTGATCCGGCTGCGCGAACAACTCGACGAAGGCCGCACCCTCACCGCCGCCGCCCGCATCATCGGCCTGCAAGACCAGCTCGCCGACGCCGAGAACACGATCCACGACCTGCGCGCCCAGCTCGACCAGCGCTGACTCCGCTCACGCCGGGCGGCCATGAGCTCACGCAGTCAATCGTCCGAGACCGACCTGAGATGACGGCGTCCACCATGTCTCTTGCCCGGTCAAGCGTGCTCTGCACGGTGTGCCCGGAACGCGATCGCGCCTTCGTGACCCGTGGGACGATGTCCTGCTCAGGGCGAAGCAGGTGTCGAGCCAGGCCCGCTGACCGTCGCTGCGTGGCTGCGTCTCGGGCACAGCAGCGAAGGACGCCGGGTCACCACTGCTTGGACAGCTGGCGCGGGCTGCGACTCACCCAGTTCAACGTGCGCCCGAAGATCGGCAGGCGGGCCCGGTGACCCGGGGCCCCGGGCCCGCAGCGCGCGACGCTACGCAGGCGGTGCTCCGTGGATAACACTCGAGGGTGCCTCCCGGACGTTCACGCTGCTGCCCGTGTGTGGCACCCATCCACCATTCGGCGTGTTTCCGGCGGGGATGATCGGGTGGGCCCCAGGGTGACGCGCCGAGGGCCACCGTGAGGCCTGGGAGCGGCGTGTCCGCAGGTAGCCCTGCGGACACGCAGCTGCCGTGGGGCCGCCTTGCGCGTCTGGGGACACGGTGGCGGGGAACTTGACGGCGCGCTGAGCGTCAAGCAGGCGCACGCCCCCGCGCCCGAACACGAACTCATCAGGCACGGCCGAGGACGCGCGCGGCCGCGGGCGCGACCGTGGCGGCGAGAGGCTGGCGGCGAGAGGCTAGACGGGAGGCGTCGCGTGTCGCAGACCACCTACGTGTTCCGAGTCTCCGGCTACCTGTCCGACCGAGCCGCCCACACCGTCCTCGACTTCGGCGAGCTGGAAGTCGCGACCGCCCCATCCGAGACGATCATCTACTGCCACCTCACCAACGAAGAGCGTTTGCACGGTGCTGACCCTGTTCCGCCTCCGGGGCCTGGACGTGGTTTCGATGCACCAGGGCCCGTGATTTTCAGGTTGCTCCTGATACTCATCCACCTCCTGGGCGCTCCTGGGGTGCCGGGTCCATCCTGGGTTCTTCCTCGAACTCCTCCGGGCCGGCAATGACGTCGTCGTCGTGCGGTTCTTCGTGTAGCACCGCCGCTCACTTTCTGAGTGCGGCGCGGATGGCGTCGCGTGCCCGGTCGATGATCGCGGCGGGTGGTCCCAGCAGGAGGTTGGCTTTCGCGCTCTCCGTACCGGGGTGCGGCCGGGTCGGGGCCACAGCCTCGGCGAGCCGCACGGTCGCCGCCATCGCCCGCAGCCGCTCCGGAGGCCGGTGGGCACGCAGCATCGGGAACTCCTCGCGTTCTTCGTGTTCGGCGTGCGCCAACACGTCGTCTCGGAGCTGGACCAGCAGGGTGTCGAATCCGTCGGCGTCCGGACCCATCTTTTCCAGGGTGGTCAGCAGTTCCTTGGCGCGGTGCTCCTCACCCAGCCGTGCCTCGACCACGGACTCGGCCGCTGGTTCGAGGTCGCGGATCTCCGGGTGCACCACTTCTTCCTCCGCTGTCTCGTGCGCCGCCAGGAGCCGTACGAGGCGGCGGAACACTTTCCGCCGCTGGCCGTCCTCCGCCGTCTGCAGCTGGGTGAACAGCTCGCGGATCTCCCGGTGCTGCCGCTGCAGCAGCTCGATGACGTCCTCGTTGTTCTCCACCACGAAAATCTTCTCCTTGTCAGTTGAACGCTTCCCCTGCGCGCCGGTCACTACCGCCGCCACCCAGGAACCAAGCGTTGTGTGGTTGCTAGCCGGCGCCGGGCCCCCCGGTGGCGGTTGGCGTGGCGGCGTCGCGTGCTTCGTGGCCGGTGAGCAGGCCGAGGGCGATCATGCCGATGCCGAGACCGAGGTGGAGCCAGTTGTCCGCGTTGTTGAACGGGACGAAGTTGGCGTCGCTGCCGTGGTCGATGAGCAGACCGTAGAGCCACAGCACGAGGTACACGACTCCTCCGACGAGCAGGTACAGCCGGGCCGCGCGTGAGGTGCGGGCGCAGGCCAGGCCGACGACGCCGAAGAGCAGGTGCACGATGTTGTGCAGGGTGGAGACCATGAACACGCCGAAGAGCATGGCCATCGATCCGTGGCCGGCGAAGCCCATCTGGTCGTAGTCGGTCGTGACGCCGGGGATGAATCCGAGGATGCCGACCAGTAGGAAAACGCCGGCGACGATGCCGGCGGCCAGCTGGGCGGACGAGCGTCCGGTGGAAGTGGGTGAAGGTGTGCGTGTCGACATGACTTTCTCCTCCTTGTCAGGAATCTGCTTCGAACGGGGCCGGCGGCGCGGGACTACTGCTGGAAGCCGATCCGGTCGATCTTGCGGTGGTAGCGCATCCCGGCCAGTCCGCCGAGGATGGCCCCGATGAGCGCGGCGGCCAGGGCGACGAGCGTGGTGATGATGCCGACGACGGTCAGGGTGCCTTCGTCGATCGGGAGTCGGGGCAGTCCGTTGAGGCGGGCCAGGATGTTGAACTGGCTGCCGCCGACCGCGGCCATGATCGCGACGATGACCGCGATGACGATCGACCACACCCACACGGCGATGCCTTGCTTGACCCCGTTGAAGCGGGCCATTCGTCCGGCGACGTACCCGCCGCAGTAGTGGCCGATCAGGAGGACGACCAGCACCACGATCGCGGAGACGACGGTGGCGGTCTGCACGACGGCGGGATTTTGCGCGGCTTGGTTGGCCGCTTGCTCTGCGTCGGCGGGGTTGGTGGCCAGGCCGAACGCGGTCCCGGCCGCGGCGGCGAGCGCGGTCAGGATCAGTGCGGTGCCGGTGGCGGTGAGCCATCCGAAGAACGCGGCGCCCCACTTGATCCCACCGAAGCGGTCCCGCTGCCGCTCCACCACCTCCCCGCGACCCGGGCCTTCCTCCTGCCGTGCCACGGGCGGCGGCGAGTCTGCGACGGACGGTGTGTTCTGCGGGGATGACGTGACCTGCGCGGTGTTGGCGGGTGGCGCAACGCCGGGGTCGAGGCGCCCGTGGCGGGCGCCCTCGGGGTTCATGCTCATGGTGATCTCCTTCGGTGCGTTGTCGTTCCCGCAATGAGGCGACCTTGCGGGTGGAGCCATGGCCGCAGCCATGCTCGCTTCGCGGATGCGGTGCTGTGGATCAGCGGGCAGGACACTCCGGTCGCGTCTCAGTGGCGCCGATCCACGAGGTGTCACGGCCGGTACGCCCGCCCGGTGGCGGGCGTGGGCGGTGACTGGGCGGGGGGTGCGCTCTGCTCCTGGCCGCTCATCTTCTGCTCGGCCTTGTGCTTGGTGTCGGCGGCGTCCTGGGCGGCGCGCTGTTTGCCGATCGCCAGGTCGGACTTGATGGTGTCGTTCTGCTCCTTGGCTTTCTCGTATCCGGAGTTGACCAGTTTCGCGGCGGCGTCGCGGCCGCCGATGCCGAAGGCCAGTGCCGCGGCCAGCGCTGCGGCGCCGACCAGGGCGACGTAGGTGATCGTGACGATCACCGGCGAGATGCCCAGCTGGGTGAGGATCATGAACACGGCGATGCCCATGATCATGGCCGGCACCAGGGTGCCAACGATCTTGCCCGTCGGCGTCTCGCCCATGGTGCGGTGCACCAGCCCGGCGACCGCGCCGGCGACTGCGGCCGCGACGATGAAGATCAGCAGCGCGGCGAGGACGTTGGGCAGGTAGCTCAGCACCTGGTTCATGAACCCGGTCAGCGCCGGAATTCCCAGCGTCCCGATGGCCGAGGAGATCACGAAGAACATGATCACCCAGAACACGACCATGCCGACGAGCTTGGAGGGGCTGCCCTGGGGAGAGAACTTCTCCACGTAGTTCGCGCCGCCGCCGGTCTTCAGCTTGTCGTCGACCTTCGCCTTCTTCAGGCCTTTGGTGATGGCCTTGTCCAGCAGTTTGGCGATGATGAAGCCGATCAGCAGCACGAGAAGCGCGCCGATCACCTGAGGCAGGTAGCCCACGAATGTGGTGAACGCGCTCTGCAGACTTTGCAGGATGTTGAAACCAGTATCCATTGATCTATCCCTTCGGAGAGCACTAGGGCTCATCGCTGATCGATGAAGAGGCTTGTTCAGAGGAAAATTTGTCTGGGGTCGCCAGGTCGACCATGATCGTGTTTGTGGTTTCCGGGCATCGGTGAATTCGCCGGGTTCGTGCAGTGGGTTGGTGGGCACCCGCGCGGTTCCGGGCTGGTCAGGGAGATACTCCGTCGTTCGTTGTCCGCATGTCCGAGAATCTTGGTGAGATGTCACAGGCTGGATGGCTCGTGCTGTGCGCTGCGCACGACGAGACCGGCCGGAGCTCGATTCGCGTCTTACGACCTGCGCATACCCGGATTATTCGGCACCAAACTCGCAGGGCCACAACGAACGGAGGACTGCGATTGACCGGATACCAACGTCATCGGCGAACTTATTTCGTGAACCGGTTCCAACGGGAATATGGGCAAGATCGAAGAAGGAAGTGTGTACCGCTCAACGTGTGTGCTAGCCGCAGGTCATTAACCAGGTTGCAGTGGTGGCGGCAGGAAATTACGGCGACAACGTGTCTCTCGTCTACACCGCCGGATAATCGGTGGCGAAAGCCAGGCCCGTCACTACGAGGAAGTAGCCGATTGACATAACTCTCCGGTTTTCGCTTCCTGGGTCGGAAAATCACGATACGGCCGGTCAGAAGATCGACAAGGTCGTGCCGGCGGGTCACCGTCAACACCGGCCTTTTCGGCATGAGCGAGACGTTCCTGCCCACCAGGGTCTGCAACCCCGGCGTCGACGACCTTCAGAGATCCGATGACAGCGACCTCGTCAAGGGCGCATCTCAGGTCGACGGGCGCGGTGCTAGGGGTGGACGTGGCCCTTGCCCTTGTTCTTGGGTTTCCCCTTGGCTTTGTCGGCTGGATTGGCAGCCTTGCTGTCTCGGTTGCCGTGAGGGCGCCAGGGCCGGGCAGTGAGGCCGGGCCTGGCGCTGCTGGTGGCGGTCCAGCGATCGCCGTTGCAGGTGACTTTGCGGGCGTCGCCGGCGAGGGCGCGGGGATGATCTGCACAGGCGTCGCCCGGACCGGCCGCCGACGGTTCACCGGTGATCTGCTCCGGTGCGAGGTAGCGGCCGTGCCGGTCACAAAACCGGTGCCAGTGATGTGAGTCGAGTCGAGTTCGTGGGCGATGCCGAAATCGCCGATCAGCGGGCCGTCGGGGCCGAGCAGGATGTTGGCGGGCTTGAGGTCCCGGTGCACGACGCGCCGGTTGTGCAGGTGTGCCAGCGACTCGGTGAGGCGGACCCCCAGCTCGGACACTTCTGCGGCCGGCAAGGGCCCGGCGAGCAGGCGATCCCGGTAGACCCGCGCGGTACCTCCGCTGCCGATCAGGTGCTCGACCTCGTAGCGTCCGACGGTCAAGGCCAGACGCTGGTCTGGATCATCCCAGGGCACAACGTCGCCACCGAGGGAGAACCGAGGAGCGGTGACGCCGTCGCTCGCTCGTCCGTCATCGGCAGCCACCCCATGTTGTCGGCGACCCACCAAGTATCCAGCGGCACAGTCCGCTGAACGAGAATCAGGGAAGTGGTGCCACCAGTGCCTGGAGCGAGTGATCGGCGACCGGCTGTCCGGCGAGCCGGACTGGCTCGGGGCTGGGGTCGAACGCGAGGGACCGGGGCGGGACGGTCGGTGTGAGCGAGCCGCGGTCGGGGTATCCGGGACCGGTGAACGACGACGCCACGGAAGCCGCGACCATCACCCCGTACGAAAACGGGCCGTTGCTGGTCCGCGGTCCCTTCGAACTCCGCTCACCGGACGGCGAGCTCATCGACCCCGGCCGAAGCACCGTCGCGCTGTGCCGATGCGGACTCTCGGCGGTCAAACCGTTCTGCGACGGCACCCACAAGATCCGCGGCTTCCGCGCGCCCGCCGGCGGGCGCTGACCCCGACGCCGGGCGCAGGGACGAGCGGTCCTGGTCCCACCGCGTGAGCAGCATCCGGCCGAACTCCGCCTCCATCGCCAGCGCGCAGGCCGCGCCGAAGAGGACGTCGCCTGCGGCCGCCGGGTTCTCGCGGGCGTACGTGCCACACAGGTCGTGGGCGGCGATCTGTTCGTGCACGGCGTCGGCCTCGACGTGCTCGTCGTAGAACCGCGTCGCGGCCGCGTCCCGGCCCAGGCGCCGCAATCCGTTGCCGTAGCGGCGGTTCGGCAACGATGAGGTCATCTCGAATGCCGCCAGGTGCCCGAGCGCCGCGCCCAGCCAGCGGCGGTGAAACCCGAACAGGGACATGAGGTTGCTGACCGCCAGCGTCACCGCCGGGACGCGGTCGACGTAGTGGCCGTAGCCGTCGTCCAGCCCCAGCGAGCGCATGGTGACCCGGAAGAGCTCTGAGTGCATCCGGGCGAGCCGGCCCTGCCCGTACTCGTCGGCCTGGATCTCGACCAGTGCTGCCTTGGTAGCTCCGGAGAGCCGGGGAATGGCCCAGCTGTGGGGATCGGCCTCCTTGAGGTGGTAGACCGAGCGCTGCGCCACGAACTCCCGGAACTGCTCCTCGGAAGCGCGCCGCTGCAGGAACTTCGCCACGGGCGGCCCTTCGTCCGCCCGCACGAGGTCGGCCAACGCCTGCGGCACCGCGTCCGGCCGTACCGGAGCCGGAGGGACGAGCTCGTGCAACCCGGCCACCCATCTTCGTTCGAGCTGCCGTCGCATACCCGTGACGAAGGGAGCGTGCTCCCAGGCGGCATCGACCTCGTCGAAGCCGCGATAGCTCAGCTCATAACAGATCCACAGCGTGAGCTGCAGGTCTTCGTCGTGGCACACCGGCACGTCGGCGCCAGCCGGTACCGCTATGGCCTCCGTGTCGTCCGGCTCGGCCAGGAGACGGGTGATGACCGCGGAACTCGACGGACCGCGAGGACTGGGCAGACGCATGAAATCTCCTGATACAGAAGGAAAATATGGCTCGCCGGCCATTGTGGCCGGTGGGGGATCGTCAGCGGTGCCCAAGGCTCTTGCGCTTGACGAAGCCGATCGCCGCGAACGCGACGAACAGCACGACGCCCAGGATCAGGAGCCAGACCAGACCCTGCACTGCGATGCCGATCAGAACGCACACGAGCCACACCACGAGCAGATTCCGAACAGAGCGACCATCGAGCGATCTCCTGACGTCGTCGCCTCCACCAGTGGAGGCAGCAGCTCCGGGTACCCGCGAGCTCAGGCAGGGAAACCGCGCGCGGCGAGGGGAAGATCACGGGCTCGACGGGACAACTAGCTCGCAGACAACGGGTGTCCATGTCGGGGCCGGCGAAGAGGGGGACCCGCTAGGTGGACCCGGTCGGGGAGCCGACACGCTGACCGTCGATCAGACGCCGATACGCAGGCTGAGCGGCTCAGCTCCGCCCTAGCGGCGTGCATAAGCGGAAGACGACCACCTTTCGGTTGTCGCCCTCCATCGTCCCTGGCTTTGTTTCTGGCCGGTCGGAGGCGGATGACCGCCGCGTTGCGGAATCTGAAGGGCAAACTGCTGCCGAGGTCGTTCACCACCCGGGCGTTCGTAGTGCGCGCCGCGGCCGAGCGCATCAGCTCGTACTTCGTGCGCGTCTTCGCCTAAGTCAGGGCGGTGAACCCGGTCCCGCGGACGTGGTCGACGAGCCGGTCACCGCCTCGCCATTCCGCTGTGACCCAGTCACCGCTGGTCGTGTGGCGGGTGATGTCCCATGCCGGGTCGGTAGCCAGCTGATCCACGGCCCGCGACGGTTCCCCTGTGTGGCGCGCTCGGCCGTCGGGCAGATGCGGTTCTCGGTGCCCATCGGATTCCTTCACTGACCCGAACTCACCGACGCTGGCGACCGAGTACCTCGGCACTTCATCAGCAGCGGTGGCGACGCGAACCCGACAACCGTGTACGGCCCAACCTCGGACAACCCGCACATGATGTTCCAGAACGACCAACGGCGGCTACATCTCGCGTCGAGATCACGCCACACCAGTGGCGGGCCGACTTCCGAGTGTCCGACACCGTCTTGAACGCGGACGCGCCGCTGTACACCGTCGCCACCTTCGTCACCGACGATGGCAAGCCCGGCGCTCGGGGGCTGTAATACCGGCTGATCATCGCAACCCCCGAACCGGCGTGGTCATCACGGTCGAGCCGGCGACGTTCACAGAGAGGCGCCGGCTGTGGCTGGTGCGCCGAGTCCCCAGCCCCGGCTCGCCGGCCTGCGGAAAGACCGGTCGGCTGCTCGGGTCAGCTCGTGTCGAGAGTCTCGGGCAGTGTCAGGTACCAGGTCATGGTCACGGTGGTGCCCACGTCGGTGGGGGCGAGGATGGTGTGGTCGGCGAGAGCGCGGATGAGGGTGAGGCCTCGTCCGCGCAGCTGGCCGGGGTCTGTGGTGGGTGGTTGCCAGCGGCCGTGGTCGGTGACCGTGATCCGGATCAGGTCATCCTGGTGGTGGGCATGCAACTCGACGGTGCCGGCGACGCCGGCGGAGTAGGCGTGGCTCGCCGTGTTGATCAGCGCCTCGTAGGTGGCCAGCTCGACGTCGTGGGCGAGAACCCCCGTCAGGCCGTGGGCGCTGATCCAGTCAGCCAGGGCATTCCGCATGAGAGTCACGTCGTCGGTGAAAGCGGGTCGGCGCGTCCACAACTCGGAGTTCTCTGCCGTGGCACGGTTGCCGGTCGGAGACATGGACACCACCTCACGCGGTCGTGATCGGGCCAGTGGGGCCCTGCCTGCGGCATACCCGCGCCCGGCCCAGGTACACACCCGCCCTGTGTCGCGCCGAGCTGATCAGGCTTGGTCAGCGGCCAGCGCCTCGGCCGCTGACGAATACAGGGCGAACCGCTGGTCGAGGCCGACCAACCGCAGGGTGCGGTCCAGGTAGCGCTCGACCGCCAGGCGCAGACTTGTGCGCTCGCCGGCAGCTTGGCGTCCCTCGGACAGGGCCGCGAGCGCCATCGAGGCGAAGAAGTCGACCGCAGTCAGGTCGATCACCAGCACGTCGGGAGCGGTCTTCAGTGCCTCGTGGATCGCGGCCTGAAGCTGGGGCGTGGTGAGCGCGTCGAATTCGCCGCGTGCGGTGAGCACCACAGCGGAACCCTCGCGGCGCAGGCTGACGCTCGTCTCGCCCGCGCCTGGCGCGGGGTGGGGAACGGATGCCTGCATGACCCGATCGTCTCGCACCTGCCGCTACGGCGCACCACCTGTCGGGACTCGGGATGTTCACCCTCGTGTCGGGCATGGATCAGCCTGGGCTGGTGCGGTCTTTGTGTCGTGAGTGTTCGCGGCAGGGCTGCCGCCCTCGCCATTGTTTTCCGCTGTTACAACCCGTTTCGTCCCTCTGGGCGCGTCCGGTACCGCCCGGCGGTGCGGCCACCACCGGACATCCACCGCGTGAGCCCGACGGTTCGAGGTGTCGAGTGACGGAATCCGGGTAGTCGAGATTTGAGGCCATCGGAAACGAAACCCGAGGAGGAATCGTGGCCAGCAGCGAAACCGATCAGGTCACAGGTACGCAGGACAAGGATTACAACATCATCTGGTTCGTAGAGGCGTGCCTGAGCAACGCCTTGCGGATGGAATCCTATATCGCCGACGCCGACCGCACGGGCGACCGCGAGTTGGCCGCCTTCTTCCGCCGTGCACAGGAGGAAAGTCGGAAAGGTGCGGAGCAGGGCAAGAAGCTGCTCGCCCAGCGGCTCGGTGCCGTGAGCTGACCGAGCACCTCTCGCACGGTGTCCGCTGATCAGCGGACACCGGGTCCCGTTCGGCCACTTGCCGGTCGCCAGATCGGCCGCGACCGTGCCGGACTGTTCCCGGGCGGCGAGACCCCCAGCTGGGTGCGGTCATGAACACGGCGATCCCCTGATCATGGCCGGCACGAGGGTCCGGACGACCCTCCCCGTCGGGGTGTCGCCCATGGTGCGGTGCACCAGCCCGCCGATCGCTCCGGCGACCGCGGTGGCGATGAGGAAGACGCTGGCGCCGCTCTCGACGGCCCGGCCATTTCCGAGGAAGAGCACGAGATGGCCCTGCACGGCGAGCGGCCGGTCGTGGAGACCGAGGCCGTGCCGGTCGAACGGGTGCGACTGGCGAAGGAAGAGGTCACCGAGACCGAGACGGCCACCGGCGAACTGGCCTACCACTTGCACCGGCGCGGCGCATCGTGCTCACCCCGGCCGCCCTGGCTGTCTGCGCTGTTACCGCAGGCCAGAACCCCGTGTCCCCGCCCCGATCTTGCCCGCCACCCCGGACGAGCAGCTGCGCCTGATGGGTCCACCACCGCACCCCCACTCCGCCGCCAAGCGGGGATCACGTGACAAGATCAAAGTGGGCCTGCGCTGTAGGTCCGGGCCTCGGCGTTCGCGTGGTAGTCCGCGGTCCCTTCTGCTGCCTCCGGCGCTTCTTCAGCCGTTGTGCGAGCGCGACCGCGAACACGGTCAGCCGCACTCACATGCTGACGCAGCTCACCACCATCCCGACCAGCCGGACGAAGGCCTCCCATCCGCTCTTCCAGTGCCCGGTCGCGACCATCGACCGCTGCGATGACTCCTCCTCGCGCGCCGAGAACCCACCGGTTCGCGCGCACCCTGGGCATCGACACTCGGGAGTGCGGATCGATGTGGTGTAGGAGTCCGCGCGGATGGTGGGGCCGGGTTCGTGCCACCACTACTCGCTTCGGGTTCGGCGTCGTCGGCGGGCATCGCGCCGGCCTCGACAGCGGCCAGGAGGACGAAGTCGGCGTGCCCGGGGCCGGTGACGGCCCTCTGCTTGAAGAGTTTGCGCTACCCGGGCGGAGGGGTCGGTTTCGGGCGAGCACCGGGCTGTTCCCTGGGGATGCCGCCGGTGGCGACGAGTGCCAGCAGCGTGAGCATCGCCAGTACCGCCAGCGCCGACCGCAGCCCCGCGATGCGGCTCTGGGCGTTGGTCGCCACGACCGCGTCGGCCGTCGCCGGAGGGACGTCCGCGTTGTCCAGGGTGACTCTCAACTGGTTGTCGGACAGGATTGGAACCCCGCTGGAGAGCTGTGTCTGCGCTTGTGACGCGAGATCGGCAGGCACGTCCGGGTTGTCCTGAATGCCGGCGAAGAAGGACGCGGTCAGAGCGGAGATCACGACAGCGCCTGCCAGCGCGGTGCCGATCGACGCGCCGAGCTGGGTTCCGGTGTTCTGCAGGCCGCCCACCTGGCCGCTCATCTCGTCGGGCACGGACGACACCGTGACGCTGCCCAGCTGTGACGCGAGCGCGCCCAGGCCCGCACCGGTGAGCAGCAGCGGCCAGGTGATGATCTTGGGCCCGGCACTGACGTCGAGCAGCACGACCAGGAGCACGATGCCCGCGAAGACGGCCACGAACCCGAGTCTGACGACCCGCCGCGGCGAGGCGTCGGGCCGCAGCTTCGGGATGCCTACCGCGAACAGCAGCAGCATCAGCGACAGGGGCAGCAGCCGGATTCCGGTCTCCACCGCCGACAGCCCGAGCGCGACGGACAGGAACAGCGGGATGGTGAAGAAGACGCCGGCCTGCACGAGGAACATGAACAGGAACGAGCCGACACCGCTGCGCAGCTGGCGGACACGCAGCAGGGCCGGGTCGACGAGCCCGCTCTCGTGCCGCGTGACACGCCGCTTCTCCCACGCGAGGAAGGCGGCGGACATCACGCCGCCCGCGAGCACAAGCCAGATCCCCGGCGAAAGTCCGAGCCACGTCGGGGCGCCGGGCTTCGGCTGGACGAAACCCCAGCTGCCGGAGACCAGGACACCGAGCACGATCATCCCGAGCCCCAGCGCGGACATCGCGGTGCCGCCGAGGTCGAGCCGGGTCCCTTCTTCGGCCGGCGTGTCGTTGACGCGCCTGACCAGGACCAGGATCACCAGCACGATCAGCACCTCGCCGGCGAAGACCCAGCGCCACGACGCGTAGGTCGTGAACGCGCCGCCGATCACCGGGCCCAATGCGGCGGCGATGGCGCCCGCTGCCGCGACCAGTCCGTAGGCTCTGGGACGCTCGGGTTTGCCGAAGTTCGATGCCACGAGCGCCACGATCGCCGGCATGATGAGCACCGCTCCCAGGCCTTCCAGGAACGACCAGCCGATGATGAGCACGACGAGGTTCGGCGCCAAGGCCGTGGTCAGTGACCCGCATGCGTACACCACGCAGCCGATCGAGAACGCGCGCTTGCGGCCGAGCATCTCGCCCAGCTTCCCGCCGGTGATCATGAGCGAGGCCATCACCAGCGTGTAGAGCGTGATCGCCGTCTGGATGCCGGTGACGGTCGTGCCCAGGTCCTTGGCGACGGTCGCGATCGCGGTGTTCATCACGGTGGTGTCCAGGGCCATGACGAACTGCCCTGTCGCCAGGGTGAGCAGAACAGACTTGCCGGCTCGGGACTCTCGCCTGGTCTTCGTCTTGGCCAACGCACTGCCTCCTCGTGCGGCCGACGTCGGTGTCGGGCAGAGTGCGCACGTCGCCGAGGTCGTTCTCGCCGCCGCAAGCACGGATCGCGAACGCGCACCGGCCACGATCCAGTGCCGGCCAATCGCGACGACGCCTTTCCAAGGCCACCGGCTCGACCGCCGGAGCGGCCCCCACGATGGCGGCCTCCGGTCGCCGGTTGCACCACCTGGAGAGGATGAGAAGCCGTACCACGCGCGATCACGCTTTTCACCGACGACTGCTCGGCACCGCGTTCTCCCGTCGCGGGCCGAGGCCCGGACTGCGCGATCGGCCGGCTGCGCCCCAAGGGCTTGACGATCTACGCCCAGCTGTGCGGGTGGCCTCTGGCCCGGGCGCACACCGGCACCGGTGACCGCGTCGCGCTGGCCGCCTACCTCGGCGGCTCCGCCAAGTTCGCCCAGGCGATCGCCGAGTTCGCCGACGCCTACGCTGACCAGAACGAACGCGACTACGCCGCAGTCCAAGACGCCGCCAAGGGCGGCATAGGTGAAGCACCGCCGAGATCGAGTCGTCACATGCCGGGTTTCGGTGGTGCCGCCGCAAGTAGCCGGGTTGACAACCAACGACGGCGAGGTGGTAGCGATGACGATCGTGTGCTGGTGGAGGCCCTCTCGTACGACTGACCGCTCAGGCTGCTCGCACAGCGTGTGTCCGGGTGAGGAAGGGGTACCCGCCGGTCATGACATCGATCGGCTACTTCCTTTCCTGCGAGCAGTACGGCCCGCGAGAACTCGTGGCCCAGGCACGCGCGGCGGAACGCGCGGGGTTCGAGCGGTTGTGGATCTCGGATCATTTTCACCCGTGGCACGACCGGCAGGGCCAGAGTCCGTTCGTTTGGTCGGTGATCGGGGCCTTGTCGGAAGCGGTGTCGCTACCGGTGACCACCGCCGTGACGTGTCCGACCGTGCGAATCCACCCCGCGGTGATCGCGCAGGCCGCAGCGACCGCCGCCGTTCAGCTGGACGGCGGCTTCGTACTCGGCGTCGGGTCCGGGGAGGCCCTGAACGAACACATCCTCGGCGACCCGTGGCCGTCGGCGGGAGAGCGGCTGGCCATGCTCGAAGAGGCGGTCGGGGTCATCAGGCTGTTGCACTCGGCGGGCGCGCGCGGTGAGCAGGTGAGCTATCAGGGGACCTATTACCAGGTGCAGGAGGCGCGGATCTACACAGTGCCGGACGAGCCAGTGCCGATCTACGTGTCCGGGTTCGGGCCGCAAGCCACCCAGCTCGCCGGGCGGATCGGGGACGGCTATTGCACGGTGCTCCCGGATGCGGACCTGATCCGCACCTTCCGAGAGGCCGGCGGTGGCGACAAGCCGGTGCAGGCGGGGATGAAGGTCGCGTGGGGTCCGGACGCCGACGTGGCGCTCGACGAAGCGCATCGCCTGTGGGCCAATGACGTCCTGCCCGGCCAGCTGGGCCAGGTTTTGCCGAGGCCACAGGACTTCGAGGCTGCCACGAAGCTGGTGCCGCGCGACGACGTCCGTGAAGCGATCGTCTGCGGGGACGATCCGAAGGCGCACCTCGATCGGGTACGCCAGTATGTCGAGGCCGGGGCGGACGACGTCTACGTCCAGCAGATCGGTCCCGATCACGACGGGTTCTTCCGGGGCTGGGGGGAGCACGTGCTGCCGGAGTTCCGTTGACCTGGCGAGCGGTAAGGCACTCGGCGCCCAGGTCGGCGTCTTCCTGCGCTGTCACGCGTCCAGGGGCAGCCGCAGCGCGGACACGTTCCGCCCGGTGTGGAGCCGCGGAGCCGTGCGCACGGGAGATGGCGTGTGGCGGCCAATGTGCCATCCGGAGCAGGTGGATGCGGCGATCCCGGGGATCACCGTGACAGCGTATTTCTTTCGGTGCCGCGAAGCCTGTTCAGCTGCCTGAGGGAGCTTTGCTCAGGTCGACGACGCAGAAGCGGTTGCCGTCCGGGTCGGCGAGGACGACGAAGTCCGCTTCGGATGGATAGTTGTTCCAGTCGACCTGGTGTGCGCCCAGCTCGACCGGTCGCGAAATCTCGGCTAGCTGCTCCTCTGAAGTGTCGACCAGGAGGTCGAGATGCAGCCGAGGGTATTCCTCCACGGGCGATTCGCTGTACATAAGGCCGAGCGCATGGCCGGACCCGTCCGAGTGGTCGAGGGCGCGCCAGCGAGCACTTGCCCGTTCTCCGGTCTCCGTAAGGTTCAGGGCCGCCGTCCAGAACGTGACCGCACGCGGCAGGTCGGAAACACCGATAACCGGAAAACCCAGCCTGAGCACGAATTCGAGGCTACTGGCAGAACCCCTCTGCCGCATGCTCTCGGGGCGCTCCGCTCGCCGTGCGCTCGGCGCGTGCCCAGGGGTGCCTATAGACACCAGATGGGCTCGACCCGCGCGGAGGCGAACGCGCGGCACACAGTCGTCAAGGACGTGCCCGGTGCGCGACGAGTGCGGGTGAACCTCACGGGATCCCTGCTCTGCTGCTCCCCGCTTCGCAGGCGGAGGATCATTCGCCTCACCGTGGAATTGTTCGCCGGCCGGATGTGGCGGACCACCGTGGCCGGCGAGGTACCTCCAGAAAAGCCTTGTGCGCTGCGAGACGTCATCCTTACCGTGAGCGATGGTCTCGTCGCGGCCTCGAAGTCCTTTGTGGACCTACCCGGTGGCGTATCGGGCCCTTGTCGGCCGTCGCGGCACGGGTTATGGTGACCGGCAGCGGTCCAACAGCGGGCCGTGCCCGTGATCTCCTTGCGCACCGGCACGAGCTGACGCGTGGTCGTGATCTCGCCTTCAGCGTTGAAACCCGGTGGGCGAAGAAAGCAGGCCACCTTGACCACTATCCTCAATGGTTCCGCCGGACCCTTGTCGACCCGATCCATCGGCGTGGAACCACTCCGCCTCTCCGTCGAACGCCCGGATCGCGACCTCGTCATGGTCCGTGTGGCCGGTGATCTGGACGCGGTCTCGGCGCCAAGGCTCCGGGAGCTGCTTGACGCGCGGCTGCGCAGCGCCGTGCGCGCGGTGCTGCTCGACATTTCTGCGGTGACGTTCCTCGGCACAGCCGGGTTGCGCGCGTTGGAACGCGCTCACCTTTTGGCCAGCGAACTCGGTGTGCGCTTCACCGTGCACGCCGGCGAAGCCCGCCAGGTTCGGCGGGCGATGGGGCTGCTTCCGCTCGCGACACTGTCGGCGATCGACGAGGCCTGACCACCGGGCCGTCAGGCAACTGAAGTTGGCTGCGTCCCTGGCGACTCATGGGGACGCGAGGGCGCTTCCCGGTCTGGCAGAAGGACAATCTGACAGACCAGCGGTCGATGGAACTGCTGCACCGTGCCTAGTTACGACCATGCCCGGGCGGGTAACCGCGTGGCATGACTACTCAGCGGATCGTCGTCACCGGTGCGACCGGGAACATCGGGACCAGCGTGGTGGACGCCCTCGACGCGGACCCGACGGTCGGCACGATAGTCGGGCTAGGTCGCCGCCGGGCCGGCCCCGGTGCCACGAAGGCGGAGTTCGTCCAGGCCGATGTCGCGAGGGACGACCTGGTCCCCATCCTGCGTCAGGCCGATGCGGTGGTGCACCTGGCCTGGCTCTTCCAGCCCACGCGGCGGCCCGAGGTCACTTGGCGGGCCAACGTGCTCGGGTCCTTGCGGGTTTTCGACGCGGTGGCCGAGGCGGGCGTACCGAAGCTGGTGTATTCCTCGTCGGTCGGCGCCTACTCTCCGGCGGCCCATGATCGCCCGGTCGCCGAGGATTGGCCGACCCATGGCTGGCCGGGCGCGGCCTATCCGCGGGAAAAGGCCTACGTGGAGCGGTGCCTGGACAACTTCGAGCAACGACACCCGGACGTCCGCGTGGTGCGCGTGCGCCCCGGATTCGTCTTTCAGCGGGCGGCCGCGTCGGAGCAGCGGAGGCTGTTCGGCGGTCCGTTCGTGCCGGGCAGCCTGATGCGTCCGTCACTGGTGCCGGTTCTGCCGGGCATTCCCGGCTTGCGGATGCAGGTGGTGCACAGCATCGACCTCGCCGACGCGATCCGCCGCTGCGTGCTCCGCCCGGTCTCGGGATCGTTCAACGTTGCGACCGAGCCGGTGGTGGACATGCCGTTCCTCGCGGAGCAGCTGGGCGCGCGGCTGGTGCCCGTGCCGGCCGGGCTGGTCAAGCACGCTCTCGGCGCCGCGTGGCGGCTGCACCTCGTGCCGGCCACTCCCGGGCTGTTCGAGGCGGTGCTGCACCTGCCCGTGATGGACACTGGCCGGGCGCGTTCCGAACTGGACTGGCAGCCGCGCTACACCGCGGCGGAGACGGTGGCGGAGTTCCTGGCGGGGCTGCGCGCGGGAGCGGGCGCGGACACCGCGCCGCTGGCGCCGGACGGGCAGCGCGCTCACGAGCTGGCGACCGGCGTCGGTCGCCGGCCCTGAGCGGGCCGCCTTGACCGGCATCGGGGGCGGGGCTTCGGAACTAAGCCCAGAGTGCGCCGAACGTTTGCCCAGTGTGACCGAACCGGGACGGGTGCGATCCTTTGGTCACGCCTTCTTCGGACGGTCTACTTCGGGCCCGATCGTCGTTCGGCACTCGTGCCGGAGATCCGCGCGGCGGACTTCTCCCGCCGGGGTCGGCCGCGCATGCCGAGTGTAGCGACTACGGCGGTGACGACCATGGTGGCCAGGTGCAGGATCGCGGTGGCCCAATTGACGTTGAGCCGGTCGCCGGTGCCGAGCGTCAGAACGAGGATGCTGTAGGTGCTGACGCCGGCCAACCAGATGGTGGCGGCGAAGGAGAAGATCGCAGTCCCACTGCTGCTGCGGGCGGCGAGGAGTCCGAGCGCTCCGATGAGGATGCGCATGACGTTCAGCAGCGGGCCGACACTGAAGATCCACAGTGTGTACTGGGGCTGGTGACTGGTGAACGGACCGGAGCCGGTCGAACCGAAGTTGCCCGGCACGAAGATGCCGAGCACACCCAGCACGAGGTAGACGACGCCGACGACGAGCACGACCAGCCGTGGGGCTCCCGGGCCGGGGCGTGGCCGCCGGTCGGCAGAGGCGTCACGTTCGGGCATGTCGCGGGAGTCCGTTGCGCCTCGGTCTCGCCGTGATCCAGCCCTGCAGCGGCACTCCGGCTGCGGCCGGGCCGAAGCCCGGGCCGGCCGCCGGGCCGGGTCTGGGCCTCGGACGCTGGCTGGTGCGCCGGGAGGTGCCGGAGGCCGGCGCCTCCCGGCATGACTTCGTCAGGTAACCGCCGCACCCGATTGGGAGCTTCCCGAGAGTTCCTTGATGAACTCGTGGCACTGCTTCGCCCGGGCGGAGTCCTCTTCCATCACGCGGCGAAAGAAGTCGGCGATATCCTGACGCTCGGCGTTGTCGGCGTCGCGCACGTACTGGCCGTAATCGTGTCCGGCTTTCAACGAGTGGTACTGCACAGACACCAGGTCGTACGTGACGTCGTCGAAGCCGGTCTCTCCGGTAGCCATAAGCGGTTCCTCTCGAACATTACCGTGGTGACTGAAATACGGGCCGGTCTGGCGCCGCCCGTGCGCTCGTGGTTCCCGCGGCTCGCGCCGGTAAACGTCCGAGCAGGAGGTGGTTCCGGTGAACGGACGGCGACCAGAGCCGGAAGGGCCGACGAAGCTGTCCGCGGGTCCTGGTGGATGGTGCTCAGGTGGACGGTCAGGCAGTTCGGGAGGGACAACAGCACCGACCGGGCCGCGGCCCTCGCGTACTACGGGGTGCAGTCCAGCTTCCTTGGTCTGGTGGTGCTGATCGCGGTGCTCGTGAGCCTCGTGTTCGCGTTGCTCTGCTGGGCTGGGTTCAACGTGTGGCAGCCGAGTGTCCGATGGTTCACGCCGTGCGGGCTGGTCGCTGTCGCGCTGTGGGTGCCGGCGTCGCCGGGCTTCGCGCTCTACGTGGCCGACTTCCGTTCGTACACAAGACTACGGGCCGCTCACCTCGGCCATCGTGTTTCTGGTGTGGCTGTGGATCTCCACCATCGCTGTACCGCTCGGTCCCGAACTCGATGCCGAGCTGGCACGCGGCCGCCGGCTCGAAGCGGACGGCGGCCCCGGTGAAGGCGAGCCGTTCCTGCCGCCACGCGATACGAAGGCGACAGACGCGGGCCGAGGGGCCGCCGTGGTCGAAGCGACCGCACGGGAATGAGTGCGGTCGTCGATCACTCCCGCCGGCGTTCGCGTTGCTCGCCGATCACGCGCTGGCCGGCGTCCTCGGCGTCGTCGACGTCTTCGGGCGGTCGGCCCTCGCCGGGGTCGTACAGGGTGTCGTCGTCGGTGCGGCCGGGGTCGGGTGTGGTGGGCCGGGCGATATCGGGGTGTTCGGTTCCGTCGCGCATGTCGTTCCCGTACCCGGTCTGTGATCCGGCGAACCCCCTGGTTTGGGCGGGCCGCGGACGGGTAATGGGCGCGCATGACTGGCTGCGCACGCACCGGCACGCAGTTGCCCACGGTGAACGACCTCGCGGGCCTGGCCCGGTTGTTCGAGGCCGAGGGCGGCGATGACCTGTATGTTCGCTGGTCGCAGGGACCCGAGACCGACCTCGCGGAGGGGGAGCGGGCGCAGACGAGTCTGGACGGTCTTGCGGGGATCCAGTTGCCGGGGCTGTCGGCCAACCCGCTGCGGAGGGAGGCGTGGTGGCGGGACCGCTCGGTGCGGTTGTGGCTGGCGCGCCGGCTCTGCGACGACGAGCACCTGCGTGACCGGCGTGGCCCTGGCGTGCGGCCCTGTGTGTTGCGGGGCCGGGAGATCGCCCGCGGGCCCGACAACGAACCGCTGGTCGTCGCTGTCGAGCCGCTCGCCTGGGTCACCGAAACAGTTCTGCGCGAGGCTCGCCGCCTGGTCGACGAGCAGGGCTCGCGCGAGTGGGGGCCGATGGACCGGCGCGCCGGCCGCTGACCGGCTGCCGCGGCCCTCACCCGTGCCGGGTGACAGCGTCCTCGACCGAGGGATACCTGCGGCAAGTCCGACCTTGCGTGAGCCGAGGCAGTCGAACAGCACCACGCGGTCACGCCGTTCCGGCTCCCGGAGCAATGAGATGTCACCGGTCGTTGCCACGGCCGAAGCCGTGCGCGAGCAGCGCGGTCGGCTCAGCGCCGTGGCCGGCGACCCCCTTCGTTCCGGGATTGCTCGCACCGTCCACCACGTCGCCAGCGGAATTTGGCCAGTGGCCATGCGTTGGCGGTTGGAGACCGCCTGGTCTCGCACCCGGCCCTCTCCACGCCGGCCTCACCGACGTGGCCGGCACGAGGTGACGCCGAGCGGCGGTTCCAGCTGGGCCGTCCTCGGCAGGGGCTGCGCGACGCTCGTCGTGGGTCGTCGGCCGGCGGCGGACATGCCGCGGTTACGCGCACCGCGAGCTGGCGCAGGATCACAACATCGCGCCGGGCCCACTCGGACACACCGTGTTCGGTGGGCGGCCCGGCTGGGCGCCGGGCCGCCGTGGGCGATCACTTGGCCTTGTTCTTGGCGGACTTCGCCTTGCCTTTCACCGTGCCTTTGGCGTTCTGCAGGGGTGCGTAGGTGCCGAAGAGCGCGGGGTCGGGCTTGGGCGCGGTGCCAGGGCCGCCGAGGGGTTTGGGGTCCATGAGGTATTCGATGGATTCTTCGTTGAAGGTCCAGCCGGCCTTGGCGCCGTCGGGGCCGTCGGACAGGTGCCAGACGGTGTTGTTGTGCTCCTGGTTCTCCTCGTCGAACAGTGCGTTCGGGGCGATGTCTCCTTCCAGGCCGTCGGCCTTGAGCTCCTCGATCGCGGCCAGCCACTGTTTCTGGTGGACGGTGTCGCGGGCGAGGTTGAACTGCAGCATGGCTTTGACGCCGGGGTCGTCGGTCATGGTGTAGAGCCGCGCGGTCTGCAACCGGCCTTGGGCTTCGGCGGCGGCGTTGGCGCGGAAATCGGCCAGCAGGTTGCCCGACGCCACGATGTACTTGCCGTTCCACGGTGTGCCGTTGCTGTCGGCGGGCAATGCGCCGCCCCCGGCGACGATGGCCTGCTGCGGATCCATCCCCCCGATCACCGCGGCCATCACCGGGTCCTTCACCGACTCGGCGGTCGCCGTGGCAGGTGCGCCTTCCAGGAGCCGGGCGACCATTGTGGCGAGCATTTCGACGTGGCCGATCTCCTCGGTCGCCGTGTCCATGATCAGATCCTTGTACTTGCCTTCGACGCGGCAGTTCCAGCCCTGGAACAGGTACTGCATGGTCACGGTCATCTCGCCGAACGCGCCGCCGATGAGCTCCTGCAGCTTGTGCGCGTACACGGGGTCCGGCTTCTCGGGCTTCGCTTCGAACTGCAGGAGCTTCGTGTGTCGGAACATCGAGCCAACCTCTTTCTCTGACGTGGCAACCGGCCATCTGCGGCCGCGGATCCGCCCGAGTGCCCGCCCCGAGGGGAGATAACCATCGCGAGCCCTCGGTATGACGGAACCGCTCGTCTGGCCCACCAGGATCAGCGGGTCATCCCCGGCGTCACGACCGACTACGACCAGATGGCTCATCGACCACGGCAGCGACGCCAACTTCGCCCCGTTCAACAACGCGGACAACTGGCTCCACCTCGGTCTCGGCATCGGCATGATCGCCCTCGGCCTGCTCACACCGCACGCCGACAGGGGGCCCGCCGCCGATGCGATCGTGCTGCTGAACGACGACAACAAGACCGTCGAGAGGCTCTCTGAAGCTGCACAGCGCGACAGCCTGAGCAGCCGACACGAGCCGGTTCCGGACAGGTGAATCGCGTTTGCTTCGCCGGTGGTCAGGAAATCCGGGAACCAGTTGGCTTTTTCCATGGTGAAAGGGAGCGCGATGAAGGCAGTGACCTGGCACGGTAAGCGCGACGTCCGCGTGGACACCGTGCCCGACCCGAGGCTCGAGGAGCCGACGGACGCGATCGTGCGGATCACGTCCACCGGGATCTGCGGGTCGGATCTGCACCTGTACGAGGTGCTCGGTGCCTTCATGACCGAGGGCGACATCCTGGGGCACGAGCCGATGGGCGTGGTGGAGGAGGTCGGCGCGGCGGTGACCGGGATCAAGCCCGGTGACCGTGTGGTGGTCCCCTTCAACATTTCGTGCGGCCATTGCTGGATGTGCGAACGTGGCCTGCAGTCGCAGTGCGAGACGACGCAGGTGACCAGCCAGGGTAAGGGCGCGTCGCTGCTCGGGTACACCAAGCTCTACGGCCGGGTGCCGGGCGGGCAGGCGGAGTACCTGAGGGTGCCGCAGGCCCAGTACGGGCCGATCAAGGTCCCGGACGGCCCGCCGGACGAGCGGTTCGTCTACCTGTCCGACGTGGTCCCGACGGCGTGGCAGGCCGTCGAGTACGCGGACGTGCCCGGCGGCGGTTCGGTCGTGGTGTTCGGGCTGGGGCCGATCGGGCAGATGGCCTGCCGTATCGCGCGGCACCGCGGGGCCGGCGAGGTGATCGGTGTCGACCTCGTACCGGAGCGGCTCGCGCGAGCGCGTTCGCACGGCGCCACTGTCCTTGACGTCCGCGACCACAAGGACATTGCCGAGTCGATCCGGCAGCTCACCGGTGGGCGGGGCGCGGACGCGGTGATCGATGCCGTGGGCATGGAGGCTCATGGCGCGCCGATCGGCCGATTGGCGCAGAGCCTCGTCGCCCTGTTGCCGCAGCAGGTCGGCGCGAAGATCACCGAGAAGGCGGGTATCGACCGTCTGAGCGTGTTGTACGCCGCGATCGACAGCGTGCGTCGTGGCGGCACGATCTCACTCTCGGGTGTGTACGGCGGGATGGTCGACCCGCTGCCGATGATGGAGCTGTTCGACAAGCAGATCCAGCTGCGCATGGGCCAGGCCAACGTGCGGCATTGGATCGACGACATCATGCCGGTCCTCACCGCTGACGGTGATCCGCTCGGGGTCGAGGGTTTCGCCACGCACAAGCTGCCACTGGCCGACGCGCCGCGGGCGTACGACATCTTTCAGAAGAAGCTCGAGGGCGCGCAGAAGATCCTGCTGCAGCCCGCCGCCTGAGCGCTGCACCAGTGGCACACACCGTCGATCCGCATCCGAAGAGGAGCGTGGCCGAAGCTGGTGGGGCTGGTCCAGCGCATCGCGTTGCACTCGTCGGTGCGCGGGCTCCGGCTCGCGCGCCACGTGTACTCGTGTTACCGGGCCGACGAGGCCCATCGGGGTCCCCGCCATGGCACGACCCGCTTCCTGGGGTCGTAGATCCCGGCAACTCAGCTGTGGCAAGACCTCATGTCGGCCGTCGCCCACGAGCTCGCGGGCGACGGCCGACATCGTGGCCCTCAAGGCGAAGGCCCTCGACTCCGACCTCACGACGCCCAGCTGGTCACGACCGCTTGGGCTTCCGCTCCACCGACAAGCGCGACGGTGCCAACGGCGCCCGCGTCGGCCTCGACCCGCAGCGCACCTGGGAGGTCAACCAGCCCGAGCAGCTCGCGCACGTCACGCAGGTCGTGGAGAACTCGAGGGCATCCAGCAGGAGTTCAACGAGGGCGGCGGCGCGAAGGTCTCGCTCGCCGACCTGATCGTGCTGGCCGGCTCGGCCGCCGTCGAGATGGCGGCGCGCGACGCGGGCATCGAGGTGACCGTGCCGTTCCGCCCGCGCCGCACCGACGCCCCCAGGGCCAGACCGATGTCGAGTCCTTCGTTGTTCTTGAGCCGCGCGCCGACGGCTTCCGCAACTACCTGCGTTCGGCACCCGGTGGAAGGCATCGGAGTCCGGCGAGAACGTCTACGAGATTCGCGACTCCTACCGACGAGCTGAAGTGGACCGCCACCGCGGTCGACCTCGTCTTTGGCACCAACTCCCAGCTGTGCGCCCTCGCCGAGGCCTACGCCAGCCAGGACGCCCAGGAAAAGCTTGTGGCCGACTTTGTCGCGGCCCGGACCAAGGTCATGGAACTCGACCGGTTCGACCTCGCCTGATCCCAGCGGCACTGAAGGGGCCGGCCGACACACCCCGGTCGGCTGGCCCCTTCAGCAGGCCGGGCCGGCACGTGCTGGTCGGTGTACTTCTCCGCTGCCCGAACGCAGTTTCTCGACCCATGCGCGTGTGACGCGGTCGGCAAAGGGTATCCAGGCCCCACCGGATTAAGGGAGGAGGCCCGTCTCATGGACGGCGATGTCGAGACGTTCCACGAAAACGGCTTGTGGAAGAACAAGATCGACGGCTACCGGCGCGCATCGAACACGTTCAAAGATCGCACGACAGCCGTGAAGACGGGGCGGCACATGGCGAAGGCCCGCCGCGTTGCCCACCGCGTGCGCGACGAGCTCGGCTCCCTCGTCAGCCACGAGGACTACCGCACCCACCACAAAGGTGTACGGGTGGAACCGAGTTCCTGACCGCGCTTCCCGGCTCCGTCATCCATTCAGGACAGTAGTTGCGGCGCTGGGTGTTACTTGTACGCGCAGTCCGCGCGGGGCTGGAGACCACTCCTGGCAACGAACCGCTCGTTGTCGTCGACGGGCTGCTTGCGTGGGTCGCCGATGCGGTCATGCACGAGGTAAGGGGCCCGGTCGCGGGCGGGGCGCGCACGAAGCTGGGCGATGGGCCGCGGCGCCGGTCGCTGACCGGCTGCCGCGGTTTTCACACCTGCCCGGCCACGGCGCCTCGGCCGCGCAGGCTCCGGAATGACGCGACGCCACCGGTTCTTGCCGCAGCCGAAGCCGTACGTGAGCAGTGTGGGTGGCTCGTCGCCGCGGCCGGTGGTCACTCCGCTGGTCCGGGAGTGCTTCCTCCGTCCGGCACGCCGCCGGTGGTCCGGCGTCGGCGATCGGAGATCGCCTGGTCTCGCACCCGGCTGCTCTCCGCGCCGATATCGACGACGCGGTCGGCGAGGTCGGCGTGCCCGGCCACGAGGTGGCGGCGCGTCGCGGCGAGCGGTTCGAGCAGTGCCGACGCGTCGTCGGCGGCCAGGGCTCGCTCGACACCGGCCGCGGCTCGCCGGCCCGCGGCGGACATGCCTTGGGCCGCGGTGACGTGCGCGGCGAGCCGGCGCAGGACCACGGCGTTGCGCCGTGCCCATTCCGACACCGCGCGGTCGCCGGCTCGGCGGTCGCGCTGCGCGTCGATGCGGCCCTCACCGGTGGCTTCTCCGGTGGCGGAGGGCTGCAGCCGCAGGTAACGCCGCTCGGCTGCTTGCCGGCTCGTGACGCCGAGCGACGGTGCCAGCGCCGCCCAGCTCACGCCGGCCACGCGTGCCGCGGTGATGAGCTCCGGCTCCCACTCGGCGAGGCTCGCCCGCAGTGCGTGCAGCGCGCTGAGCGCCGCGAGCAGCTGCTCGGCGTCCGCGCCGCCGGCACGGACGTCCGTGACGGCTTGGCCGACGAGGGCCAGGACACCCGCTTCGTCCATGTCAACCTTCCGATGACTTACTGCTTGTCAACGTCTCGATGACATGTTAGAACAGTTCTGCGCGTTGACAAGTCCGATACGACTGCAGGAGGTGGAACCGATGTTGATGCGCACTGATCCGTTCCGCGAGTTCGACCGGCTCACGCAGCAGCTGCTGGGAAGCGGGTCGCCCGGGACGTGGTCGCGGCCCGCCGCGATGCCGATGGACGCCTACCGTGCCGGCGACGAGTTCGTGGCCTGCTTCGACCTCCCGGGTGTCGATCCCGAGGCGGTCGAGCTCGAAGTCGAACGCAACGTCCTGACCGTCAAGGCCGAGCGGCGTCCGCTGCCCACCGGTGACGACGCGCGGCTGCAGGTCTCAGAGCGGCCGTATGGCGTGTTCTCCCGGCAGCTGCTGCTGGGCGATGGGCTCGACACGACCCGGATCTCCGCCGCGTACGAGGCAGGTGTGCTGACCGTGCGCATCCCGGTCGCCGAAACCGCCCAGCCGCGCCGGATCACGGTCTCCTCCGGTGCGGACCGTAAAGAGCTCACTTCCTGACGACGTCATTGCAGACCGCGAGGGCCGGGCCAGGCGTTTGGCCCGGCCCTCCCGCACGAGAAAGGATCCCAGTTCCCGTGACCGCATCGATCGACATCCCGACCGGCCACCACCCCGCGGCACCCGCCTTGACCGCGTACCTGCGAGCCGTGACAGCCGAACTCGGCATCGGTCTCGAGTCGTGCACGCTGGACCACGCCTCGCCGCTGTCGGCCTACCTCGCGCTCGACCAGCGGCACCCGGCCTACCCCGACCGCGATTTCGCGCTGCTGTGGGACGAGGAGCATGGCTGGGCCGCCGCCATCGAGACCCACTCCGGGGAAGACCTCATCGTCGTCCGATACCTCGACGGCACCGTCGCACCGCCGCCGGAGCGGGTGGCCCGGTTCACCGAAGCCGTGCTGGCCGACGACCACACGGTCGGCACGCCCGATCCGCCCCGCCTCCGGGCCGCCGGACGGCCCGAGGAACTGGCCGGTCTGCTCGACGGGAGGCGGAAGCCGTGACCACGTTGCCCCTGCCGGAGAGCTTCGCGCTCACGTTGCGCGGCTACGACCGCGAGCAAGTGGACGAACGGCTCGCCGAGCTGCACGAGGACCTGCGCCTGCTCGCCCTGGACCGGGACGCCGCGCAGTCCCAGGCCGAATTCCTCGCCACCCGGCTCGCGCAGGCTCGCACGGAGATCACCGCGCTGCGTGGTCAGCTCGACCGCCTCTGCCGCGCCCCGGCGGATCCGGCCGCGGTCGGTGCGAAGGTGAGCCGCTTGCTCGCCTTGGCGCAGTCGGAAGCCGACGACCTCGTCCTGGTGGCTCAGCACCGCGCAGCGGCCATGCGTGCCGAAGCCGAGGACGCTGTTCGCCGGACCCAAGCCCAGCTGCGCGCGATCGACGAAGTCCTCGCTGACGCCGAATCGGTCCTGGACGAAGGGGACACGCTGCACATGGCGGCTTGATCGGATAGCCCGATGTCCGATGTGGATTCTTCGAGTGCGGTCGGCTCACGGTGCGGGCGATGCCTGCTGTGCCAGGGCAGCGTCCTCGGCCGGTTCCAGGTGAGCAGCGGCATCCACCACATCGTCATGCCCGGGGCGCGCAGGCAGACGATAGTGGTGGTCCTGTTGACCGCCCCGAGGATCGTCCCGAGCCCGGAGACGATCAGCCCCGTGATCCACAGGTCGGCGCCGACGCCGGGGGGAAGGCGACGTCGGGCTATCCGATCTGCAGCGGCAGGATGTAGTAGGCGAAGCCGAACACGATGGGGGTCGCGTACAGCAGCAACATGATGGTGCCGTGCATGGTGACCAGCTGGTTGTATTGCTCCTGGGACAGGAACTGCGGGATCGCAACCGGTTCCGACGCCGCCTCGTACGGAAGCGAAAGCCTCAGGGCTGGGATGCCCGGGTTCGCGTACGGACTGGCAGCCGGGCGGCCGGATATCGGCGCGTATGCGCGTGGCAGGTCACTCCCGCCCGGCGATCCGGTTGATGGCCGCGGCGACCAGCTCCGGCTCGGCGACGGTCGCGGTCAGGGAGGGGTGGCGGACGAGGACCCATGGGTCGATGCCGGGAATCGGCCTGTGGAACCGGATGCAGACAGCGTGCTGGCTCGTCGTGCCGAGTGTGAGGCCGTGGTCGGCGAGTGAGAGGCGGGCGCCGAGGCCGCGCAGAGCGTTGAACGGGCCGGTTGTTTCGGCGCCCGCCAGATTGCTCAAGGGAGTCGTGACCACCCAGGGGCCGAGTCGCACCCGCAGGCCGTCGGTGTCCAGCCGGAGGCCGTTGCGTTCGCCCAGTAGCCGCCGGATCCACGGCTGGGTGGCGGCGAATTTCGCCCGCAGCCGGTAATGCACGGCAGTCTCGGTGGGGCTCGGGCCAGGTTCGCGGCGTGCTGTGGCCCGCCTGGGCTCCGTGCCGTCCTCGAGGACTGTGTGTCGTTCGGGCTGCGGGTGCATGAAGCCTCCTTCAGGACGAGACGGCGTACGAAGCCGCCCGCTGGGACTACCCGGTGATCCGACACGAAAACCCGCCGGCCCGAGTGAAACTCGCTGTGCTGGACATCGGGTCGAATTCGGCCCAGCTGCAGGGGGTGGACGTGTTCCCCGGGGCCCCGCCGCTGCCGGCGCACGCGGTGAAGGAACCGACGCTGCTCGCCGAAGAACTGCACCACGACGGCGCGCTGAGCGAGACTGGGATCGAACGCGCGACGATCGCGTGACTCGCGCTGTGGACCAGGCGGTGCGGCTCGGCGTCGACCACCTCTACCCGTTCGTCACGGCGGCGGTGCGCGATGCGACGAACGTTGACGAGGTCATCGACCGGATCGAGGCGGCATCCGGGATCCGGCCCCAGTTCCTCTCCGGTGAGGAGGAGCGCGGCTGACATATTTCGCTGTGCGCCGCTGGTTCGGCTGGTCGGCCGGGCGGCTGCTGCTGATCGACATCGGCGGCGGGTCGATGGAGCTGGTGCTCGGCCGGGATGTGGAACCCGAGCTGGCGATCTCGCTCCCGCTGGGCGCGGGCAGGCTCACACGGGAGTTCCTCACCGCCGATCCGCCGATCCGCCGACGAGCAAACAGGTGAAGCGGCTGCGCCGGCATGTGCAGGACACGCTGTCCGAAGTCCTCGGCCGGGTGCGGTGGGAAGGCCCGCCGCGCCGGGCCGTCGCCGCGTCCAAGACAGTCAAGCAGCTGGCCCGGCCGTCCGGTGCCGCGGCGCAGCGCAAGGGGCCGTTCGTGACCCGGGAGCTCACGGTCGCGGCCCTGCGGGAACGGATCCCGCAGCTCACCGAGGCGACGGCGGCCGACCGCCCTCACCTCCGCGGCATTTCGCGCTCGCGCGCTCGGCAAGCCGGCGTGCTCGGCGCCGAGGGGGCCCTGTCCGTCGAGGTCTGCCCGTGCGCACTGCGCGAGGGAATCATGCTGCGGCACCTGGAACGCATCGCGGAAACGCCGGCCCTGCTGCTTCTGCCGCTGACCCGGCACCCGGATGCCAGGGCCCGCCCCCTCCACCCGTCGAGGAACGGCAGGCGCCTTCCTGAGCAATCTGGCCCAGTTCGGTGCTGGGGGCGCCGGGTATTCGGCCCGAACGAACCGATACGCACAGGAGCACCGATGGCCGAAGATCGACTGCGTCCGCCGCAGCAGCAAGAGCCGCCTGAGCTGACCGAGGAGATGGACCCCGGCCTCGGGACACGATGGCGGACTACGAGGACCGCGGGTAGTGGACCGGGCTCAAGGCGCTGATCGCCGGCGGGGAGCGGCTCGGCCAACGGCTTGCGCGGCAACAAATCCCTCATCGACTACTCCGCGACCAAGGGTGCGGTCCATGCGTGGACGATGGCGATGGCTCAGGCCCTGGCCGGCCGCGGCCTCCGGATCGACTGCGTGGCGCCGGGCCCGGTGTGGACGCCGCGTCGATCGTGTCGAGTCGGGGAAGGGCACGCCCTGCTCAGGTCTTCGACGCAGAAGTGGACGCTGTCCGGGTCGGCGAGAACGACGACGTCCGCTTCGGATGGCTGGAGGTCCCAGCCGAAGCGGACGTCGATTTGCAGTCTGGAGTATTCCTCCGCGAGCGATTCGCTGGACATGCGGCCGAGCGCGTGGCCGAACGTGTCTGCGTGTCGAGGGTGCGCCAGCGAGCATCCGCCCATTCCTCGGTGTTCGCGAGGTTGAGGGCCGCCGCCCAGAACGCGGCCGCGCGGCAGATCGGCAAAACCAACAACCGGAAAACATCGGGCAGGAGCCCGAAGCTAGTGGCCGAACCTCTCTGTCACCCGCTCTTGACGTGCTCTACTTACCTCACGCTCCGGACTCCCGCCCAGAGGGGTCTGACAGATGTCCCGAGTGGGCGCGAGCCGGCGCGGCCGCCAAAGCGCGGCACACGATCATGCTGTTTCCGGTGATGAGCCTGAGCCTTGTCCGGTGGCCACGCGCCGGTCGGCGAATGTCGATGAGCGGGGACCAGAGGGGGAGCGTGAGCGGGCGCCGCTATTCGTCGGGAAGCAGAGACCCCAGCGGTCCGAGATCGAGGTTCAGTTCGCGGCGGTCCAGCCCGAAGTGATCGCACAATTCGTCCATGCGCAGATCGAGGTACATCAGCGTCTGTCCGATCTCTTCGACTTTGTCGTCGTCCAGGTCTCCGTGGTCGACTCGGCGCAGCGCTTGGCGCTCCATGAGCTGGCGCAGTAGTTCGACCACTGTGAGCACCAGGCTGACGAGGCTGCGTTCCGCGGTCTCGGGGTCGGCGTTGATCCGGTTCTCCTGCTCGTTATTCATGAGGGGCCTGCAATGCCGTGATCGACGTGATCAGGGTGCGCAGGGAGACGTGCACGAGATCGACGTCGGCGATCGACAGGGTGATTTCGCCGCTCACCACGACCCCGCCCGCGAGTACGCGGTCGAGCAGGTCGATCAGGGCGACGTTGCGGTTCCCGGCACGCGCCGGCAAGGTCATGATCCCTCCAGTGAAGAGAACGAGTACGGCGGCCACGGCCCGGTCAGTCGCACGGAAAGCAGCTCGCTGTCCCGACCGCAGGCTTCGACCGCCTCGGCGAACCGCGCGGTGTGCGCGCTGTCGACGAGGTAGGCGCCGTTGAGGACCATTGGCCCGTCCTCTCCGGCCAGCGTCCGGCTCTGTGGGGGGTGAGTGCACGCGTCCTTCGCCAGCTCGGCCAGCGTCGTGTGGATGCGGTTCACCTCGTCGGCTGCTTGCTGCTGGCGGTTTTCGCGCGACGCCAGCGCGGTCCGCCGGCGCGCCAGGTACGCCATGCCGGCGCCCTTGCCCGGTGTCGCGGCCGGCGCTTGTTCCGGTTCGGCTTCGAGGAACGCCTTCACGCCCCATTCGATGCGTCCCGAGACGTGCTCGAGCGTGCGCTCGAAGTCGTCGGCCCGCTCCTCGACCGCCGCCCGCACCGAAGCGTCGTCGTGGTACACCGTCGCGAGGCGGATCGGCACCACGGGCCCCTGTCGACGAGCGTCGCGATCAGCGTGTCGTGCGCTCGAGCCACGGTGGCCAGCCAGTCGAGGTCCTCCAGGTTGTGCCGCAAGGCTTCCTCGCCGAAGGAGCTCAACGGCACGTCCCCGGCCACTGCGGCCAGCGCACCGGCCTCGATGACGCGCGGTGCCTCGGCAGTGACCCCGCTCAGCCCGTCCAGTAGCCTCGGCGCGTTCGCGCGGGTCACGGCGTACAGCCAGACACCGGTCTCGTCATTCCCGGTCATCGTCCTCCTCGTCCCCGTCGCCGCCACCGTCCTCGATGGACTTCGGCGAACGCCCCGATTCCAGTTCGGTGATGCGCGCTCGTAGCTGCCGGTTCTCGTTCTGCAGTTTTCCGTTGTCGCCGGTGAGCCATGGATCGTTCTCCCACCAGTTGATGCCGACCTCGCGGGCGGTTTCCAGCGAGGCGATCACGAGCCGCAGCTTGATCGTCAGCAGTTCGATGTCGAGCAGGTTGACTTGGATGTCGCCGGCGATGACGAGTCCCTTGTCCAGGACCCGCTCGAGGATGTCGCCGAGGTTCGAGGACTGGCCGCTTGGCGCCCCGAGGCCGCCCTGGGACCGGGTGGCCGGTTGTCCCGATTCCATCTCTCAGCTCCCCTCGTTGCCGGTGCCGGACTTTCCGCGGGCGTAGCGCCTCGTGCGGTGGAACGCGAGCAGGTCGCCTTCGGCGTCCAGCTCGATTTCGTACAGCGCCAGGATGTCGGCTGACGAGGGGATGCGGTGTTCCTCGATCACCTCGACCTCCACGATCCAGCCGTCTTCGACCGGTTCGATCGACGTGACGCCCACGGGTTCGTTGGTGATCAGCTCGGCCAGCTGACGCACCGCCGCGGCGGCCGCGGTCGAGGCGACCAGCCCGTCGCGCTCTGATCGACGGCGGGCCGATGGGGCCCGGCCTTCACCTTTCGCGATGGCCATCGGCCGTCACCTCTTCCTTTCGTCACTTCGGCGCACGGGCCGGCTCGGCGGGGAGGCGGTGAGCCGGCTCAAGGCCCGTTGCTGCGCCTCGGCTTCTTCTTCGGCTGAGATCTCGCCGGCGGCCCGCGCCTGCTCCGCCGCCTCCAGCTCACGCCGGACCGACGCCGGGTCGTGCAGTTCTTCGTCGACCCGTCGCCGGATCAGCTCGCCCAGGGCGAGGACCCCGCGCACCGGTGCCAGCGGCAGGCCGACGATTCCCGACAACAGACCCATCGCCTTACTCCGGCGTCCGTGTGACGACGAAGTCGTACGCTGCGAGTGGGCCGAGCAGGCGGACCGCGACGCGGCCGTCCCATTCCGTCGCGAGCTCGCCGATGGCGGCTTCGAGGTCGTCCTGCCGGTCGGTCTCGGCCAGCACGGCCAAGTGCACTGCTTCCTCGTCGTGGGTCGGCTGCCGCGGCGCGAACTCCGCGACCAGCTCGGTCAGCGCGTCGGCCACCAGTTGCGTGTCGACCGCGCGCTTGGCCTCGATCGCCTGGGTGATCTGTTCGCCCAGTGCCATGCGCTCGTTGCGGGTGGCGTCCTCGGGCTTGCCCCGGATCGCCTCCGCCAGCTGGGCCATGCGGTCGTTCTCGGACAGGATCTCCCGCAGGATGGCCTGCTCGTCGTAGCGCGCCCGCACGACGTACTCCGCCATGCCCTCCAGCTGTTCCAACGCGGCGGTGAAGTCGTCGCGGTTCGCGTCGAGCAGCTCGTCGACCACTGCCCGCTCGTCCGCGACCACCGCGCCGAAGCGCAGCGGCAGCACCGGGACCTCGGCGGCCGCGGAGTCGAGCAGACTCGCGTGCGCGGACAAGTCCTCGGGCCGGCCCAGTGGTGCGTCCCGCGGGATTTCGCTGACGAGCGCGGCGATCGGGCCACTGTGCACTGTGGTCACCTCGGCAGGTGGATCTCCCACTCCGCGTGCGTCGTCGTCGATCTCGACGTCAGCGGGCAGGATGCCGTAGACGTAGATCGCTGTCTCGGTCCCGATCTCGGTTCCGGTGTCTGCTTCGGCGGCCACCGGCCTCACCGTCCTTTCCGGCCGCGGCTCACGGGTTCTTCCTCGTCCTCGTCCTCGTCCTCGTCGTCGCCGAGGATGCCGCGCAGCTTGTCGCCGGCTGCGTCGAGCGCACCGCGGGTCTTGGCCTTGGCGCCGCCGGAGGTCACGTCCTCCAAAAGGTCGGGCAGGCCCTTCTGCTCGGTGCCCGAGATGTCCAGGCGGTTGACCGCTTCCGCGAACCGCAGGTAGGTGTCGACGCTGGCCACCACGATCCGGGCGTCGATGGTCAGCAGCTCGATGCCCACCAGGGACACCCGCACGTAGGCGTCGATCACGAGACCCTTGTCCAGGATCGTGTCGATCACGTCGGCGAGGCTGCTCGAGGACGGCCGGTCGAGGCCACCGCCCCCACCGGAGGGCTGTATGGCTGTCGTCATCGCTTGCTCCCTCGACTTCTGCCGGCGCCCGCACGGGCACGGCCACGGCGCGGCCGCTCTTCTTCGGGCTCCTCGTCGGTGTCTTCCGTGGTCTCGTCGCTGTCTTCGGGCTCCTCTTCCTCCGGCTCCTCTTCGGACTCTTCCTCAGGCTCCTCCTCGGACTCCACGTCCTCGTCCTGCTCGGAACCGGTGTCGGCGGCCTCCTCGTCCTGGTCGGGGGCGCTTTCGTCGCGGTCGGTGTCCTCGTCCTCCTGCTCGACGACCTGCCCGTCGTGGATCTCGCCGTGCCAGCCCTCGATGTCGTCGGGGTTGAGCAGGTCTTCGGTCATCACGTGGCGGCGGAAGTGCTTGAGCTCCAGCCGCGCCCGGCGGCCCTGGGCCCGCCAGATGTTGCCGGTGCGCTCGAACAGGCCCTGGGGGTGGTAGGCGAGGACCAGCACGACCTTGGTGAGGTCGGGCGTGAGCTCGTGGAACGTCACCGCGCCATCGACGTGGCCCTTGGCTCCCTTGGAACGCCAGACGATCCGCTCAAACGGCACCTGCTCCAGGATGCTGGCCTCCCAGGTGCGGTGCGACCAGAAAACCTGCGCCTTCCACTCGGTCTTCTCGTCGCTGACCTGTTCGACGTTGTTGACCTTCTTCATGAACGCCGGGAAGTCGGTGAACCGGGTCCACTGGTCGTACACGAGGTTGATCGGCGCGCCGATGTCGATCTCCTCGACAATATTGGTGAGCTTGATCTTGGCGCCTTTGCCGCCACCCCCACCCCCACCGCCGCCGCCGAAGGCGTTCTTCGCCTTCTCCGCGATACCGGAAAGGCCGCCCTTGACGGCGCCCATCATCGCCTTGCCCTTCACGCTCGGCTTGCCGCCGGTGGCCGCTTCGAGCAGTCCGCCACTACCGCCGTCGGCGAAGTCGGTCAGCCGCCCGGCGGTGGACGTGATCCGCTTAATGACCGCACTCGTCGCGCGGCCCATCGCGGCCTGCCCCAGGCCCCGCAGGGCGTCGGTCAGCTCACTCGTGTCGCCGCCGGTCGCCTTCGAGACGGCGCCGGTGGCCTTGCCGGTCGCTTTGCCGGCCGTGTCCGTCACCTTGCCGGTGGTGTTCTTCAAGGTCTTCGTCACCACGGTCACCTCCTCGCCCGGCGGACGGGCGAACGCCGGGTCGCGGTGCGCGTGCCGCTCGAACCTTCGTCGTCGTCCTCGGACGACGCGGCCGAACGCCGGCTAGACGATCGCCGCCGCGGAGGCCGTTCGACGCTCTCGCCCTCGTCTTCGTCCTCGCTGGCCTTGCGGCTCGACGCACGCCGTCGCCGGGGCTTCGCGGGCTCGGGTTCCTCCTGGTCTTCGTCCTCATCCACGACTTCGGCTTCGTCTTCGGGCTCGTCCTCGGCATTGCCGCGAGACTTCTTGCTGCGCGTGAGCCCGCCGCCGTCCTGGAGACGTCCGCTGAGCGCTTCGATCTTCCCACTGGCCGCCGTCACCGCAGCGGACTTCGCCGCGGTGAGCAGTTCGTCGCGCGCCAGCGAGGTCAGCTGCCCGACCTCGGCCGATGAACTCAACTGCTTGAGACCACTTTGGACGAGTTTCGTCGGCGACACCCCGGACCGGCCGGTGGCACCGGCGGCTGCGATCATCAACGCCAAGCGCATCTTCTTCGTGCGCCCCAGCATGTAACCGGCCGCGACGCCGAGCGCCATCCGCGTTCTTGCTTTCATTCACTCCTCCTGACTCTTGCGGCAGCGAGTTCCACGCGACCAACCCGCATGCCCCCCGAAAGGAAGGCGAACAGGGATTTTGGCTGCGTCACCCAACTCAGCTACCCGCTTCGAGGGGGATGAAAACGCGATCAAGGAAAACAAATTTCTCCCTTACCGGGCAGGGATAGGACAGTTCACGGAAGCAGTTCCGAAGATCATTTAATTGGTACTGGCGAGTAGCTTTCCCGTGAAAAAGAGGCCTGGCCTGCGCGCTGATCGACAGAACGCCCGAACTTATGCACGTGCTATTTGACTTGCCCGTAAGACCATTGCGCAAACGGCGCAGAATTGCCGTCCACCGGGCGCAGCATGGAAATGCGCCGTTCGGCCCAGCAACGCGGTGCCGCCACGCAGAGTCCACACGCGCTCACGCCGGCTGTTCGATACGGCCCCGGCTGGCATGCCGCGCGGGTGACGTACGCACTGAACCACGGCGACGGGCACGACGAGCCGAGCCGGTCACGCTCTCCGCGGACACCGGACTGAACACGCCACGAGGATGCCGACTTGCTGCCACCGGCGACGTACACACCGGCGACGTACACAAGTGGGACGTACACAAGTGGTACGCCTTGGTTACCGACGATTTTTGCCCGCCGGCTGTTGAGACGAAGTGGGTCGTGACCGTCGAGCGCGACGAGGGATCGACCCGCAGCCAGACTCGCACCTGGGTGTGGTGCACGTCCGAGGTGTACGTGAACGACGTGCGGCTGGACAGGTACGAGTCTGGCCAGCGGCCCTTCTTGCGCAACTTGCACCGAAGGGCGGCCGGAGACTTGCAACGGGCATCACGCCGGGAGGCTCACGACCAAGCACTGTCCTCTTCGGATGAACCCAGCGCCGTGGCGATCAGCAACGGGGCCGCCGCCGCCCACGCCTGCGGGGAGGCCGAGTGCGGATACCGCACCGGGCGCGGGATTTCGCTGCGCGCGTAGCCGGTCATCACTTCGGGCAGGCGGTTACCGGGCTGTCGTGCGGCCGCAGCGAGGAGGCCTTCGGCGAGGTAGGTGGCTTCGGCGGTGAGTCCGGCCCGGGCGAGGCCGGCCACGGCGATCGCCGTGTCGTGGGGCCACACACCGCCGTTGTGATAGGAGACCGGGTGGTACGGTATTTGTCCCGCCGCGAGTGTCCGCACGCCCCAGCCGGAGAAGAACGCAGGCTCGGTCAGGCGGTGTCCTACCTGCTGCGCGCGCCCGGCCGGCAGGATTCCCGACCACAGCACGTGTCCGGCGTTGGACGCCAGTGCGTCGACCCGGCGGCGCCGGCCGTCGAGGGCCAGCGCGACGAAATCCTCGCCCGGTAGCCAGAATTCGGTCTCGAAGTCGGACCGCAGGCGGGCCGCGCGGGCGAGTAGCCGGTCGGCGAACGCCGGGTCGTGCCAGACGTCGCGGGCCAGCTCCGCGGTCGACACCAGGGCTTCGTAGGCGTAGCCCTGCGCCTCCGACACCGCGATCGGGCCCGTCGCGAGCTCGCCGTTGGCGAAGCAGATCGAGCGCGCCGAGTCCTTCCAGCACTGGTGGACCAGTCCGGGACCGTCCGTGTGATACACGAGGTAGCCGTGCTCGGCCAAGCCGCCGTGGCCGAACATCCAGTCGACGGCCGCTCGCGCCGCGGCCTCCAGCTCGATGGCCACGCCGTTGCCCGCGACGCGCCGGTGGCGGCCGAGAAGCACGAGGAAAAGCGGGGTGGCGTCGACGGTTCCGTAGTACTGCCCGTAGGGCACCTGCCCGAAGCGGCTCAGCTCGCCCCGTCGCACCTCGTGCACGATCTTGCCCGGTTCTTCGATCCGGGCCGGATCGAGAACCTGGCCCTGAACCGCCGCGAGCGCGCGCAGGGTGTGGGCCGCGAGGTCCGGCGAGTACGGCAGCGCCGAGATCGACGTGATCAGGCTGTCGCGGCCGAACAGTGTCAGGAACCACGGCACGCCCGCGCCGGGGATGCGCAGGTCCGGACGGCCCGGCGCCGGCAAGCGCAGGTTCGCCAGATCGGCGAGCCCTGCCTCGACGGCGGAACGCAGCTCGGGCCACGCCGGCACGGTCACACCGGCGAGGAACTCCTCGGTGTCCGCCTGGGCTTCTCGTACGACATCGGCGAACACCGCGGGGTGCGCACCTGGATCCGGCACGGGCTCGCCTTCTCCGGCGAGCACCTCGACGCGCAACGACACCTCGCCGTGCGGCGGGAGCTCGAGCGTCCAGCCGATCTGCCCGTCGGCGACGACAGGCTCGGCCGAGGCGCGCAGGACTGTCCACTTGCGATAGTCTGCGCGCTCGTAGGCGAGTAGCACCTCGCCGTGTGCCCGAGTGATGGACGAATGCTTTCCCGGCCGCTCGTAGTGTCCGGTGCCGCGCAGCTCGAACTGGTCGGCGAAGTCGGCCGCGAACCGGAACGACACCGTCACCGTGCCGGGCACCGCGAGGTGGCTGCGCACGCGGATATGCTCGACGAGCGTGCCGGCGCCGAGCGCCTGGTCACGGAACACGGTGTAGCCGGGGTCGTCGTGTCGCGCCGTCGCCGGAGTGAGGATCGTGCTTGTCGAGTGCCGGTCGCGGCTCTCGTTCAGCACGCGCAAGGCGGCACCGCCGGCTGAGAATTCCCAGTGTGAAAGGTGCCTGGTGTCGTCGAGGTAGAAGCCTTCGGTTCCCGCCGTGGCGTTGGCCGCGTCGCCGGTGATCAGGAAGGTCGTGCCCCGCACGAGGGTGTGCGCGCTCATGCGGCCCGCCCACCGGCCGCGGGTGCTTCGAGGAGGTCGATCGCGACCGCGGCCGTCCAGCTGAAGTCGTCGCTGCCGTGTCCGGTGCCGCTGAGGGGGTCGACGTACTCGCGGAAGCCGGCGAGCCGGATCGCGTCGAGCATGCCGTCGCGCAGGCGGCCCGCGAGCTGCGCGTGCCGCTGCCCGCGCAGGCCGTGCCAGATCAGCCACCCGGTGTTGAACCAGGACGGGCCGCGCCAGTAGCGCGCCGGTTCGAAGTCCGGGGCGGTGAGGTCGTAGCTCGGGATCGGGCTCAGCTCACCGAGACGGAAGTGTTCGCCGCGCGCGGTCTTGAGGAGTTCCTCGACCACCGGCAGACCGGGCACGATCAACGGGACGAGGCCGCCGACCGTCCGCTTGCGCAGCAACGATTTCGTGTGCGCGTCGCGGGCGAAGAACAGGCCCTCTCCCGGGTCGTACAGCAGATCCATCAGCGACGACGTGAGCGCGGCCGCCCGCTCGTGGTGCGGAGCCGGGTCGGCGCCCAGTTCGCCGGCCATCGCCGCGAGTGCCGTTTCGCCCGCCGACAGCAATGCGTTCGTCAGCGGGTCTTCCACCGCGAAGGCGGCTCCGCCGAGCGTGTCGGCGAAGCCCGCGTCGCGGTAGTCCGCGGCCAGTCGCACGTAGCGGCCGTAGTCGAGGTCGGTGGGCCGTTCGCCCGCCCCGGTGTGCCCGAGGTCGCGCCGGACGAACGTCGCGGCGGAGACCGGCAGCACGCGCCCGAGCGGCTCGTCCCAGCTCGGGCTGTTGTCCAAACCGGACTCCCACGGGTGGATCACGCACACCAGCCCGCTTCCGCCGAGGTCTCGACGGTCGAGCAGGTAGTCGTGCCAGCGCCGCAGCCGCGGGTAGAGGCGCCGCAGGAACCCGCGGCGCTCCGAGGTGACGGGGTCCGCGCGGTGCACCTCCCACGCGGCGAGCGCGTGGACCGGCGGCTGCACGAGTCCCGAGGTCACGAGCCCGGTCTCGGCGTGCCGCGCGCCCGGGCCCCAGAAGTCGGGCCCGGGAAAGTAGGCGTCGGCAGGCACCGCGGGATTGAACACGATCTGCGGCACGCGCCCGTCGGCCCATTGCGCGCCGAAGAGGGACTCCAGTTCCCGTTGCGCCCGCACGGCCGACAGGTGCCGCAGCCCCAGCGCGATGAACGCCGAGTCCCAGCTCCACTGGTGCGGGTACAGGCCCTGGGCGGGCACGGTGAACCCGCGGCGCCAGTTGGCGAGCAGGATCCGCCGCGCCCGCCGGGCGAGGTCGTCGGTCATGCGAGCCGTCGCAGGAACGGTGGCACGGAGGCCACCGCGTCCGCGGGTTCCCCTCGCAGCCGGCTTTCCAGCGCCAGGTCACCCTCGTAGCCGATGGCGGCGAGCGCGCCGAGCACCGCCGGCCAGTCGAGGTGGCCGGCACCGGGCTGGAGCCGGTTCGAGTCGCTGACCTGCACGTGGCCGAGGTAGCGCGCGAACCGCACGAGCGAGTCCGCGGGGTCGTCTTCCTCGATGTTCATGTGGTAGGTGTCCGCGCCGATGCGCACGGAGTCCAGGCCCACCTCGTCGATCAGCGAGGCCGCCTGCTCGAGGCGGTTGACCATGTGGTCCTCGTAGCGATTCAACGGTTCCAGTAGCAAGAGCACCCCCTCGGCCTTCGCGTGCTCGCCGAGTTCCGTGAGACCGGCCAGGAGAACCTCGCGGTCTTCCTCTTCGGAGCGCGGCGGCTCGAACGGCGGCAGCCGACGCGAGAACATGCCGTAGGACGCCGGGGTCATCGCCCCGATCCCGCCCAGCTCGGCGGTCACCGAGAGCTGCGAGCGCATCTGCTTGATCGCGTCGGCGCGCAGGTCGGGGTCGAAGGCGCCGAAGAAGTGCAGCATGTCGACGCACACGGTGCGCATGACCACGCCGTTGCGCGCGGCGCGGTGCAGCTCCGGCAGGCGCTGCTGCAGCGCGAAGTCCTTCTTGCCGCGCAGCTCGATGGCGTCGTACCCGGCCGAGGTGGCGAACTCCCACTTCTCTTCGAGAGTGTCGCCGGGCAGCATCTGTTCCTGGCAGGCGAGTTTCAACATCAGTTCTCCGTGTAGTCGAGGACGACTTGCAGGGCTTCGGCCGGGCGTTCGTCGAGCAATTCGTAGGCCCGTTCGACCTCGCCGACCCGCACGCGGTGGGTGACGAGCCGGACCGGGTCGACCACCCCGTCGGCCGCGAGCCGCAGGAAGGTGCGGTTCATCCGGTCCTGGTCCCAGCGGCCCGCGAGCCGCCACGGCACCCCGCCGATCTGCGAGGCGACGATTTCGACGCGGTTGTGGTGGAACTCCTCACCGAGCCGCAGGGCGGTGCCGTCGCCCTGGTAGAAGCCGGCGGCGACCACGCGCCCGCCGACGCCGACCGCCCGGACGGCTTCGTGCAGTGCGCGGTAGGTGCCGCTGAGCTCGATCGCGACGTCGGCGCCGTGGCCACCGGTCGTCGCGCGGACCCGTTCCGCGGCACTGGCGGTGGTGACGTCCACCGTCTCGACCGCGCCGAACTCCTGCGCGATCGCGAGCCGGGAGCCGATGGCGTCGCACGCGATGACCCGGCCGCCGTTGAGTGTGGCCATTCGCGTCGCGAGCAGGCCGATCACGCCCTGGCCGAACACCGCCACGGTCTCGCCGAGGTGGACGTCGGCGCCGAGTACGCCGTTCAGCGCCACCGCACCCACGCGCGCGAACGACGCCGCGAGCGGGTCCAGCCCCGCCGGCACGACGTGGTCGGCGAGCTTGGCGGCCGGGACGACCGCTTCGCTGCGGTGGCCCCAGATTCCCCACACCACCTCGCCCACGGCCGGCACCCCCTGCGTGCCGGCGACGTCGGGGGAGACCTCGACGACCTCGCCCACCTCGGAGTAACCCCAGCCCACGACCGGATAGGTCTGGCTCACGTCCCCCTCGACGAACAGCCGTCGCTGGTCGTCCCAGACGCGGGTGAGGTACGGGTTGGTGCCGCGGTAGGCCGTCAGCTCGGTGCCGGCCGAGATCCCGGAGTACAGGGTGCGCACCCGCACCGACCCGGGTCCCAGCTCTTCCCGCTGTGTTTCGACCACCTCGACCCGGCGAGGGCCTACGAACTGAACCACCGTGCCCACCAGGGCCTCCTCCGACCACCTTGTCGATCATTTATGGCTATCCGCCGAGCAGAAGCTACCCCACTTATGCCAGAAAATCTACATAACTTGTCTTGCTTTAACGCCTAACTGGTGCTGTGATCGTCGCCAGGCACGACGCAAAGGAGCACCGATGTCTTCAGCAAGAGGGCGGACGAGAGTCCCGGTCCGATCGGCCGCCGCGGTGGCGGCCGTGGTGGTGGCCGGTGGCGCCCTGACCGCCTGCGGTTCCGGCTCCGACGACAGTGGCGATGGCACGCTCACTGTCTGGAGCATGGAAAACCAGTCAGACCGAGTCGCCGCGGCACAGCGGATCGCCGACCAGTTCACCGCACAGAGCGGCGTGAAAGTGAAGATCGTCGGCCTGGACGAGGACCAGTTCAGCCAGCTGGTCACCTCGGCCGCGGCCGCGGGCAACCTGCCCGATGCCGTCGGTGGGCTATCGCTCACGGGCGTCAACGAGATGGCCGTGAACGACCTCGTCGACACCGACGCCGCGGCGTCGGTGGTCAAGACCCTGGGCGCGAACACCTTCTCGGCCCGTGCGCTGCAGATGGACGTCAGCGGAGGCAAGCAGCTCGCGGTGCCGTCCGACGGCTGGCCGCAGATGCTGGTCTACCGCAAGGACCTCTTCGCCAAAGCGGGCCTTCCGGCGCCCGACACGTTCGACAAGATCCGCCAGGCGGCGCAGAAGCTGAACTCGCCGGAGGTCGCGGGCATCTCGATCGCGACCGACCCCGGTGACGCGTTCACACAGCAGACGTTCGAGGACTTCGCGCTCGGCAACGGCTGCCAGCTGGTGGACCAGTCGGGGAAGGTGACGCTGGACAGCCCCGCGTGCGTCCACACCTTCTCGCTCTACAACGACCTCGTGCACGACTACTCCGTGCCCGGCGCCCAGAACGTCGACTCCACCCGGGCGACCTACTTCGCCGGCAAGGCCGCGATGACCGTCTGGTCGTCCTACCTGCTGCCGCAGCTGGCCGGGCTGCAGAAGGACGCCGCGCCCAGCTGCCCGCAGTGCCAGGCCGATCCGTCGTTCCTCGCGAAGAACACCGGGTTCGTCACGGCCCTCAAGGGCCCCGACGGCTCGGCCGCGCAGAACTTCGGTGAGCTCGGCTCCTGGGTGATCACGCAGGGAGACCGCTCCGCGAACGCGCAGAAGTTCGTCAGCTACATGCTGGACCAGGGGTACGGCGGCTGGCTCGGGCTCGCGCCGCAGGGCAAGATCCCCGCGCGTACCGGCACCGCCACCGAACCCGGCAAGTTCACCAAGGAGTGGGCGAGCCTGCCGGTCGGGACCGACACCAAGAAGCCGTTGTCCGCGGTGTACCCGGCGGAGGTGATCCAGTCGTTGCAGAGCAGCCTGGACAGCTTCCAGCAGTGGGGCATCCAGCAGGGGCAGGGCGGGCTGGCCGGCGCAACGCTGGCCGAGCTGCCCGTGCCCAAGGCCGTCAGCGCCATGTCCGGCGGCACCGTGGACCCAGCCGGCGCCGCCAAGCAGGCGACCGCCGCGGTCCAGGACATCCAGAAATCACTGAAGTAGGGAAACGCGGATGACCTCGGCGCACACCGTCCGGAACCGGCCTGCCCCCGCGGAGCCGCCCGGCCGGCCCCCACGGCGGCGAGCGCTCACCCTGCGGCAGCAGGAGAGCAGGGCCGGTCTGGCCCTGCTCTCCCCGACCCTGATCATCGTGCTGGTGGTCGTGGTCCTGCCCGTGGTGTGGACGATCGTGCTGGCGTTCCAGCGACTGCGTTTGGCGACGTTGCAACGCGAAGGCATCTTCGGCCGGTTCACGCTGCAGAACTTCGCCAAGGTGCTCGGCTCCGCGGACATGTGGAGCTCGCTCGGCACGACGCTGGTCTACACCATCGGTGGCACGGTGCTGTCGCTGGCGCTCGGGCTGGTCGCGGCGCTCGCGCTGCGCAAACCGTTCCGGGGCCGGGCGTTCCTGCGCAGTGCGATGCTGCTGCCGTACGTCTCGCCGGTGGTGGCCGCGACCTTCGTCTGGGAAATCATGCTCAGCCCCCAGTTCGGCGTGGTGAACGCATGGGGCAAGAGCTTCTTCGGCTGGGACAAACCCGTGGCGTTCCTCAGCCAGGAGACCTCGACGATCTCGCTCTTCGGCTGGCACGTGCACCTGCCGCTGGCGCTGCTCGTGGTGATCGCGTTCGAGGGCTGGCGCTACTTCCCCTTCACGTTCCTGTTCCTCATCGCCCGTCTGCAAGCCGTGCCGAAGGAACTGGAGGAAGCCGCCCTCGTCGACGGCGTGACCCCGACGCAGCGGTTCCGCCACATCCTGCTCCCGCAGCTGTACCCGGTGCTGGCTCTGCTGTCGGTGCTGCGGTTCATTCTCACCTTCAACAAGTTCGACGACGTCTACCTGCTCACCGGAGGCGGCGCGGGCACCGACGTGCTGAGCGTGCGGGTGTACGACTTCCTCACCGCGCAGTTCGACATCGGCGGCGCGGCCGCGCAGGCGCTGGTGCTCGCGGTGGTGCTGGTCGTGTTCCTGGTCATCTACCTCAAGTTCTTCGCCCCGGAGGATCGCGCGTGAACCGGATGACGTTCGAAACCCGGCTGTTCGGGGTGCTGCGCTGGGTCACGATCGTGATCCTCGCGATCGCGACCCTGTTCCCCTTCTACTACATGGTGCTGCTTTCGGTGCGGTCGCAGGATTCGCTGCTGCAGCACCCGGGCGACATCCTGCCGAAGCTGTCGGACTTCACCGTCACTACCTACACGACGGTGCTCAAGTCGGTGGCCTCCGGGGGAGACGGGCTGCTGGAACTGCTCGGCAACTCGGCGCTGGTGGCACTGGGCACCGTCATCGTCACCCTGGCGCTTTCGCTGCCGGGGGCGTACGCGGCGAGCCGGCTGCGCTTCGCCGGGCGGAAGCAGGTGCACTTCCTGTTCTTGGCGGTCTACCTGTTTCCGTCTATCCTTCTGGCGATCCCGCTGTTCGTGATCTTCAGCAAGGCGGGCCTGCGCGACTCTCTGGTGGGGCTCCTGGTGGTGTACGTGGCTCAGGCACTGCCTGTGTCGATCTACATGCTCCGCAACTACCTCAGCACCATCCCCGAGAGCATCGAGGAAGCGGCCGCGATCGACGGCAACGGCCGGCTCGGAACCCTGTGGCGGGTGACGCTGCCACTGGCGGCGCCGTCGATCGTGGCCACTGGTCTGTACGTCTTCATGATCGCGTGGAACGAGTTCCTCTTCGCCTTGCTGTTCCTGGTCGAAGACCGCTCGAAGTGGACGGTGTCGCTGGGCCTGTCGCAGCTGGCCGGGGGCCTCGAGGTGCCGAAGACGGTGCTGATGGCGGGATCGGTGGTGCTCACGATCCCGATCGTGATCTTGTTCTTCGCGGCGGAGCGGCTGCTGGCCGAAGGCCTGACCAGTGGCGCGGAAAAGGGGTAGGAGATCACTACAGTTGCACCGGTGACGATGTCGTCCGGCTACCTGCTCTGGCTGGTCCGCACGGGGAAAGCGCGCACGCGCGCCGATCTGCAACAGCACACGGGGCTGTCGCGCTCGACCGTGCAGCAGCGCCTGAAGCCATTGTTCGACTGCGGTTACCTGCGTTCCCACGGCACCGAGGACTCGACCGGCGGCCGCCCGTCGGTGCTGCTCGAGTTCACCGACGACGGGGTGGTGCTCGTAGCCGACCTCGACACCGCAGACGCCCGCCTCGCCGTTGTCGACCTCGACGGCCGCCGGCTGGCCGAGGAGCGGATCGCCCTCGAGGTGGCCACCGGACCGGTTCCGGTCCTCGACGCGCTCGACGCCCGGTTTCGCGCGCTGCTCGAGCAGACGGGCCGGCCCCCTGGGCACGTGCGGGGCATCGGTGTCGGGGTGCCGGGGCCGGTCGAGTTCGAGACCGGGACCGTGCGCCAGCCGCCGATCATGCCGGGCTGGGACGGCTACCCGATCGCCGACCACCTCGCCGGTCGCTGGGCCGTTCCGGTCCTGGTGGACAATGACGCGAACATCATGGCGCTGGGGGAGCACACCCAGCAGTACCCGGAATCCTCGCCGCTGGTCCTCGTCAAGGTGTCGGCCGGGATCGGGTCCGGGCTGGTGTTCAACGGCGGGCTGCTGCGCGGCGTCGACGGCGGGGCCGGCGACATCGGGCACATCCGCCTGCCCGGGCACGACGACGCGGTCTGCATGTGCGGCTCCCGCGGGTGTCTCGCCGCCGTGGCGAGCGGGGGTGCGCTGGCGCGCCGGCTCACCGAACGCGGCGTGCCGACGCGGTCGAGCCGCGAGCTGGCCGCCCACCTCGCCGCCGGACGGCCCGAGGCCGTCGAGCTCGCCCGCGAGGCCGGCCGGCTCGTCGGCGAGGTGCTGACCACAGTCGTGTGCATGGTGAACCCCGAGGTGCTCGTGATCGCCGGCGACCTCGCCGACACGCACTTCGTCACCGGCGTCCGCGAGGTCATATACCAGAAAGCGCTGCCGCGGGCGACGCGGCACCTGCAAGTGACCAGCAGCAGTCTCGGGGACCTCGCCGGCCTCCACGGCGCGCAGGCGATGGTGCTCGACGCCGCGTACGCCCCGGCGGCGGTCGACGAGCGGCTGGCCCGGGAAGGAGCGTCGTGACCGGCGAACCCGTCCGCGTCGGACTGGTCGGCGCGGGACCGTGGGCGCACACCATGCACGCCCCGACATTCGCCGCCGGACCGGAAACCACGCTCACCGCCGTCTACGCGCGCCGGGCCGAGGCCGCGGCCGAGCTCGCGGGCGCGTACGGCGCGAAGGGGACTGCCGACTTCGACGAACTGCTCGACGCGTGCGAGGCCGTCGCCTTCGCCGTGCGCCCGGACATCCAGGCCGACCTGGCTCGCCGGGCGGCCCGAGCCGGCAAGGCGGTGCTGCTGGAGAAGCCCGTGGCGCTGACCCTGCCGGCCGCGCGAGAACTCGCCGAAACCATCGAGGCCGCCGGGGTGGTGAGCCAGCTGGTCCTCACCAAGCGGTACCTCCCCGAAACCCGCCGGTTCCTCGAACGGGCCACGGCGTTCAACGCCGTCGGCGCCCGCTCGTGTTACCTGCACGGCGCGTTCCTGGGCGGCGACCTGGCCACAGGCTGGCGCCTCCAGTTCGGCGCCCTGCCCGACCTCGGCCCGCACTTGCTTGACCTGCTCGAAACCACGCTCGGCCCCATCGCCACGATCCGCGCGGCGGGCGACTCGACCCGGTGGATCGAGCTCACCTGCGAGCACGAGAGCGGCGCGGTCAGCCAGGCCTCGCTCTCCGGCGTGATCGGGCTCGACCGCGTCCGCACCACCGTCGAACTGTTCGGCCCGGACGGGACTCTGGCCTACGACACGGCCGCGATCGACCACACCGAAGCCTGGCCGATCCTGCGCGCCGAGTTCGCGGCCGCCGTCCGGGCAGGTCGCTCCCACGAGCTGGACGTGGGGCGCGGGGTCCGGCTACAGGAGCTGATCACCCAAGCCGCCGAGTCCCTGCGCGCGAATTCCTGACACTCCGCTGCCCCGTGTGATGCCCCGGCGAACGGGTTGCCCACGGCATGGCGAACATCCGAAAAGGGCGACCCGGTTCGGTAGGACGCGGGCAACGAGAGTTCGGTGGGCACGGTCGAGGGTGCGATCACCTCGGACACCGAAGCCTCCCGCCGGAAGGTAAAGGCGTCGCCGGGAGCGCCGCGGTGTCTGGTTCGCAGCGAGAAGTCGGGGCGGACAGCGGTACACCACCCGAACAAGATTCGCCCGGGCCTCCGGGCCGACAGCCGGCGCGCCCGTCGGCTGAAACCGGCGGGCGCGCCGCGGCGTCTGTACCGGCTCAGCCGCGCCGGTCGGGTGGAGCGCCGAAGATGCGGACGAGGCTGTTTTCGGTGTCGTTGCCGACTTTTTCGAACACCGCTTTGGCGATCGGTGTGGCGAGTTTCGCGGCGCCGTGGAACTCGATCGTGGCGTGGTAGGTCAGGGTGGCACCGCCGTCGGCCGCAGCGACGCTGATGTCGTCGGCCGTGGTGGCGGTGTCGTTGCTGCCGCTGAAGACCCCCGGCGGGGCTCGAGTCGGGTCAGCTCGTAGGTGAGTTCGGTTTCCACGCCGGCGATCTTGGAGACGTTGTGCCAGCGGGCACCGACCGCGACCGGCCCGCTGCCGAGGCGTTCACACGACTGCGTCCCGGGATCCCAATCGGTGGCGTTGCCGAAATCCTTGAGGTACTCCACCACCTCGCGCGGTCCGGTCGCGACGGTAAAGGTGCGTGTCACTTCGACCACGAGCCGCTCCGTTCTTCCAGGGACGTTGCCTACTCGTACCCGGCGTCCGCGGTCCGAAACCTCCGCCGGATGGCATGGCCCACTCGCCTGGGTCGTTTGCGGTGTGGGCCGGGCCGGGTAAGCGGTGAGTTCCGCCGAGGCCGACCGGGCCCGGTTCCCCGAACGATCGAGGAGGTCATGGTGGCTGCTGTCGCGCACTACGTCGAGGTCGAGGCCCCTGCGCAGGCATGTTATGACTGGTGGCGTCCGTTGACGCGTTTGCCGCAGGTGTTCTCGGACGTCAAGTCCGTCGAAGCCGTGGACGGAGACGCCTTGCGGACCCGCTGGATCGTGGCCGGGCCTGTCGGCACCACGGTCGAGTGGGAGGCCCGCATCTCCGAGGACGCGCCTCCGCGCAAGATCGCCTGGACCACGGTCGACGACGCCGACCCGGACGTGAAGAACTCCGGTGTCGTCCGCTTCGACGACAAGGGCAACGGCCGGACCGGCGTGGAGATCTCCTTGGACTACGAGCCACCGGCCGGCAAGCTCGGCGAGGCGGTGGCGTCCTTGCTGGCGGACCCGGAGCGGAAGGTCGAGCGCGCCGCGGCGGAGTTCAAGACGGTGATCGAGGCCCGCTGACCCGATCCCGCCCGCCGATGCCAACTGGTACGGCCGGGCGACCAGGCGAGCTCCGAGGCGCGAACACGCGGACGCGGAGCGGCAATCCGGTCGCACTACCGAGTTGCACCGCGCAGGTACTGCCGCGCCCGGTTGCCGGCCGCTCGTCGTGCTCGATCGCGGCCGGGCCCCCGGCCCCGGGAGTTCAACCGCGGCAAGTCGATCACCGGGCGAGCCAACAGGCTGTCGGACGGACTTTCGATCAGGTCGTTGCAGCGGTGTCCGGAGCACATCGACTCGTCGGCGGGCGAGGGCGATGACGGCTTGGGCGTTTCGGCGTCCTCGGCCGCGCTGGTGAGGTAGAGGACGCGATCGGGTCTCCCTCGGATGACGCTGATCCGGTCGGGGAGACAGAGCACCCGGCGCAGGTTGCGGCTGTGGCGCTGGGACGAAGCAGCTTTCCGGTGTGCCGGCCGGAATCCGGTGGCACTGGCACGAGTCCGGCGGCCGCGAGAGCGGGAAGGGCGGAGTCGCCATGCCCCGGCGCATCCGCTCGTGCCGGGTCGAAAGCCGGTTTCGGCCCGACAGCGCGAAGTTTGCCCGGTCGTTCGACGGGTAATCGGCTGTGACCCCGACGCCGAGGAGGCCCTGATGACGACCGTACCCGCGGCAGAAGCGAACGAGAACGCCTTCGGCGCCACGACCCTGCGGGAGATGCTGCCCGCGTTCCCTGCCGGGTCGGCACTGCCCGCGCGCGGCCTGCTCCGCCTGCCCGGCGTCTACCGTCCGCAAGCCGACACGTGCCTGCTGGCGTCCGCGGTGCGCCGGGCCGGGGTGCCCGCCGGCGTCCGCGCGCTCGACTTGTGCACCGGCACGGGCGCGCTTGCCATCGCACTCGCCCGGGCGGGAGCGGAAACCGTGCTGGCCGTGGACCTTTCGCGGCGGGCGCTGGCGTCGGCGCGGGTGAACGCGGCCCTGCGCCGGCTACCGGTGCGCGTGCGCCACGGCGACCTCCTCGCCGCTGCGGCCGGCGGTCCCTACGACGTCGTCGTGACCAATCCGCCGTACGTGCCGGTGTCGCCGGAACGGGCGCGGCCCGACCGCCGGTGTGACGCCGGAGCCGACGGACGCGCGGTGCTGGACCCGTTGTGCGAGGGCGCCCCAGCACTCGTTGCGCCCGGAGGGTTCCTGTTGCTGGTGCAGTCGGTGATGTCGGGGGTGGACCGCTCGGCTCGCCTGCTCGCTGCCGCGGGGCTGCGTCCACGGGTCGTCGCCCGGGCGATGGTCCCGTTCGGACCGGTCCTTTCCAGACGGACGGACTTCCTCGAGCAGTCCGGCTTCGTGGCCCCGCGGGTGCGCGAGGAGGAACTGGTGGTGCTCCGTGCCGACCGGTGAGGGGCGGAACCGCCGGCGGGTGCGGATGGTCCCGGGTGGGCCGCTGCTGATCGAAGGACCGGTGGAGCTGCAGACGCCCGAAGGCGACGTCGTGCGCTCCGACCGATTCCTTGTGGCCGTGTGCACCTGCCGACGCAGCAAGTGCTTCCCGCTGTGCGACACCAGCCACCGCAAGCGGGTCCGCGCTCAAGGCAACGGCTGACGCAATGAGGACCGCCCGGCGCGCCAGCACCCCAGCAGATGCTCGCCGAGGTGGTCCTCGAGGTGGTTCGTAGCCTGCACACCGAACACAACGTCTGCTGCGAGCGCCGGTTCCTGATCGAGCAGGTCGTCGACGACGTCGTGGCGCATCACCTGTTCGTGTACCGCGTCGGCTTCGATGTGCTCGGTGTAGAAGAACTTGCACTCCGCGGCCGCGCCGAGCCGGGTGAGCGCCTGCACCATGCGCTGCGCCGAAGGCGCGGTGGTGACCTCCGCAGCGGCGAAGTGGCCGACGAGCGCGCCCCGCAGCGCGCGGTGAAGCCCGAACAGCGACATCGCGTTGACGATCGCCAGCATCGGCGCGGGCACGTGGTCCAGCAGTGCCAGGTAGTCGTCGGGGAGTCCGGCGCCGCGCAGCAGGTCGGCGAACAGGCGCGAGTGGACGTACTCCGGGCGGCCGCCGCCGTACTCGTCGAACTCCACGGCCACGAGCGCCGCCTTGGCCCGGCCCCGCAGCCGCGGGATGACCCACGCGTGCGGATCGGCTTCCTTGAGGTGGTAAATCGAGCGGTGGGCGAACAGCTCCCGCACCTGCCACCACTCGCCCTCGTCACGCAGGTAGTGGGAAACGCCGGCCGCGTCGATCGGCTCGACCAGTAGCGTGGCGAACTCGTTGTCGACGTCGTCGCCACCGGGCGCCGCTGCGCGCAACGCGCTCAGGAAGCGCTCTTCCAGCGCGGCCCGCAGCCGCAGCAGCTCGGGGTCCCACTCCCAGCAGGCGTCGACGCCTGGCAGGCCTTGATAGTGCAGCTCGTAACACAGGTGCAGGGCCAGCTGCAGGTCGTCGCCGAACGGGTCGGCGTCCGCGATCGCGTCGACCGAAAGCGTGCGCCCTGGCGGGGGAGCGGACAGGGTCTCGGAGACGGCGGCCGACAACGGCCCACGGGCCGTGGGGAGGGCGGCGGACTGCAGAGTCGTCATGGCCGGAGGGTTACCCCGCGGCGGCCGGTTCATGCCCCGAGACGGGCACGGTGCGCTCCTCGAGGAGCTGCACCACAGCGCGCAGCCCGCCGGTCGCCGCGGAGCGCTGCGCGGCCGACCCCGTGCCGTCGACGAGCAGTCGGCCGGCCAGCGATTCGGCGAGGGCGCGGTCGCCGGCTTCCTCGAGCGCGCCGGCGGTGTGCGTGAGCAGGTCGTCGACGAGGTCGGCGGCCGGGCGCTGCCGCTCGAGCCGGGGATCCACCAGGGGCCCGGTGAGGCCGTGGCGCGCGGCGGCCCAGACGGCTGCGGCACACACTTGCGGCGACAGGCGCGGTCCTTCGATCCCGCGCTCCAGGGCGGCCAGCGCGGTCCGCACGAGGGCGCGGGACAGCACGGCCTGCAGTACCGCGCCGTCGACGGTCGCGGCGGCGTCGGCCACGCGCAGTTCCACCGTCGGCAGCCGTGGTGATGGCCGGGCCAGCCAGAAGCTCTGGTTGCGGTCTACGAGCGCCCCGCACGTCACGAGCGTGTCCACCGTGCTTTGGTACTCGGCGTGGCTGCGGAAGTGTGGAGCGACGCCGGAACCGGGGAAGCGGGTCTGCAGCACCATGCGCCAGCTGTGGTAGCCGGTGTCGCGGCCGTCGGCGAACGGCGAGTTGGCCGACAGCGCCAGCAGCACCGGCAACCAGGGGCCGAGGTGGTTCACCACCGCGACGGCCGTGTCCGGGTCGTCGACGCCGACGTGCACGTGGCAGCCGCAAGCTTCGTAGTCGGCGGCGAGGGGGCCGTAGGCCTCGTGGATCTCCGCGTATCGGCCCTGCGGCTCCGGCTGCGCCCCACGGCCCGGTAGCGACACGGGCGTGCCGGACGAGACGAGCGCGCAGTCTTCCGCGGCCGCGGCCTGGGCCAGCAACCGGCGCCCGGTGGTCAGCTGGACCCGCAGCTCCTCGGCACTAGCGCAGACGCCGGAGGCCAGCTCCAGCTGCGTCGGGCGCAGCTCCCGTTGCACGATCGCGCCTTCCGGCAGCTTGCCGTGGTACCCGCAGCGTGCCAGCACGCGGTCCGCGCACGGTGCCGTCCGGCCCGTGCGCGGATTGACGAGGAGGAACTCCTCCTCGACCCCGATCGTCGTCCCCGCCCCGTCCATGAGGACTCGGCTACCCGTTTGCGCGGCGGTGAACCGGATGCCCCGTCGCGAGCAGGCGGTGTCGGCGCGCAGCAGAGGCGTTGCCAATTTGCCGTTTGCCCGGTCGTGCCTGCGGGGTAGCTATTGGCGACCAAGAGACGGGGGTACCTGCCGATGGCGGACGAGCGAGCGGGCGGCGTCGACGCCACCTCTCCGAGGTTGTCACTGGGAAGCGCTGACATGTTTCCCGCTGGGCCTCGCGACGATGCATCGGTCTCGATCGGCGGTCGGTACGACGTGGAGCGGTTGATCGGCCGTGGCGGGACGGCGCGTGTTTACCGGGCTTTCGACCGTCGGCTTGGTCGAGACGTCGCGGTCAAGGTGTACGAGCGAAACGTCGTCGCGGTCGAGCAGATGCGGCGGCTGCGCGAGAAGACTGTCCAGGCGAGTATTGACCATCCGCACGTGGTGGCGTTGCTGGACAGCGGTACCGACGATGGCCGGCCGTTCCTGGTGATGCAGCTGGTCGACGGTGAGAATCTTGCCGAACGCCTGCTCGCCGGGGCGCTGCCCGCCGAGCAGGTGACCCGCCTGGCCGTCCACCTCGTCGAGGCGCTGGCGTACGTCCACGCTCAAGGCGTCGTGCACCGAGATCTCAAGCCCGCGAACATCCTGCTCGGGCGCGACGGTCCGCTGATCGGCGATTTCGGCATCGCGCACGAGCTCGACGCGACCCGCATCACCGGCACCGGCATGGTGACGGGCACGGCTGCGTACCTCGCGCCGGAGCAGATTCTCGGTGAATCGGCCGGGCCCGCCGCCGACATCTACGCACTGGGCCTGATCCTGCTGGAGTGCCTGACCGCAGCGCTCGAGTACCCCGGCACGATCGCTGAGTCGGCGATGGCGCGGCTGCACCGGCCTCCGCGCGTTCCTCCCGGGCTGCCCGCCCCGCTCGCGCCCGTCCTGGAGCGGATGACTGCCCGCGAACCCGGGCGTCGGCCCACCGCAGAAGAAGCCTTGCAGATGCTGCGCCACCCGACGGCCACCGTGGCCGCCGGCGGGATCCCGGCAACGCCCTCTCCGTGGCGTCGACGAGCACTGGCCATGTCGGGGGGCGGTGTTGCGGCCGCGATCGTCGCGGCGGTGCTCGCAGCGGTGTTCACGGGGCCGGACGCCACAGGCCCCACGCCGGAACGCGTGCCTGTGGCTGCGTCGCCTCCGACACCGTCGTCGTCTGCGCCTGCCGCGCCAACCGTGCCGACCGCCACGGCGGGTACACCGCAGCACGCCGCTGGGCCCGTGCCGGCCGGGCTGGCGCCCGCGCCGCGAGCCGGAGCGGGCACACCGCACGCTCACGATCGACCGCACGCCGAGGACGCGAAGGACCATCAGGAGAAAGGCAAGGACAAGGGCGAGGAGAAAGGTGGTGGAGCCAAGGGCCCCGGCAGCCGCTAGCGGCCGGCTCTGTCGCCTGTCAGCGACAGCACTCTTGGCGCGGGCGGGAGGAGTGATCGAGGGTCGTCTGCATCGCCCTGAAATTGCCGGGCGTTTGGTTGCCTCCGAGCCGGGTACGCGTCGGGAATACGGCCCGCTCGGGCCGCACCCATTCCGGCCGAAAGGAGCGCGTCATGGCCGGCCAGGAAGACCAGCACGGTTGGTCTGAGGACATCGGCACCGAGGGCGCGGCCGCCGCCGAGGGCGCCAGGAAAGCCCGCGAAAAGCCGGACCACGAGCCCGACCCCCACCGCGACTACTCACCCGGCGGTACCCTCTCGGACACGGACATGGAGCCTGGCTCGCCGTTCGGCGCCGGCGACAGCACCACCCGTCGGGGCGAGGAAATCGGCCCGGATCCCGGTGAGGCCGCGGAGGGCTACAAAGGCGCTTCGCAACGGCCGTACGGTAGTTCGCACGACTCGTAGGTCGCCGGCTCGACGTCGGCGGCGAGATCACCGGTCAGCTGGTGGGCTCTGACCCAGCCGGCCATCTCGTGCCGTAAAACGGTGACGTATCGACGGTGGCGGGCCGGCAGGCCCGCAGCTCATGGTTCGCGGCCGGGTCGGATTCGCCGGCTGGGGACATCAGCTAGGGTGCGGGCGAGGTAGTGCCCGCCCGCAAGCCGCAGCTCGATGTGGTCGCCGGTGGCGTCGCGGGCCTCGATGACTGCGCGGATCGCGGCTGAGGAGAAGAACGCGACCTCGGTCAGATCGAGTACCAGCACTGTCGGGGCATCGCGGAGCGCTTCGCGGATCGCGACCTGCAGCTGGGGCGTAGTGAGCACGTCGAATTCGCCGGAGCGGTGAGCGCCACCACGTCACTGTCGCGGCGCAGGTTGACGCCCGAGGTTTTCCCGGCGCGGCCCTGGGAGGCGGCGGCGTCCTTCGGGTCGTGGGTGTGGGCGACTGCTGCCCTCGACCTTGTTCTTCCACTGGCCGCCCTCGGGGTAGGTCTCGATGTCGCCCTTCAAGGCTTAGTGCTCCTCCCAAGCTTGACAAGAGTGGCACATCGTCGGCACATAAAGAGCACATGTCTGTGCCCTCAAAGCCCTGTTACCTGTTCGCCTGTTTGCACGACAATCCGATCGCCAACGCTGATGAGAACGATCTCGACGAGTGACCGCCAACGCCGAAGCCGTGGCACAGAAATACGCGTGGTGCCGACGCTGCAGCGAGCGGAAGCCCGTACGAGAGTTCGCCAAGCGCCGGCTGGCGCGAGCCCGCTCGACGTTGCTGCCGGGCAGGCGGTGCAACGGGCCGGCCGCTGGCACGCCTCTAACGGCTGCGGTGTCAGCAGCGGTTTTCGCGCCCGGCGTTGTCGACGGGGGCGAGGCGGTCGACGAGTGGCCCGCCGGCTTGCAGCAGCTTCTGCAGGCTTTCCAGTGGCTCAGGGACGAGGCTGTACCAGCTCCAGGTGCCTCGGCGTTCGCGGGTGAGGATGCCGGCGGAGACGAGGACGCGCAGGTGGTGGCTCAGCGTCGGCTGGGGCATGTCGAACTCTTCGGCGAGGTCGCAGAAACAGGCTTCGCCGCCGGGTGAGTGGCGGATGAGGGACACGAGTCGGATGCGCAGGGGGTCGGCGAGGGCTTTGAAGAGCTTGGCCGCGTCGGTGGCGTCGGTGTCGGTGACGACGGCGGCGGGTTCGGCGAGCAGGAGGGTGACCCGGACCGGGGTCCTGTGCTGGTGCTCGACCGTCATGCGCCCTCCCGTCGTGTCGTGTGTGTCTCCCCTCTGACCATACCTCGTGGATTGACAAAGTTCGATCCAATCGCGTTCACTTGGATCGAGATAAGTCAATCCAAGGAGAGCGTCATGGTGCAGCCTTCGCGGGGCCTGCCCGTGCACGAGGCGGACGCCCAGCTCGAGCGCATCGTGGACGAGCTGGCCGACCGGTTGCGCGGGACGTTCGCGCGGGAGCGGTTGCAGGATCGCGGGCGACGAGCTCGAGGCCCGCGTGCGCGGACTGCTCGGCGAGCTGTCTTCATGACATTCCCTGATCCTGAAAGGAAATCCACGGTGACCCGAGTGCCCGAAGTGTTGTTCGTGTGTGTGCACAACGCCGGTCGTTCACAGATGGCGGCGGCGTTGTTGCAGCACCACGCCCTGGGCCGGGTCGCGGTCCGCTCGGCGGGCTCGGAGCCGGCGGACAAAGTCAACCCGGCGGCCGCGCAAGCCCTGGCGGAGTGGGGGTTGGACATCGCCACCGAGGTGCCGACCAAGCTGTCCACCGACGACGTCGAGTCGTCGGACGTGGTGATCACCATGGGCTGCGGAGACACGTGCCCGGTGTTCCCGGGCAAGCGCTACGAGGACTGGCCCCTGGACGACCCGGCCGGCCAAGGCGTGGACGCGGTGCGCCCGATCCGGGACGAGATCGACCGGCGGATCCGTGGCCTGCTCGCCGAGCTGCTCGATGCGTGACCCCCGCGCTGCCCCGACGCCCCCGAACGCTGCCAGGAGGACCGGCTCGTGACCCAGACCGCCGACAAGACCGCGACTCCGGCCGACGCCGACGTTCTGCGCAAACTGTCCTTCCTGGACCGGTTCCTGCCGGTGTGGATCATCGCCGCGATGGCGCTCGGGCTGCTCCTGGGCAGCGTGGTGCCCGGGCTGCAGGGCGTGTTGGACGCGGTGAAGATCGGGCAGGTGTCGCTGCCGATCGCGCTCGGACTGCTGCTGATGATGTACCCGGTTCTGGCCAAGGTCCGCTACGACAAGCTCGACACCGTCACCCGCGACAAGCGCACGATGGTGCTCTCGCTGCTGATGAACTGGATTCTCGGGCCGGCGCTGATGTTCGCACTGGCGTGGCTGCTGCTGCCGGACCTGCCCGAGTACCGCACCGGGCTGATCATCGTCGGGCTCGCCCGCTGTATCGCCATGGTGATCATCTGGAACGACCTCGCCTGCGGCGACCGCGAAGCCGCCGCGGTACTGGTCGCGTTGAACTCGGTGTTCCAGGTGATCATGTTCGGGGTGCTGGGCTGGTTCTATCTCGACGTGCTGCCCGGCTGGCTGGGCCTGCAAAGCCAGAGCATCAGCTTCTCCCCGTGGGAGATCGCGCTGTCGGTGGTGATCTTCCTCGGCATCCCGCTCGTGGCGGGCTACCTCTCGCGCCGGATCGGGGAACGCACCAAGGGTCGCGCCTGGTACGAGAGCAAGTACCTGCCCAAGGTCGGGCCGGTCGCGCTGTACGGGCTGCTGTTCACCATCGTCATGCTGTTCGCGTTGCAGGGTGACAACATCACCTCTCGGCCGCTGGACGTCGCGCGGATCGCGCTGCCGTTGCTGGTCTACTTCGCGATCATGTGGAGCGGCGGCTATCTGCTGGGCAAGGCCTCCGGGCTGTCCTACTCGCGCACGACGACGCTGGCGTTCACCGCGGCGGGCAACAACTTCGAACTCGCCATCGCCGTGGCGATCGGAGTGTTCGGCGTGACGTCCGGGCAGGCGCTGGCCGGGGTGGTCGGGCCGCTGATCGAGGTGCCTGTCCTCGTTGGGCTGGTCTACGTGAGCCTGTGGCTGCGCAAGCGCTGGGCCGACAAGGCCGTCGACGCGCCGAACTGAGCAGCGCAGATGTCGTGGTGATCGGCGGCGGGCAAACTGGGCTCGCCGCCGGTTACCACCTCCGCCGAGCTGAGTTTCCTCGTCCTCCACGCCCGGCCCACTCCGGGTGGCGCGTGGTCGCATGCGTGGGAGGCGCTGCGGCTGTCCGCTCCGGCCCGGTTCAGTTCCCTGCCGGGCTGGCCCATGCCGTCCCAGCCCGGGCCCGAGTACCCGGATGCCGCGCACGTCGTGGACTACTTGGCGGCCTACGAAAAGCGCTACGCGATCCCAGTGCGCCGCTCCACCACCGCCACCGCGCTATCCACAGTGGACGGAGAATTTCGGGTTGCCACCGATACGTCGAAGATCTCGACCTCTCCTACACCCCGCCCCTGGGGAGCCCCTACGACGCGGTGCAGGTCGCAACGCATGCGTGGACCCAGCAGCACGGCGACTGACCTGCGTTTGCGAAGATCACCTCGTGCCCGACTCGACGCCTCCGCCCGGCGCCTGCTGCGCGCCGTTGGCGGAGGCGCCGTTGTCGGCTGAGGATGCCGCGGATCTGGCGACGGGGTTCAAGGCTTTGGGCGACCCGGTCCGGCTGCGGCTGCTCTCGCTGATCTGCACCAGCGACGACGGCGCGCGCGTGAGCGATCTGGCCGCAGCATTCCAAGTCTCCGGGCCGACGATCTCGCACCACCTGAAACTGCTGCGCGAAGCCGGCCTGGTCGACGACGCCGAGCGCCGCGGCACGTCGATCCATTACCGGCCCCGGAGTGAGGCGCTGAACGTGTTAGCCGATCGGCTGGCAGCACCGCCGACGCACGGGTGACATCGTGGTGGCCAGCCTGGTGACGACGTAGGCGGCGTCTCCCTCGACGCCGCGCAGGGTGGCGGAGGCGAAGCGGCGTTGCCATTCCAGCCCGGCGTAGCCCAGGCCCGGCACGGTCGTGGACAGGCCCCGCGACTGCCTGGGCTGCCCGTCTTTGAGCGCGCCAGTACCGTCCAGATAGGACACGTTCGGGCGGAATCCGGTCGCGAAGATGATGGTGTCGGCCTCGTCGGTACGCCCGTCCGTCCAGTGCCCGGTGTTGCCCTCGACGTGGGTGAACATACGCCGTTGATCAGGACGGCCCGCGACGATCGCAGCCCGGCACACCCCGGCGTCGACAACGGGGGATGCCGGTTTCGTCCGCAGCAGGTGCCCGATCGGCAGGTGATCGGACCCGACTGCGGCCGACCAGAAATGTGCGGCCGACCAGAAATGCACGTCGCGCCCGAGGGGGCGTTGCGGCGCGAAGCGGACGAGCGCGCGCGTGGCGACGGTGACGGTGGCGTGGGCGGCGAGCTCGGCCGCGATCTGCACCGCGGAGTTGCCGGCGCCGACCACGATCACGCGCTGTCCCGCGAACGGTTCCGGAGTGCGGTACTCGGCCGAGTGCAGGACGGTGCCGGTGAAGCGGCCGAGCCCGGGCAGAGCGGGCCGGTGCGGCCGGCTGAACCCGCCGGTGGCGGCGATCACCGCCGGTGCGGCAAACGTGGCGCCGTTGCCGGCCCGCACCGTGAAGCCGTCGCCATCGCGGGCAACGGTGGTGACCCGGTGGCGGGTCCGGATGTCGGCGTCGAGGCGCGCGGCGTAGCGGCGCAAGTAGTCCACGACCTCGTCGCAGTGCGGGTAGTGGTCGGGGTCGCCGGGGAAGGGGAGACCGGGCAGGCTGCTGTGGCGGGCCGGGGCAAGCAGGGTGAGGATGTCGTATCAGCGCGGCCACGACCCGACCGGTTCGGCCCCGGCGTCCAGCAACACGGGGCGCAGGCCGTGGGTGAGCAGGGCGTGGGCGGCGGCGAGGCCGGCTTGGCCGCCGCCGATGACGATCGCGTGCGCGTCGGTCACGAGGCTCTCCGGATGGGGTTGGCCGCGAAGGCCAGCACGGCTGCGGCGACGTTGACCGCGGCGAGGACGAGGAACGCGGGGGTGTAGCCGCCGAAGAGGGAGGCGAGGCCGGCGCCGGCGAACGGAGCAAGCGCCATGGTGATGGTCATCGGTGCCGAGAGCAGCCCGTTGAGCCGGCCGTAGTGCGCGGCGCCCCAGCGGTCGGTGATCGCGGTGGCCTGCAACAGGGTGAACACCCCGCGCGCCATCCCGGCGATGACCGCCGCCGCGATCAGGGCCGCGGTCGAGGTGAGCACGCTCAGCAGGGCGGTGGTGAGCGAGGTGGCGAGCAGGATCAATGCCGTGCGGGTCCGCACGCTGGTGCGCCGGGTCAGGGTGGCGTAGCCGAGCCGGCCCAGGACCTGCCCGGCGCCGCCGAGGCCGAGCGCGACCGCGGCCGTGCCCGCGCCGACACCGCGTTCGGTCAGCAGCGGCACCAGGTTGACCACAACCGCGAACACGGAGAACGTCGCCAGGCTCAGCGCCACCACCAGCGTGCGGAACGCCCCGCTGCGCGCGACTGTCGACGGATCCATGTGCTCGTGTGCGTCGGCGTAGTGCTCCACCTGCGGCCAGGGCCCGCGCAACCCCCAGAGGTGCCCGGGAACCGTGATCACCGCCAGGATCACCAATAGCACGAGGTACGTGTGGCGCCAGCCCAGGTGCGCCGCCAGCAGCGCCGTCAGCGGGGCGAACACGGTGCTGGCCAGCCCCGCGGCGAGAGTCAGAACAGTCAACGCCGACACCCGCCGCGGCCCGTACCAACGAGTCAAGGCGGCGAATGCGGGCGGGTAGAGCACCGCGCTCATCGCCAGGCCCGCCAGCGCCCACGCGGCGATGAACCACCCCAGGTTCTGCGCGGTCGCGATCAGCACCACCGCCGGCACCGCCAGCAGCGATCCCGCGGTCATCACCGTCCGCGGACCCCGCCGATCCAGCCACCGCCCGACCGCGATCCCGGCTAGGGCCGACACCAGCTGCGCCCCCGAGAGCGCGGCGATCACCGCCGGGGCGGGCCACCCCGTGTCCCGGCTGATGTCCGGTGCCAGCACCGGGAACGCGTAGTACAGGATGCCCCAGCTGGTGATCTCCGTGACGCACAGGACTGCCAGGACCCGGCGCAGCCCGGACGCCGGAAGCGTCGCAGGCTGCGCCGACGTCGTGTCCGCCACGCTGATCAGTTCTCGGCGTGAGGAGGCGCTGACAGCGTGAGGACCTCCGGCTCGGCCGGCGCGCAACACCCACCCCCCGCAGTCCCGGGCCCGGCCTCGTCGAACAGCCCGGCACCACCGCAGACCCCGGTCTCGGCCAGGATCAGCTCCACCCGCTCGGCCGCCGCGTGGTCGCCGGCCAGCTCGGCGGCGATGCTGCGGACCTGCTCGTAGCCGGTCTGCGCGAGGAACGTCGGCGCCCGCCCGTAGCTCTTCATCCCGGCCAGGTAGAAGTCCTGCTCGGGGTGCCGTAGCTCCTTCGCCCCGTGCGGGTAGACCGTGCCGCACGAGTGCACGTTCGGATCGACCAGCGCCGCCAGCCGCACCGGCGCCTGCAACGTCGGGTCCAGCTCCAGCCGGATCTCTGAGAGCCACTCCAGCTGCGGACGGAACCCGGTCAAGGTCACCACCTCGTCTACCTCCTCCAGCCGTTGCCCGGCCGAGGACACCAGCGTCAACCTTCCGGCGGAGTCGCGCTCGACCGCCTCGGTGCGGAACCCGGTCACCACGGTGATCAGCCCGGCCTCCACCGCGGCCCTCGCGCGCAACCCCAACGCACCGCGCGCCGGGAGCTGGTCGGCCTCGCCGCCGCCGAAGGTGTTCCCGATCCCGCCGCGGCGCAAAACCCAGCTGACCCGCGTGCCCGCGTTCTCCTCGGCGAGCGCGGCCAGCGCCACCAGCGCGGTGAGCGCCGAATGCCCGCTGCCGGCCACCACGATGTGCGCGCCCGCGTACCGCACCCGCATCGCCGGGTCGGCCAGATCGGGCACACGGTAGGCAATCCGGTCTGCTGCCGCGTGCTCCCCGGTCGCAGGCAGCCCCTCACCGCCGAGCGGGTTCACGCCACCCCACGTGCCGGACGCGTCGATCACGGCCCGCGCCAGCACCCGCCACTCACCCCCGTCCGCGGCGCGCACGTGTACCGAGAACGGCTCCTCGGCCCGGCCGCTGTCCACCACCCGGTCCCGCCCACGCCGCGCGACGCCGACGACCTCCGAGCGGAACTGGACCCGGTCACCGAGGACGTCCGCCAGTGGCTGCAGGTACGACTCGGCCCACTCCCGGCCGGTCGGATACCCGCTCCCGTCTGGGCGAACCCAGCCCCTCGGCTCCAACAACCGCCCAGCTGCCGAGTCCACCAGCTCCGACCACGACGAGAACAACCGGACGTGGTTCCACTCCGCAACCGCCGCGCCGGCGCGCTCTCCGCGCTCCAGGACCAGCGGCTCCAGCCCCCGCTCCAGCAGCTGGGCTGCCGCCGCCAGCCCCACCGGGCCCCCACCGACGACCAAGACCGGGTACTCGCCCATCCCCAACACCCTCCATCGATCCTGCTCGATTAACTAGGTTTGGAGAGTATCGACCGAAATCGATGGATGCAACCATCGATTCGGATCGATATACTGGCGGCATGCCGATCGCGCTGCCTCAGGCCCAGGTCCTGCCCACCACGGACGCTGCCACTTATGCCGAGTGGTTCGCCTGCCTGGCCGAGCCCGTGCGCGTCCGGCTCCTGCACGCCGTCGCGACCACGCCGCGCGGCCTCACGATCGGTGCGCTGACCGAGATCCTCGGCACCAGCCAATCCACCACATCCCACCACGTGCGCAAACTCGCCGACGTCGGGTTCGTGCACCTGGAGAAGGTCGGCACCGCCACCGTCGTCACCGTCAACGAAGCCTGCTGCTCCGGCCTCCCGCACGCCGCCGACGCCGTCATGGGCCTGCTTGGCCCCCGCCCGTGCTGCCCGGACGACGTGCCCGCCGATGTCACCGTCCGCGCCTTGGAACCCGGTGACTGGGCCGCCGTTCGTCGCATCTACGGCGAAGGAATCACTACCGGCATCGCTACCTTCGAAACCACCGTCCCCACCCGCGCCAGCCTCGACGCGAAATGGCTGCCCGACCACCGCTGGATCGCCGAAGCCGACGGCCAGGTCGTCGGCTGGACCGCCGCCAGCCCCGTATCCTCGCGGGACTGCTACGCCGGGGTGGCCGAAACCTCCGTCTATGTCGCCGCGAGCCACCGCGGCCGCGGCATTGGAAAAGCCTTGCTGCGTAAGCAAGTCATGGCCGCGGACGACGCCGGCATCTGGACGCTGCAAACGTCGGTCTTCACCGACAACCGCGCCGGCCTTGCCCTCCACCACTCCGCCGGCTACCGCACTGTCGGTGTGCGCGAACGCATCGCCCAACGCGACGGCCAATGGCACGACACCGTCTTCCTCGAACGCCGCAACCCCGTCAGCTGACTCCGGACGTCTCGCACCCACAGGCCTTGCAGCCGGTTCCGACGGCAGGCTCATGCGGAGAGCTGAGTCTTCGACCCGAGCTGTCGAACCTTTGATGGGCTGCTGCTGATCAGCACGGTGCCCAGCGCGCCGGCAAGAAGGCGCGGCCCGAAGGACAGCAGCGCTTTGCCATCCGCACCACGTTGATGCGGGCGAGGCACGGCGATCAGCACCGGCGCCAGGATCAACGCCGTCAGCAACGCCGCGGCGACGTGCGCCCAGCCGAGCGCCATCCACCAGGACCCGAAGCGGTGTCGGCGACTCCGCAAGACACGCCGACGTCGGTCACCGGCTCGGACTGCGGGAACTCAACGAATTGGCTGAAGTACCGGTCGGACAACGGCCAACGCGCCGACGACGGTCCCGGCGGGCGCCGGCGGATCGAGGACTTGGTGACGAAGGCCGTGGACGGTTCGTGGAAGGTCACGAATTTCGCGGTCTACGAGGTCGAGTCATGCACCGGGTAGGCGGGGTCACATTGGCCACGGGCGACACCAAGATCGGGAGCGACGATCGCGCGAATTGTTCATACGTGCGCAGCGATTAGCAGCGGCACGAGTACGACTCGGAGCGCCGCGGGATCGAAATCCGGACACCGCTGAAGGAAGTCGGGGGGAAGGCCTACAAGGGAGGCCGGAAGAGTGCTGATCACGCTCGGATGGGCGCTCGCGGCCGCCGACGAGGCGTGGCAACGCCCGTCCGAAGAAGGGCGAACCAAGACTCCTGGGGGACTCGGTTCGAAGCGCTGCCGTGCGGGATCGCGGTGCTCTACGAGGAGCTGATGGACAGCCACCGCGATCCCCTCGTGCTCAGTACGCCGGAAGGGCGTTCGTGGCGCCGGTCGAACTTCCGGATCCGGTTCTGGCGCCCGGCCTGGGACGGCGTCGATCTCGACGACTCAGGTGCGGGGGAGCGGCGGCCACCGCTCCTGTCTACCTTCACCGTCCACGAGGGCCGGCACACGCACAGCACGTGGCTGACCGAGGACAAGATCCCTGAGGTGGCGCGGCGTGCGCGTCTGGGGCAGAAGATGAGGGCGTCGCGCGGGTCTATGACCATGTGACCCCGGCGATGGTGAACCAGATCCTGGACGCGCTGGACGAGCGGTGGCTGCGGTCGCTGGCTTCGCTGTACGCGGGGGAGCGAGCGAAGCTGGTGTCGTGGTTCCCGCACTTACGGTCTCGACGGGCGATCGGGCCCGGGTCCGGGGCCATCGCCGGATCATCGCGATCTGACGACTGAAGCCCCCCTCCGGGGAGGGACAGGGCTTCTGACCTGCGGTTTCAGCTGGTGCGCGATACTGGGATTGAACCAGTGACCTCTTCCGTGTCAGGGAAGTGCGACGCGTGGCTTGACCAGGGAAAACGGGCGCTACCGCAGGTCGCAAGCTCGGGTTGCTCCCCGCAGGGGTGGCTTCGGCCCCGCCGCCTCGGGTTGCCGTCGCCGAGGAATCGCCAGGTTGTCCGGACGGGGTGGGACGTCGCGTGTCCCGGGACGTCTTCCGCCGACTCCGTGCGCCGTCAGGCCCTGGCCGCCAGCGGCTACGACGATCGGCTGCGCCCCCGCGGGCACACCGAACTCGCCCTGGCGATTGTTGGTCGGCGCAGACAACCTGCTGCGGAAGTACCGGTTCTAGGTTTCGAAGTCGGACGCCTGCTCTCGCCGGTGAAGAACGGCATGGCCGTGCACACCGGTATCCCCGAGGCGCCGTGGTACGTCGTCGACAGCGCCCAGCAGCGGCGCGGGCGGATCAACATGATCGCGACCTGCTTGCGCGTGCCCCTACCCCCGCTGTCCTGCGGGAGGCCTGACGCTGCCGCCCAGGACACGCGACAGTGGTTACACCCCGCACCGACCGGCGCCTGCAGCGTGAGGTACCCGACTACTCGGCCACGTTGCTGAAGGATTCCGCGCTTTCGTCCCATGGGGAAGGGACTTCGGCCCCTGACTGGTCTGGTCGCCACCAGGAGACCGTGGGATCACCGCCGGAACCGCAGGCGGGGAACGGAGGCAGGACGTGATCGGAAGGGTAGCCCGCCCACCTGTGGTGGCGGGAGTCGACGAATCGGAGGTGGCGCTGGCCGCCGTCCGGTGGGCGGCGGAGGAAGCCGCGCGTCGCGGTTGCGCGCTGCAGCTGTTTCACGCCGGGCTGTTCGAGACGGCGGACCTCACCGCACGGCAACGGTCGCCGGAAGTCCCCCTGCTACTCGAGCGGGCCCACCGCTGGATGCGGCGGGCCGCGCAGGTCGCGGAAGAGACGGCGCCGGGCGTCAGGACGGAGTACTTGTTGCGCCTCGGCCTCGCCGCCGACTTGCTGATCGAGCACTCTGCGGAAGCCTCGCTCGTCGTCGTCGGCTCGCACGGCATTGGTGGATTGCGCGGGGTCGCCATCGGTTCGGTCGCGCTCCGGGTGGCCGCGGGTGCTCACTGTCCGGTGGTAGTGGTGCGCGGGCGGGTGAATCCGGACGGCCCGGTGGTCGCCGGCGTCAACGAGGACGACTGCGCGCTCCAGTTCGCCTTCGAGGCCGCTCTGAGCCGGGGTGTGCCGGTGATCGCCGCGCACGCGTGGCACGAGGGACTCATGGACGAAGAGGAGATCGTCGAAGCGGAGTCGCAGAGCGAAGAAGAGGAGCTTCGCCGGCTGGTCGGCACCTTGGCGAGAAAGTACCCCGAGGTGCAGGTGCGGAGCCGGCTGATCCGCGACCGCTCCGCTTCGCGGGCCCTCATGGGGTTCGACGATGCACAGCTGATCGTCATCGGCACCCGTGGCCGGGGCCCCGTATCCGGCGGGCTCTTCGGCTCGACCGGAAACCGGCTGGTCGCGCAAGCGGCTTGTCCAGTCGCGGTCGTCCACTGAGTCGGAGGAGGGACCTCGTGCGCGCACGGGACATCATGAGCCGCCCGGTGGTGCGGGTCGGGCCCGCTACTTCGGTGCGGGAAGCGATCGCGTTGCTGACCGGGCACGGCATCGCCGCGCTGCCCGTGGTCGATGACAATAATCGAGTCCTCGGTCTTTTCACGGAGTCGGACGCCCTCAGCGGGGTGTTGACGGGCGAGCCGGTCGGGCCGGGTCTGCTCGTGGAGTCGGTGATGACCAAGCCGGTCGAGGTCGTGGGCCTCGACACCGAGGTCAGCGACATCGCCGTCGGGATGCTCGTCGACCGGCTCCGCAGTGTCCCGGTCGTCCATGAAGCGGCCGGTGGCCGGGGTCGCGGAACTCATCGGGTTCGCCTTTCCTCGGGTACGGGTCGAGCGTCGGTGAACGGCGCAACCGGCGGCTAGGGCCGTCCGCCGCCCGGGCCGGGACTTTGGGCCCCTGCGGGGGGAGTCGGCCGCGGTGAGCATGGGATGCGCCGGAGTACCCGTCTCCGGGAGCAGGAGTGAAGATGACGACCTCGCCGTCGACGGTGGCCCTGGCCCCTTCTGAGATCACGGTGCTCGCCCGCGCGGTGAGCCAGGCCCCGTCCGTCCACAACACCCAGCCGTGGCGGCTGCGCGTCCGCAAATCCGACGTCGACCTGGTCGAGCGCACAGCTCTCAGGCTGCCCGCACACGACCCGGAGGATCGCGACCGGTTCTTGTCCTGCGGCGCGGCGCTCGCGCACCTTCAGCTGGCGGCGCGGGTGCTCCGGCGGTGCGACACGACGTCGTTTCCGTCCGAAGGCACGGTCGTGGCCACCGTTCACGCCGTCCCCGGGGCGAGCCCGGACGCCTCGGACCTGGCGCGCTACCACGCCATCGGGCGCCGCAGGAGCCACCGCCGGAGATTCAGGACCGAGGCAGTGTCCGAAGTGGACTCCACGGCTGTGACGGCGGCTGGTACCGAGGCGGACGTCCAGGTGATCGAGCCCGGGCACCTCGACGCGCTGGGCGAGATGCTGGGCTTTGCCACGCGCGTCTTCCGCGCCGACCCGGCGTACCAACGCGAGCTGCACTCGTGGACCGCGCGCACGTTCGGCCTCCACGCACTGGGCGCCGAAGACGGTGTGCCTGAAGCGGCGCTGAGCGATGAACCCCTGCCGGCCGCGGGCCTCGTGCGGTGGGACACGCCGGTGCCCGACGACGCGCGGCTGACCGAACACCTCGAGGCGGAGCGGCTTCTGGTGTTCTGCACCGACGGGGACACCAGGCATCAGCACCTGGCCGCAGGCGCTGCTGTAGAACGGGCCTGGCTGGAAGCCACCGCACGCGGTCTGGCGGGCTCGGTACTCACCCAGGCGTTGCACCTGCGCGGCTTCCGCGAGCTGCTCGCCGAACGGCTCGACCTGCCCGGTGTGCCGCAGGCGATCTTCCGGTTCGGCCACCCGGCCGTGCCGGTGCCTCCGTCGCCTCGACGTCCCCTCGCCGACCTGCTGCCGGACGACTTTCCCGGTCCGCGGACCGAACCCGACGACCCGAACCGGAGCACCTGAAGAGCACCGCCTTCCCCTCCGCAGCCGAACAAGCGCTGGCGGCGGCAGTGCGCGCCCCGTCGCCGCACAACACCCAGCCGTGGCGGTTCGTCGTGGATGGGCCGCGGATCGAGGTGTGGCTCGACCGGAGCCGGGTGCTGACGGTCGCGGATCCGGCCCGGCGTGAGGCACGGCTGTCGTGCGGCGCGGCTGTGTACAACCTCGTCCTCATGTTGCGGAGCAACGGGTACGGCGCTGCGCTGCGGATCCTGCCGGACCCGGCCGAATATGATCTCCTCGCAGTGGTCCGGTTCGACGGGAACGTGCATCCGGCTCCGGCGGACCGGCGCCTGGCTGAGGCCATCTTCCGCCGGCACACCAACCGCCGCCCGTTTTCCACGCAGCCAGTCTCGACTGTGGCACGCGTCCGGCTCAGGTCGGCGGCGCTGGCCGAGGGTGGCCTGCTGGAGTTTCTCGACACCTCGAGCCGCTACGCGAAGGTGGCCGCGCTCGTCCGGCGCGCGGAAGCCGAACAGGCCACCGACGCGGCGTTCCAGGCCGAGTCGGCCCGGTGGACCGGCCGGGAGCCGGAGAGCTCCGACGGCGTGCCGACGGTCGCGTTCGGACCACAGCCGGACTTGCCGGGTGCGTTGCCCCTGCGGGCCTCGCACCAGAATCCCACCATCCCGTCGCGGTCGTTCGAGCAAGACGCTTTGGTGGCCGTCGTCTTGACGCCTGATCACGGCACGGCCGCGGACGTGCGTGCCGGTCTCGTCCTGCAGCGAGTCCTGCTGACCGCGACAGCCGATGGCCTGGCCACATCCTTCGTGTCCCAGCCCTTCGAAACGAAGGCAACCCGCGGGCCACTGCTGGAGCTCTTCCGCGGGATCGGGCAGCCGCACACCCTGTTGCGCATCGGCCACGGCCTCCCAACCCGGATGACGGCGCGCAGGCCGGCAACCGACGTGACGACGGTGAGCGCGACGCCGGACGCGCCGATGGGCGGACCGTCGTCAGGAGTTTCCGGTGGCGGGCACAGCACGGAGCACGTCTCGGAACGTCACCATGCCGACCAGGATTCCGTTGTCCACCACGGGTAGTGCGCGCACGCCCGCATCGGTCATGCGATGGGCGAGTTCGGCCGGATCGAGACCTCCTGGCACAGCCAAGCCGGGGGTGCGCATGACAGTCGCGACCGTCCGGTGGCGGCCCAGCATCGCGCCCGTGTCGGGATCACCGGTGGCCGTGGAGTCGCTGGGAAAGCCGGCCTGCACGAGATCGACCTCGCTGACGAGCCCGATCAGTTTGCCGGCCTGGTCGACGACCGGGAGCGTGGTGAAGCCGTGTTCGGTCATCACACCTGCGGCCTCCGCGAGTGAGGCGGACGGGGTCACCGCGATCACCGGGGTGGTCATGATGTCGCGCGTCTGCATGGCGGGCTCCGTTTCTTCCTGATCCGACCCTGCCGGTCGCGTCGACGAGAGGCCAAGGGTCTTTGGCCCTCATCTGAGGGGCAATGCGGTGGGGTGGCGGGGACCGGCGGCCCGCCGCCGCGGGTACACGGCCTCTTCGACCTGGCCGGTGTGCGGCCCATGCTGGGGGGAAATCCATTGCGCAGCAAGGAGGGGTGAGGGACATGAACTCGTCGGCGAACCGCTTGTTGCGGTGGTGGCACCTGCTCGTCCCCGGGCACGGCTCGGTGGCGCGGACCTCCGACCGGGTGCAAGCCGCCCTGGTGCTTGTGACGATCCTGGTGGCGCTGGCCGCGATCCCGTTCTCCGCAGCGGCCGGCTCGGCGGTCTACGCCGCGCAGAAGGCGCAGTCCGCCCGGGAGCTCGCCGAAAACCGTTCGGCGACCGCGACGCTCCTCGCAGATGGGCCGCCGGTCTCTGTCGGGGGCCGCAGCGGGGAAGTCGGCAGTCCGATGCCGACCGACGCGATGTGGTTTGGTCGCGATGGAGTGCGCCACCTCGGACAGGTGAACGCGAACGCAGGCACACACCGCGGCGACGTGGTACCGATCTGGGTGAACAGCTCCGGGACCGTCGTCGCTCCGCCGACGTCTTCTGCGGGCGCGGTGGTCAACTCGGCAGCCGCCGCAGTCGGGCTCTACTTCGTCACATGCTTGGCGCTGGCGGTGGCCTACGGGATCTCCGTGTTCGCGCTGAACCGTTATCGCGCCGGGAAGTGGCAGCAGGAGTGGTACGCGGAGTTGGCGAAGAAGGCTCATTCCTGAGCCGCTTTGCTTCGGTGCGGATCGATGCTCGCACAGGGCGCTACCGCAGTCGGCTCGCGGCTCGTGGAGGGTGAACCGCACTTGGCAGTCGGCGACCAGAGACGAAAGTCCTCTGCAGCCGCGCAGCAGTGACCATGGTCGTCACGACGAAGGCCGTGCGACTCTCCGGATTCGGTCGAGACTACTCGTAGCTTGGGGATGCGAACGACTTGGCGGAGATGGACAGGGTTTGCGCGCTGCGCGCGGACGGCACGGCGGGCGAGCCCAGTGCCGCCGGCCGCGCTGGAGAACCGGACGGCCGACATGGCCGGACGCGTTCGCGACGAGCATGATCACGCACTCGCGATGGCTCGACAGCGCCGATCACGGCAAGAAGAGGAGACAGTGATGCACAGCAAGCAGTGGCACGTCGACCTGTTCCTCAGCGAGGAGGAGGGATCCACGCACGCTCGGGCTCGGTTGACCACTGGTGCCGCCAAGACACTCGACGCCGAGGGCACCGCGCGCCTCAACCCGTCGGATCGCGACGTGCCTGAGATCGGCGACGAACTCGCGGCGGCGCGGGCCTTGAGCGAGCTGGCACACCGGCTTCTGGAGGTGGCCGCCGGCGACATCGAGGGCGTGACCCACGAGCCGGTGCGGCTCGAGCGCTGACGGGAGGTCGGGATGCGCGAGGTGATCGTGTACGAATCGATGTTCGGTACCACCGAGGAGCTTGCCCGTGCTGTGGCCGAGGGGCTCGGTGCAGCCGATGTCGTGCCGGTGGACACGGCACCCCACGACCTGGCGGGCCACGACCTGCTTGTCGTGGGTGCGCCGACGCACGTTCACGGCTTGAGCCGGCCGGCCACGCGCAAGGCTGCGGCCGAGCAGACGCCGGAGGGGACCCGGACGCACGAACCGGGGATGCGCGAGTGGCTGGCCACGTTCCAGATACTCCCCCCCGGATTGGACACGGCCGTCTTCGAGACTCGGCTCGCCAAACCGCGGTGGCTCACCGGGTCGGCGGCGCGAGCGGTGGCGAAGGTCTTGCGCCGGCTCGGCCACGCGCCGGTGGTTCCGCCGGCGAGCTTCTTCGTCGAGACGGCAGGGAGCAAAACCCGGCTTGTCGAGGGAGAACGGGCCCGAGCTCGAGCGTGGGGCGCGAGCCTGGCCGCAGCCCGGCGTACGCGGCCCGGCCGAGCCTGAGCCCGCTCAGCGGACGGTCCGGCTCTCGGTCCAGGTTCCGGTGGTGTTTTGGTCGTGCACCACTGCGGTCACCCCGGTGACGGCCAGGGCGAGGCCCAGCCCCGGACAGCCACCACCACCCGGGGCGGATGCGGTCGCCGAGTAGCAACAACGCCAGCACCAGGGAAGACGACACCGGTCACGGTGGTGACCGCACTGGGCACCGATGGGGTGGTGCGGCGCAGCGACGTCGCGTACATGGCGATGCGGAGCGCGGTGAACACCATCACGAGGTACGCCAATGGCTGTCGCCAGAGCACCAGCAGAGTGATGGCTCGGATCTGAAGGAGAGCGCGGACCGCCACCCGCGAGCTGCCGTAGACCAGCCCCGCTACGACGGCGCACGGAACCGCGCCTTCGGACGTCGTTGCCGTCAGCGCGGCGGCCGCGAGGCCCGCGGCGAGCGCGGCAAGCACACCGAGCACCACCGGGTCGGGCGCGACCGGGCCCGTCCGGGTTGTCGCACCCGCGGCGACCAAGCCGAGGCCACCGACTACGCAGCCGATCCGACGAGGTCGCACGCCGACACGGAGGTCTGGAAGGCGTGGCGGACCAGCATGGCCGCGATCGCGATCTGGGTGCCGAGCACGGCTTGCCCGGCGAAAACCGGCAAGAACCGCAGGGCGACCACTGTCATGACCCAGCCGAGGAAGTCGACCGTCAGACCGACGCCGTATCCAGCCACCCCGCGGCGCGTCTGCCGCCCGGTCGTGCGCGCCGCGCGCGATTCAAGGAGTGTCGCGAGCCCGTCGGAGCGCGGCGGCGACTCCGGACGCGCCGAACCCCACCGCGACGCCCAGTTGTGGAGTCATAGCGAGTGCCCTGAGGTGGGGGTGCGCACCAGGTCAAGATGGCCGATTGAGCACGAGCTGTACCCGGCGTTGGCGGGACCGCTCGGTGGCGTGGAGGGCACGGTGACGATGAGCCGCACTCACACCGAGATAGCCCGCCTCGCCCGCCGGCTCGACCGGCACCTGCGGGAGTCGCCGGAGATGATCCAGCCCGACCAGGTCGACGACCTCCGCGCGACGCTCTACGGCCTTGACGCGGTGCTGACCCTGCATTTCACGCAGGAGGAGGAAGCGTTCTTCACGCTGCCCGTTTCGTGAGCGGTCAGGACTCGGCGGGCCGGCGTACGCGGGCTCCGAGCGCGGCGAGTTCGACCGCGCGTGCGAGGTCACCCGGCGCGACGACCCCGGCGAGTACGCCGTGGTCGACGACGAGTACGAGGTCCTGTCCCGGCCGCAACGCAGTCCTGCCGAGCACTTCCATCAGGGGCGTTTCCGGTGGTCCGGCGAAGCATGCGGTGGGCTTCGTGCACACCGACTCGAGCCGGGTGGACGTGCGGGTGGTTTCCGGCACGCGGGCGAGCTGCCCGAGGCTGACGACCCCGACCGGCTGTCCGTCGAAGGACACCACGGGAAAGGTGCGGAAGGGTAGCTCCGCCGCGAGATCGAGGAAACCCTGCACCGTGTACCAGCCGGGAGCGGTCACGGGGGAAGTTGTCATGATGTCGGCCAGCCGGATCCGGGAGAGCGCTTCCCGTGACGGTGCCGCGACGAGTTCGTTGCGCGCCGCGAACATCAAGAACCAGCCGATGACCACAAGCCACAGGCCTTCGAACGAACCCGTCACCAGGAACACCCACATCCCGCCTCCGACGAGAACGGCCGCCAGGAGCTGCCCGCCCCGGCCGGCGATTCGTCGTGCCCGGTCATGATCGCCGGTGACCTTCCAAGCGACGGCTTCGGTGACACGGCCGCCGTCAAGCGGCGTACCCGGTAGCAAATTGAAACCGCTAGCACCGCGTTCGTCCAGCCGAGCCAGGTGAGCGCCACGACGACCACCGGCGGCAACGCCCCCGCCGCGAGTACGGCCATACCCAGGAAAACCGGCGAGGGCCACGCTCGCGGCGGGGCCGGCCGCGGCCACGAGCAGCGCGGCCCGGGGCGTCCGCGGTTCCTCGGGAAGCTCGGCTGCGCCGCCCAGCAGCCAGAGCGTGATGCGCTCGGCTTTCAGGCCGCACCGCCTCGCGGTGAAGGCGTGACAGAGCTCGTGCACGAGCAGGGACGCGAGGAACACGACCGCGCACACGGCCGCGGCCGACCAGCACAGCGGTGGCCGCGTGCCCGGCGCACCGGCTGGGAACACGTTCGTCGCAAGCAGATACGCCAGCAGCCCCGCGATGATCAGCACGGACCAATGGGCACCGATCCGGATGCCGGCGATGCGGCCGAGTGGGAACGTCGCGGGTGTCATCACCCGATCAGCCAAGGCCAGGAGGTGCCCCGTGGACGAGAAGGAAAGGCGCGGATCGAGGGAGACGCGCGCCGCGACGTCGCCGAGCGCGGCCGGCGCAGCACAGCAATCCGCCGCTACCTGCAGGCCGCCGAGCGGCGCGCAAGCGACGAGAACGAGAAGGACGTGGTGCCGGAGTCGGCACCCGAGCCCGGAGCATGACGGGCGAGCTCGAGCTGGTTCCCGATGGCGGGGCGGGAACAAGCTCGAGTGGTGAGTTCAGTCTGTGCGGCTGTAAGCGGCGAGGCTGCGTTCGCGCGCACCTTGGGAGATCGTGCGCAGGAGCGTCGTGTGGGCGGCCTGAGTGAACGGGCGGGCCACCCGCCAGTACCGGCGGAACTTCAGCCAGCTCTGCGGGTCGGTCAGCTGTACGCGCGTGTCGATCGTCAGCAGACTGCGGTGGGCACCATACGGGCGGACCCCGAAGGTGATCACGAGCTTCCCGTACCCCGGTTCGGCGAAGTCCGCGAACTCCTCCGGCTCGACGCGCCGCCAGGCGATGAGGGGACGCCAGAATTTGCCTGCCACGCCGACGGCGAACTCGGTGCCGGGGTGCTCACCGAGCAGGGCCCAATCCGATCCGCTGTCGAGATCGTCGACGGTCAGGCGGGTCGGCTGTCGTGGCGGACCGTGCCGGCGGCCGCGCCAGCGCGCGGGCAGCTCGCGTAGCCGTTCGGCCGTCGTGAAAAGGCCACTGTGGATATCAGTCAGGTCGAGGTTGCGAGCCGCGGCATAGGTTTCCTTGATCGGTGCGTCGACGACGGTGTGGCGCACGAGCGTGAACTGCGGGTGCGGCGCGAAGCCGTCACCGAGCAGTTCGGGTACTTGCGGCTGGTCCTGGGTCATGGTGCCTCCTGCGGACTGGCTTGGAGTTCCAGACTGGAGCGGTGTTTCCCGCGTCCGCTAGGAGCGGAAGGTGTGGCCGGAGCCGATTTCGTCACCACGCGAGGGGACTTCCTGCTCTCCCGTGCCGGGCGCACGAGCGGGCACCGTGGGTGTTCTCGACCGAAAGGCGTTCCGCCATGAGGATTCTCGTCGCGGTGGCGACCCGGCACGGGGCCACCAGGGAGATCGCCGAGCAGATTGCCGCCACGGCCACGATGACGCTCGAGCAAACCGGTGTCGCGGCGCAGGCCGAAGTGCGCGACGCCGAGCACGTCACGTCATTCGCGGGGTATGACGCGGCGCTGCTGGGCAGCGCCGTCTACCTCGGGCACTGGCTCGACAGCGCCCGGCGGCTCGCACACGAGCACCAGGACGAGTTGAGATGCCTCCCCGTGTGGCTCTTCTCGAGCGGGCCGGTGGGACAGCAGACGCGGCCCGGTGAGGACCCCGTTGACGTTTCCGACGTCCTGGTCGCCACCGCGGCCCGCGAGCACCGGCTCTTCGGGGGCCGAATCGAACGGGCGCGGCTGCGCTTCCCCGAGCGGGCGGTGGTCACCGCCCTGCGGGTGGAGGACGGGGACAACCGCGATTGGCCGGTGATCCGCGCCTGGGCCCGGACCATCGCCGGTGAACTGGCCGCGGTGCCCGCGGGTGAGCAGCGCGAGCGATGACCGCCCCGTATCCGGTCCGGGTCGAGGCGGAGCTGGAACTGCCGCTGTCCCGCCGGCTGTGGCTCGTGAAGTGGGTGCTGCTCATCCCGCACGGCATCGTGCCGGCGTTCCTGTGGCAGGCCTACCTCGTCATGAGGATCTGGGCCTTTGCCGCGGTCCTGGTGACGGCCCGGTATTCGCGGTCGCTGTTCGAGTTCACGGTGGGCGTTCTGCGCTGGAGCTGGCGGGTGTTCGACGTCGTGCTCGGGACGGATCGGTGGGCGCTGCGCGTCGCCGCGTACGTCGCGCTGCTGACCGACGAGTACCCGCCGTTCCGGTTGGACCCCGGCGGCGCTGAGCCGGCGCGGGTCCCCACCGCCGCCGGTCAGCTCGTCGGGGGCCTTCGTCCTTCGCCTTCAGGCAGTCCGGCCGCGTCGCCGACGCGGCACACAAGAGTTTCCTGGCCGTGAAACCGAAAACGAGGAGAGGCTTGAGCATGACTGGACTGCTGCCTGGTTCCCGGATGGCGCTGCCGAACATCGCCGCCTGGCTGGACCAGCCTTGGCCGTTCGCCGAGCACATCCCGGGCGGGGGGCACAGCGAGTTCTACTACGGGAAGTTCAGCCGGACCGTGCCGCTCCCGGCGGGGGCCGAGGCTACGAAGATGAACGCCAAGTACGCCGACGGCATCCTCGAGATCACCATGCCGCTGGCCGCGCAGCCGCACGAGAAGCAGATCAAGATCCACGTCGACAAGGCCTGAAGGCCGCGTGTGGTGGGCGTGGTCGTGGCCGCGCCCATCACCGCTGTGCACGAGGAGAGCCATGACCGCAGATCCACCTGTCAGGGTGCTGCTGGCCGACGGCGAGGTCGGTCTCGTCCGGACGCTGCGTCCGGCGGATGCGGATGCCGTGCTGGCGCTGCACACCCGCCTCGACGAACGCGACCGCTATTTCCGGTTCTTCGGCCCCATGCCGTCCGCGATGGACAGTTTGGCGAACCGGATCGCGGGGGAGCCCGGCGACACTCATGCGGGGCTGGGGTGTTTCCTTGAGGGAGACCTCGCGGGGGTGGCCCACTACGAACGGCATGCCGGCTCGGCGGAGGCCGAGATCGCCCTGGTCGTCGACGGCACCCACCGGGCACACGGGATCGCGACCTTGTTGCTGGAACACCTCGTCGCGACGGCGCGCGCCGCGGGGATCGAGCGGTTCATCGCGGAGGTGCTCGCCGAAAACGCGAAGGTCATCTAGGTCTTCTCCGAACTGGGGCTGCCCTACCGGGTGGCCCGTGACGGCGCGGAGTGGTCGGTCACGCTGTGGCTCGACGTCGACCACTACGGGCGGTGCGAACGCAGACGTGTCGCCCCCAGTGGCGTTCGTGGAGCCGGTGATCGGTGAGGTTCCCGGGTTTCCCCGCTCCACGTGCCGGCCCGGCACGTGGAGCGGGGGTCAGGCGCCGGTCGTCTGCGGTGTGAGCATTTCCTTGCGCCAGGCGGCGACGAGCTTGGACTGGTCCACGCCGAGAGCGGCGGTGAGTCGTCCGTCCGCGTCGGACCACTGTGCCGTCCAGCCCCGCTCATAGCCGTCGTCGATCGACACGGTGTCCGACGGGCCGTGGTGGCCGACATACTCGATGCGGTGCCCGAACTGATCGCTCCAGAAGTACGGGACCGGGTCATGCACGAGTTCGGAGGCATCGCCGTGCACGATGCCGCTCGCGACCACGGCGGGCGCGGTGAAAGCGTCGTCCCAGTGCTGCACGTCCATCCGACACTTGAAGCGCGGCGACCACCAGGCGGCCGCGTCGCCCAGCGCGTACACGTTCGGGTCGGAGGTCTGCAGCCGCTCGTTCACGGCGACGGCCGGCAGCAGCTCGAGGCCGGAGCCGCGCAACCAAGCAGTGGCAGGGCGGACGCCGATGCCGGTGACCACGACGTCAGCCGGGATCACCTCGCCGCCCTCCAGATGCACGCCATCCGGCTCGACGGCGACGACGCGGACGGAGGTACGAAGCGTCGCACCGTTCCACCAGCCGGCGAAGCGGCTGCCGATTGCGGCGCCGAGGGCCTGGGCGAGGGGAGCGGGGTGGAACTCCAGTCCGGCGACAGCGCAGCCCTTTTGCAGGGCGGCGTGTGCGACCTCGGCACCGATCCACGACGCCCCGATCACGACCACGCGGGCGCCCTCGGTCAGACGATCACGAAGTGCTGCGGCGTCCGAGTCGGTGCGCAGGGTCAGTTGCTCCCCCGTCCCAGGCAAGTGCAGGGGCGCGGCGCCGGTGGCGACGACGAGGTTGTCGAACGCGACCGGCCCGTCGGCCGTGACGACCTCGCGTTCAGCGAGATCGACCGATTCGACGCGGGTCTGCAGACGAAGCTCGATCCCGACTCCTTCGTAGTCCGCCTTGAGCGGCTTGGACTCGCGTTTGCCCGCGATGACCGCCTTGGACAGTGGCGGGCGGTCGTACGGCAGGGAGGGTTCCTCGCCGAGCAGGACAATTCGTCCCTCGTAACCGAGCTTGCGTAGTTCGAGGCACGTGCGGCTTCCGGCAAGGCCCGCTCCGACGACGACAACAGGACCTTTCACTGACGCGTTCACGGCTATCAACGTAACAGTTGACACTGCTTGTGGCGAGTGCGAATGTAGGTGTGGGCGCGAGTCGACGACTACCTAGTACTTGAGGAGATGTCCCCATGACGCAGGCCCCGAAGCCGGTGGAGGGTTCGCAGGACGTGGACGGTTCGCAGTGCCCGTTCGCGCGGGCCAGCACCATTCAGGACATTGCGAAGTTGCTGCGGTCCAGGACGGCTGTGACCCATGACCCGTATTTGTTCGCGAACTACAAGGAAGATCCGGTCAACGGCGAGATCAACGTCAGTGAGTTCCTCGGCGCCTCCATGATGTACGTCGAGGGCGAATCGCACCGGTTGCGGCGCAAACTGCTGAACCCGCTGGTCCGGGCCGACGCGCTTTCCGGAATCCGCGAGGACATCGTGTTGCCCGAGGCCGACCGGCTGCTCGCGCTGCGTCTCGCCGAGCCCGACGTCGACGGCAAGTACCGGTTCGAGTTGGTCGAGTTCCTCGAGCGGGTCTTCATCCACTTCACAGCCAAGCTCATCGGCTTGATCGGTTTGGACACCGACGAGCGAATCGCTCGGATGGTCTCCTTCGCGGGCCCAATCGCCGCGGGGACCAGTTCCGGCTATCTCGAGGACCGCGACGCGGTAAACAAGCAGGCCCTGGAAGCCAAGGCGCGCTACGTCGAGGAGTTCTTCAAGCCGTCGTTGGAGTGGCACAAAGAGCAGCGTCGACGCATCGAGACCGGTGAGATCGCGGAGACAGACGTCCCGGACAGCCTGCTCAAGATGGCCGCCGCCGGCCTGGCTCCAGAGTGGACGGACGAGGACAAGCTGATCGTCGAATCGACGCTGCTGTTCGCCGCTTCGGTCGGTACCAGCACTCAGTCGATCATCCAAAGCATCGACCTGCTTCAGCGCTGGTTCGTCGACCACCCCGACGACCTCGAGCGCAAGACAAACTCGACTTTCCTGCTGCACTCCCTGCAGGAGATCATCCGCATGCGAGCCCCGTTCGCGCCGTATCAGACCCGGCTGGCGCTGGAGGAGAACTCCCTCTCGGACGGCACGCCGATCCACCCGAACCAGGAACTGCACATTGAGTACGTCTTGGCCAACCGGGACACCGCGATCTTCGGCGACGACGCGAATGACTTCAACCCGAACCGGCCGACTCCGGCGGACGGCACCCCGCGTTACGGCGTGGGCTTCGGTCTCGGGGCGCACCAGTGCTATGGCCTGCGGGTGGTCGTCGGTAACGACGGCAACGGTGGCGCGCACGTCGAGCTGCTGCGCAAGCTGATGGCTGTGGGCGTCCGCCCGGACCCGGACAACCCGCCGGTCGGCCTGAAGAAGGACATGAGCAAGTACTTGAGTGAGGACATCCCCCGCTACGTCAAGTACTGGGTCGTCGTTGACCGCTGAGGCGAAGCACGGGCCGACGTCGAATGGGCCTCCCGGTTGGCAGGCCCATTCGCACTGGGACCGGTGCGGTCGACCGGCCTGACACTCATCGTCGATTGCGGCAACTTCCCCGAGTAGGTGATTACGATGTACCGGCTCGCGGTCACTGGCGACGTCATCATGAACACGCGCGTGTCGGTGTGCCGAGAGCCGGAGGTCGTCGCGGCCCTCGACGTGTTGCGAGGCGCGGACGTCACGCACGCGCGCCTGGAGATCCCGCTGCACGACTTCGGTGCGGCGGACGTGTTCCCCGCCGCGGAAGGCGCGCTCAGCTGGATGCGCGGGCCGACGGCGATCGCGGACGAGTTGCGGGCGCTGGGCGTGGATCTCGTCTCCACGGCGTCGAATCACGCGCTCGACTACTCCTACGGCGGGCTGCGCTCCACGATCGAGGCGCTCGACGCACGCGGGCTCTCGCATGCCGGTACCGGCGCGGATCTCGCCACCGCGCGCGCACCCGCGTTCGCCGACACCGCCGCGGGACGCGTCGCGCTCGTGTCGGCGACCTCGTCGTTCCCCTCGTTCGCGCGGGCGGGCGCGGCAAGGACCGACGCGGTCGGGCGCCCGGGCGTGAACCCGTTGCGCTATCTCGATGTCGTCGGCCCGGCGACCGCCGAACGGTTGTGCGCTGTCATGGGTGAGCTGGGCCTCTGGATCGTCCGTGACGGCGACGAGTTCGTCGTGCACCCGCCCGGCCTGCACAACTCCATCCGGCGGTTCCGGGTCGTGGCCGGCCAGGAGATCTCGTCCACGGTGTGCGATCCCGACGATCTCACCGGCAACCTCGAGTCGCTTCGTCACGCGGCTTCGGTCGCGGATTTCGTCCTGGCGCACCTGCATGTCCAGGCCTGGGACGGTGCGGACGGGCGGATGTCGAGCACACCGGCGTTCGCTCGCGAATACGCCCACGCCGCCGTGGAGGCGGGGGCCGCGCTCGTCCTCGTCCAGGGTTCGCACGCGCCGATGCGCGGGATCGAGATGTACCAAGGCGTGCCGGTGCTCTACGACCCCGGCCCGCTGTTCCGGCTGGGCCGCCGCGAACCGCAGCCGCACGACTTCTACACCCGCTGGGGCAATGATCCCCGCGTCCGATCGTTCGACGCCGGACTGCTCGACGCATTCGGCGCGCGAGACACCACCATCAGCGGCAAGACCGTGCTCAGCCCGCTCGAGGGAAACGACCACCGGCCAGGGTTCGTCCTGCCGGTCTGCGAGGTCGACTCCGCCACGCACCGGGTGAGGGCGATCGACCTGCACCCGATGACGTGGAGCCGCGCGAGCCGAGCCTCGACGGGCTTCCCGGCCGTGGCGAGCGGGTCGAGCGGTCGTGCGGTGCTGGACCGGATGGCGGAGCTGAGCGAACCGCACGGAACGAAGATCACCGTCGACGGCGGGATCGGACGGATGGAGTTGTGACGCGCTCGACGCTCGCGCACGTGCCGGCCGAGGATGCGGGCAGGAACGCGCTCGAGACCGTCCACCTCGACCCGGCCGCGCTACGCGCGGTCGCCGATGAGGTCGGCGCGTAGTTGGAGACACCGCTGCGGGAACCCAACCGGGAGGGGTCCCGCACAAGGATGTCCACAAGCCGTCGCCATCGGCCTGGTAAGCGACGGACGGGACGGGCCATGGTCCGTCCAGCCGCGCTTTTCATCCGTCAACGTCATCGTTAATTCTTGTCAACGCGAGTATTGACTCGTGTGCCGTGGCCGGTTACGGTTCTCGCCGTGATCTCGGCAGAGTGGCCGGGCAGAGCATTCGGTGGGTCGTGTGAACACTCGAACCAAGAATCTTCTCCGACGGATCTGGCCGGCGATTCCGGTGCTCCTTCTCGTTCCGCTGGCGGCGACCGCGCTGACCGACCTCATGCCCGGCGACCCGGCGGTCGCGATTCTCGGGGACCGGGCGAGGCCGCAGGACATCGCCGCGGTCAACCAGCAGCTCGGGCTCGACCGGCCGCTGATCGTCCGCTACTTCGACTGGCTCGGGCACGCGCTCGGCGGTGACCTCGGCAAGTCAATCGGCAGCCGCGTTCCGGTGTGGCAGGAGATCACCCAACGGCTGCCGGTGACCTTTCAGCTGGCGGTCATGGCCCTGGTGTGCGCGGTGGTGGTCGCCGTTCCGCTGTCGATCTACACCGCGTCGCACCCGGGCCCGTTCGACCGGATCGCGACCGGAGTCTCCGCCGGAGTGATGTCCGTCCCGCCGTTCGTGGTCGCGGTCGTGCTGACCTACTTCGCCACCACGACGGGTGTTTTTCCGCCCCTCGGCTGGGTTCCGGTGTCGCAGGACGCGTACGAGAACCTGCGGCATGCCGTGCTGCCCGCGCTGGTGCTGGCTGTCGCCGAGATCCCGGTCTTCCACCGCCTGCTGCGTGCCGACATCGTGGCGACGTTGCAGGAGAACTTCATCCTCAATGCGCGGGCACGCGGTCTGCCCCGCTGGTACATCCTGTTCCGGCACGCCCTGCGGCCGTCGCTGTTCTCGATTCTCACCGTGGCCGGGATTTCCTTCGGCCGGCTGCTGGGCGGCACGATCATCGTCGAGACCATCTTCTCGCTACCGGGACTCGGCGCACTCGCCGCGCAGTCGATCTACAGCAAGGACATCCCCACGATTCAAGGCATCGTGGTTTTCGTCGCGTTGCTCTACATCGTCATCAACCTGCTGGTCGATCTCGCTTTCGGCATCCTCGACCCGCGTGTCGCAGCCGGGAGCCGGGCATGACGAGATCAGAGAAAAGCATTGTCGCCTTGTCGGTTCCTTCGGTGGAGGCGGCCACCACCGCGCCGGACCGGGTGCGACGCCAACGCAAGCGGCGTCCGCGAGCCATCCTCGTGCTGGCGTCGTTCTGGCTGGGCATCGTCTTGTTCTTCGCGATCTTCGCCGGCGTCCTTCCACTGGCCAGCGTCGCGACGCCCGTGGGCGACAGTGGACAGCTCCCGAGCCTGGGCGGGCAACTGCTCGGCACCGACGTCCTCGGCAGGAGCATCCTGTCCCGGCTGGCCTTCGGTGGCCGGATTTCGCTCGCCGTCGGCGTGATCGCGACGCTCGCAGGGCTCGCCGTGGGCTGCCTGCTCGGCCTGATCGCGGCCTACTTCAAAGGCGTTGTCGGCACCGTGGTCGACATTCTCGCGAACACCGTGCTCGCAATTCCGCCCCTGGTGTTCCTACTCGCCATCGCGGCGGCGGTCAGGCCGAGCCTGCCGACGCTGGTGTTCAGCCTGGCATTGCTCAACATCCCGACGTTCGCGCGGCTGGCGAAGGCCAACGCGCTCGCCGTGATGACACGGGAGTACGTACTTGCCGCGCACGCGATGGGCGCGAGCCACCGCCGGGTGCTGTTCCGCGAGGTCCTTCCCGGGCTGCTCCCGCCGGTACTGGCCTACGCGGTGGTCGTGATGGCGTCGATGATCGTCGCCGAAGGATCACTGAGCTTCCTCGGGCTTGGCGTACCGCCTCCAACGCCGAGCTGGGGAGGAATGATCGCGGGGGCGAAGAGCGATATCGCGTTCTCCCCGTGGCCGGTGTTTGCGCCGTGCCTCGCGATATTCCTCACCGTCTTCGCACTGAATGTCGTGGGCGACGGGCTGCAACGCCGGTTCGTGCTCAAGGACTCCGCGCTGTAGCCACAAAGGACAGACGTCCGAAAAGAGGAACCATGAGCAGAGCTTCGGCAGCAGTTCGTGTGCTCGCGGGAATCGCCGTCGGTGTCGTTTCGGCCGCGAGCATCACCGCGTGCGCCCCGTCCGCTGGAACGGGCGGGAACGGCCCCACCGGCGTCGCTGCGAACGGCGGTTCCATGACGTTCGTCGCGCAGTACGAGACGACCACCATGGACCCGCTCATCACCTACGTGCAGTCGACCAACGACACCTTCCGCACCCAAGCGATCTTCGACCTGCTCGCCTACACGGACACGACCGGCAAGGTGGTGCCCCGCATCGCGGAGAGTATTACGCCGAATGCCGGCAAGACGGAGTGGACGATCAAGATCCGCCCCGGGGTGAAGTTCAGCGACGGCACGTCTTACGACGCGGCGGCGGTGAAGTTCACCATCGACCGTGACGCGGTCGAGGCGAACCACTCGACGCAGTACACCGCGGCGAAGGACCTCAAGACCACTGTGATCGATCCGCTGACCCTGAAGGTCACGCTGCCTTCGCCCAACGCGCAGTTCGACCAGGTCGTCTCCCAGAGCTTCTCGCTCGTGCCCTCACCGACCGCGGTGCAGAAGGAGGGCAAGGACTTCGGCCAGCACCCGGTGGGCGCCGGCCCGTTCGTCCTTCAGGAATGGGTCAAGGGCGACCACATGAGCTTCGCGCGCAACCCCCAATACTGGCAACGGGGTTTGCCGCATCTCGACTCGGTGACGCTGAAGGTCGTCGAGGACCCGCAGCAGGCCACGAACGTGCTGTTGTCCGGTGAGGCGCAGCTGTTCGAGGTGCAGCACACGAGCACGCTCGCCGCCGGCGAGAAGGCGGGCCTGCAGTCCGTGAAGACGGCGGTCAACGGTGGTGACGGGCTGTTCTTCAACACCCGGCGGGCGCCGTTCGACGACCGGCGCGCTCGGCAGGCCGTGGCCTACGCGCTGGATCTGAGCGAGCTGGCCAAGGTTGTCTACCACGGTCTCGTGCAGCCGCCGAAGAACCTGTTCGCCACCGATTCTCCCTATTACGACTCGAAGTACGACTACCCGGCGCCGGACAAGGCCAAGGCGCAGCAGCTGTTCGATCAGCTCGCGGTGGAGAGCAAGCGGGTCGACTTCACTTACGTCACGACGTCGGGTGCCGAGGACGTCAAGCTGGCCCAGTTCGTCCAGAGCAGGCTCGCGACCTTCCGCAACGTCACCATGAACATCGACACGCAGTCCGGTGCCGAGCGGATCCAGAGCTACCGCCAGAGCAACTTCCAGATGACCACCGGCGCGACGTTCTTCCTCAACCCGTATCCGGTGACCCAGTCGACGTTCGCGACCGGCGGGGTGCTGAACTACCCGCTCTACTCCAACCCGGACGTCGACGCGGCGCTCGCCGACGCGGTGACTACGACGGAGGAGAACCGGCGCAAGCGGGACTACGAGACCTTCCTCCAGCACTACGCCCACGACCTGCCGACGCTGCCGACGCAGGCCACCGAACTCGGGGTGCTCTTCACCGACAAGGTGACCGGGGTGCAGACTTTCGAGCTCGGCTGCACGCCGTTCTGGGACCAGATCGGCTACAAGCGGTGAGTGCGGACCTGCTCGAGATCGACGACCTGGGCTGTTCGCTGCCGGTGCGCGGGGAATGGCGTGCGGTGCTCGACGGCGTCTCGCTGTCGGTGGGCGCCGGCCGGACCATCGGCATCGTGGGCGAGTCCGGCTCGGGGAAGTCGATGCTGACCCGTGCCGTGCTCGGGCTCGCCCCGCCAGGGGCACGGGTCACCGGGAGTGCACGGCTGGCGGGGGAGGACATCACCTCGCCGGGCCGCCACTTGCAGCGCCGCCTGCTCGGCACGCGGATGGCCGTGGTCTTTCAGGACCCGATGACCGCGCTGAACCCGGTGGTGCGCATCGGAAGGCAGCTGACCGAGCCGATGCGCTTCCACCTCGGTCTCGACCGCGCGGCGGCGCGGGCACGCGCGGTGGACCTGCTCGTCAAGGTCGGTATCCCCGACCCTGACCAGAAGTTGCGACAGTATCCGCACCAGCTGTCCGGCGGAATGCGCCAGCGGGTCACCATCGCGGCCGCGCTGTCCTGCGACCCCGAGATCCTGTTCGCCGACGAGGCCACCACCGCGCTCGACGTGACGGTGCAGAAGCAGATCCTCGACCTGCTGGGGGAAATCCAGCGGGAACGAGACATGGCGCTGGTGCTGATCAGCCACGACCTCGGTGTGATCGCCGGGCGCACCGACGACGTCTTCGTGATGTACGGCGGGCGGCTGGTGGAGCGTGCGCCGACCGAGCTGTTCTTCACCCGGCACCGGCATCGCTACAGCGCCGCGTTGGTCGAGTCGATCATCCGCCGCGATCACCCGCGGCACGGCGAGTTCCGCACCATCCCGGGTGCGCCTCCGCTGCCGGGCGCCGTTGCCGGCTGCCCGTTCGGCCCGCGCTGCCTCGCGGTCGGCGACGAATGCCGGGAGTCGACTCCGCCCCTGCGCCAGGACACCGGGAACTCCAGGCAGGCCCACCGCTGTATCCACCCCGTGAATGGTGACCTCAGATGACGACCGTGGAACATCTTCGCCCGGGCGCGCTGCTGAGCGCCGAGCATCTCGTCCAGCGGTTCAAGGTCCTGGACGGCGTGCTCGAGGCTGTCAGCGACGTGAGCTTCGATGTCGAGGAGGGGGAGACGCTCGGGCTCGTCGGCGAGTCGGGATGCGGCAAGTCGTCCACCGGGCGGGCGGTGCTGCAGCTGCCGAGGCCGACGTCCGGCACCGTGCGGTTCGCGGGCCACGACCTGACGCGCGCCGCCGACGCCGAGCTGCGTGACGTGCGCGCTAGGCTCCAGACGATCTTCCAGGACCCGACGTCCGCGCTCAACCCGCGCCGGCGGGTGCGGGACATCGTCGGTGAGGGCCTGGTGATCCGCGGTGTCGATCGCGCCGAGATCGGGCGCCGCGTCGACGAGGCACTCGACCGAGTCGGTCTGGACCCCGCCACCGCCGGCGACCGGCGACCGCACGAATTCTCCGGCGGACAGTGCCAGCGCATCGCCATCGCGCGCGCGATGGTGCTGCGGCCGCACCTGATCATCTGTGACGAACCGGTCGCGTCGCTCGACGTCTCGGTTCAGGGGCAGGTGCTCAACCTCCTGGAAAGCATGCGCGCCGACGACGGGCTGTCGCTGGTCTTCATCTCGCACGACCTGCACGTGGTGCGCGCGATCAGCGACCGGGTCGCGGTGATGTACCTCGGCAAGATCGTGGAGATCGGCGAGGTCGGCTCCGTGCTGCGACGCCCACGCCACCACTACACCCGAACCCTGCTCGACGCACTGCACGAGGTGGACGGTTCGCGGTCCACCGTCCCGACTGCTGAAGGCCACACCGGCGAGGTTCCCTCGGCGCTGCGTCCGCCGTCCGGGTGCCGTTTCCGCACCCGCTGCGCGTACGCCGAAGCGAAATGCGCTACGGAGGAGCCGCCCCTGAGGCGGCTCGGTGAAGACCACTTCGTCGCTTGCCATTTCCCGGAAACCGAGTGACGCGGTCGACGCTCGAGGTCCCCGGCCGGCGAGGCCGGTCTGGTTGATGATCGGACCGTTCTGCCCAGAGTGTGCCGTCCTTTACCGCCGTGTTGGCCGGCCGGTCGAATTGCCGCCGAACCGGTCGCGGAACACCAGACTATGTGGGCGCGGTCCGCAAGTTGCTCGGCCAACTGTTTTTTCCCGGAGCTCGTTTCGGTCCTTGTCTGCGGACCGTCGGGCCTGACGCGCGCGGAGTCAGCTCCGCGCGCGTCAGAGCTCGCGCTTCCAGGCGCGGGATCGCACATCAGCGTCTGAGCAGAATGCTGTGCCCGACTTCTCGACGCACAGCAGCCCCGGAACCGACCCGATTCGTCGACGACCGCGAGTTACTCCTGCCGTCGTCCTCCGAGCCGTGATCACCCGGACCACACCATCGTCGACGCGCGCTAGATGACCCCGTCCTCGGCGAGGTGGGCGATCCGGCGCTTGTCCATGCCGAGCAGTTCACCGAGCACCCACTCGTTGTCCTCGCCGTAGCAGGGGGCGCCTCGGTTGATGGAGCCGCCGATGTGAGCCGGCGTCGAGGCCAGCTTCACCGGAAACTCGGCGAGCGGCCAGCGGCCGATCTTGGTGCCTTCGACCTCGGTGAGCCACTGCAGGTGGGCCAGCTGCGGGTCCTGCTCGACCCGGTCGCCGGCGGTCTGGCAGACACCGGCGGGAATGCCGCGGGACTGCAGCTGCGTCATCAGCGCGTACCCGTCCTGCAGGCGGGTCCAGGCCTCGATGCGGCGGTCCAGCGTTTCTTGGTGTTCCAGGCGAGCCGCGAGTGTCGAAAACTCGGCAGTCCAGTCCGCATCGATGAGCGCGGCGAGCGACTGCCATTCGGCGTCCGTGGTGCAGGCGATCGCGATCCATCGATCGTCGCCGGCGGTGCGGTAAATCGCGTGCGGAGCGGCGGAACGCTGCGGCGAATGGTTGCCGCTGCGCGACCAGCCGCGCCCGAGGGCGGACCACTCCAGGATCGCGCCGCCGGCGATGTAGATGCCCGACTCGGTCTGCGAGGCGTCGATCCATTGCCCCTCGCCGGTGCGCTCCCGGTACAGAAGCGCCGACAGCATCGCGGTGGAGAAGCTGTACGCGCCGATCCAGTCCAGGTAGGAGTAGCCCCACCCGGCGGGCATGGCCGGGTTCGGCAAGCCGGACATCTCGGTGACTCCCGCGAGGGCGCCGGCGATCGGGCCGACCGCGCGCAGCCGTCCGTAGGTGCCGGCGGTGCCCATTCCGGACTGCTGCGCGTAGATGATGTCGGGCTTGATCTTCCGCAGTTCGTCCCAGCCCAGGCCCCAGCGGTCCAGGACACCGGGGGAGAAGCCCTCGGCCACGATGTCCGACATCGCGATGAGGCGCTTGGCGATCGCCAGCCCCTCGGGATGCCGCACGTTGAGCGAGAGCCCACGCTTGCCGGGGTTCTTGTTGTTGAACTGTCCGCCCATGTCGGGGTCGGTCACGCCGCGCAAGGGTCCCACTGCCGCCTCGCGGGCGGCGCGTCCACCCTCAGGCGCCATCGCGGCCATCCGAGTGTCGGGGTTGGCCTTCCACTCCACTTTGATCACCTCGGCGCCGAGCGCGGCGAGGAAGCGGGTACCGCCCGCGGAAGCGAGGAACCAGCTGAAGTCGAAGATCCGCACACCGGCCAGCGGCATCGGCTTCTTGTGTACCGACAGCAGGGTCGGAACGGGCGCGGCGTGGCGCGGTCTGGTCATCGCCGGGACATCGGATGTGATCAGCGAGGCCTTGACCGCCTCGGTGTCCTCGCCCAGCAGCGGCGCCCGTCGTCCGGCCACGAAGTCGGGGCCCGTCGAGATCCACTTGCTGACCGCGTACGTGAACGAGCGGCCGAGTTCCGGGTGCTCGATTTCCGCGAAGGTGCCGCGGGACTGCCAGTGCGGGTCCAGCGCGTTCTCGTGCGGCCGCCGGATCGGCGAGCAGACGATGCCGGCCTCCTGCATCTCCAGCCATGGAAGGTTGTCGTAGCTGTGCTTGCGGACGTACCGTTCGACCAGCTCGAGAACCCGCGTGGTGCGCTCGCCGACGGCGTTGCTGCCGGGGATGTCCCGCTTGCCGGTGTCGGCGGCGCCATCACCGAGATCACTCGCCACCCCCTGCGCGGCGAGGTAGTCGATGATCTGCGCCTCGTTCTTGGCACCCATGGGGACGGTGATCAGGTAGCGGCCGTCCTTGGTCTGGGCGACCGTCACGACCGAGGAAACCTTCTCGGCCGCGTGCCGGCAGGTCTGCCGGTTCAGCGGGCTGCGCCGCATGACCCAGTTCATGAGGTCGAGCTCGGTGCTCTTGGCGACCGCCTCGTGCACGGCGCAGGAGACGTACTGACCCTCACCGGTACGGGCTTGGTGCAAGACCGCGGCGAGGATGCCGATCAGGAGCTGCTCGCCGGCGATCAGGTACGAGTTCCACTGCGCGGGGGCGATCGGCGGCAGGTCGTAAAAGCCGTCGGGTCGCGGGTCATACCCGCAGTTCATCACCGGGCCGCCGAGGGCCAGGTGAACGAGGTCGTTGGCGCGGAAGCCGGCCATGGCCCGTCGTCGCCGAACGGCGTCATCCGGGCGATCACCAGTCGCGGGTTCGCGGCCAGCAGTGCGTCCTTGTCGAGCCCGGGCAGCGACGAGTACACCGCGTAGTCCCAGCCCGACACCAGCAGGACGTCCGCCCGTGCGATCAGCTCCTGCAGTGTCTCCACGTCGGCAGCCGAGGCCGGATCGAGCACGATCGACTGCTTGCCGCGGTTGTGCTGCCAGAAGAAGATCGACCTTTCCGGATCAGGCGTGTCGCCGAAGAACGGGCCGATCCGTCGGGTCGAACTGCCGGCCGTCGGCTCCACCTTGACGACCGAGGCGCCCAGGCTCGCGAGCGAAAGGCCGGCGTGCGCGGCCTGTTCGTCCGCGATCTCCACGACCCGAAGCCCTTGCAGCACACCAGTGTCCGTCACCATGGCAGTCACGGTACAAGCATGGAAAAGGTCAGTCAACGCGCGTGTAGATAGCCTTGTGCGCACTGTCGCCGCAGGATGCAACACGAGTGTTGACGCACTGGGAGGTGCGGACTAGCGTGCCTGATCACTGACGTGTGCCGGACGAGGCGAAGGAAGACCATGGCTGCCCCCGTTTTGGATGTCGAGCGGAACACCATCACCCGCCGGATCTCGGAGTACCTGTTCGGTCTCCGTTACGACGATCTCTCGGACGGCGTCGCGGAGATCGTCAAGATCTTCACCCTCGAAGCCATCGGTCACATGGTGCTCGCGCACGCCCAGCCGGTGAGCCGGATGCTGGTCGGGTATGCCCGCGAACTCGGGGCGAAGCGGGAGGCCCAGATCTTCGGGGGTGGCTTCAAAACCTCCGTCGCCGAGGCCGCGTATGTGAACGGATCGCTTGCCCATGCCGATGAGCTCGAGTCGTACGGCACGGTGCCGGGTTCCGGGCTCGTCCCGCCGATCGTCGCCGGTCTCACCGTCGGTGACTACAAGAACTCCTCCGGCCGCGACTACCTCACCGCGGTCGTCGCGGGCATCGAGATGCAGGGGCGTCTGGGCATGTCCGGCATCGGCGCCTGCGATCGCGGTTTCATGGGCATTTCGCTCGTCGGTCCCGCCGCCGCGGCCGTCACCGGCGGCCGCCTGCTCGGCCTCGATGTCGACCAGCTACAGAACGCTCTCGGCGCCGCGCTGCCGCTGGGCAACGGCAGCACCCGCGGCTGCGGCTCGATGGCACACGTGCACGAGGCGGGCGTTCCCATCCGCTCCGGGGTCTTCGCCGCGCAGATGGCCGGTCGTGGCTTCACCAGCTGCGTCGACTTCCTCGACGGCGCCCACTCGTGGGGCGTTCAGTATGCGGGCGTCGACGGCGCCCGGCCGTACGACGAGGCGAAGCTCCTCGAGGGCCTGGGCGAGCGGTTTTTCGTCCAGACCGTCGGAATCGCGCCGAAGCGTTATGGTTCCTGCGGCCTCACACACCAGACGATCTACGGAACCATCGAGCTGATGCGGGAGAACGACATCGGCCCGGATGACATCGCGCACGTCGAGCTGATCGTCCCGCCGTGGGCCGACCGCATCGCGCCGTACCGCGAGCCGGTCAGCGGGGAGCAGGCCAAGTTCAGCATTCGGCAGGGGGTCGCCGGTCTGCTGGTCGGTGGCATTCCCGAGCTGCCGTACACCGACGCGTTCGACGACCAGGCAGCCCGCGACCCCCGTTACGTCGAAGCTCGCAAGCGGGTCACCGTCACCGTCACCGAGGGCGAGAGCGTCCGCGGGTTCGCCGACCAGACGGTCAAGGCCACCTTGGCCGACGGTCGGGTGATCACCAAGGTGGTCGGCAGCCTCGAGGACACCAGCTACACGCTCGACGAGCGCATCGCGATGTTCAAGAACACCGCGCAACGACTGGGCGGCAGCAAGGCCGACCGGATCGTGGACATCGTGATGGACCTGGAGAACCACACGATCGGCGAGATCGCCGCCCTGACGAGCTGAAGTGCGGTGGACTGCGAAGAAGGTGGTGCCGGGCTGGTGCGCTCGTTCGTGATCGGTGGTGGGGTGCCAGGTTGTGCCTTCCGGGTGCCGCTTCGGTTGTCGTGCGCGCCAGTCCGGTCAGTCGCCGTGATGTCGGGACCATCCCGCACGGCCCGTATCGCGCATTTGATCGCCGGTGCTCGTCTCCGGCGCCGATGAGGACGATCCGGCCCGCAACAAGGGTGGCAAGGCCCCATCCCTTGCACTTGGCCGTGTCGGCCGAAGGCGTGCCACCCATTCGTCAACATCGGGGTTGACGCAGGTCGGCGGGCCGCCTATTTTCACAAGGAGCGTTATCAGCCACGCGCCGCACACAACTCGTCCGGCGCCAACCGTCATGACGACTCGTTCTCACGGCACATGATCACCCGCGGACCGTCGATCACGGGAACTCGAAATGCGTCTGCAATTCGACCGAAAGATTGTAGTCAACGAGAAGTTGACTTTGTGAACACCAGAATTCAGCAGCCCGTTGAATCGGTGGCTCAGTGAGACCTCGTAAACCACACAACGACGTGAGGATGGTCCGTACTGTGTCGAATGCGAACGCGGAGTCCACAGTGTCCCGACTGGTACCGCGCCAGTCCGAAGCGGCTGAAGCCGTAGCCGACGTCGGCGGGCAGCCGACGCTGTCGGTGCGGAATCTGAGCAAGGCGTTCGGATCCACCCAGGCGCTCTGGCCCCTCGACCTCGACATCCGCCAAGGCGAGATCCACGCGTTGCTGGGGGAGAACGGCTCAGGCAAGTCCACCTTCATCAAGTCGTTGTCCGGCTACCACGTTGCCGACACAGGCAGCGTCGAGGTCTGCGGTGAGAGCCTGACCCTCGGGTCAGTGAAGTCGGCGCACGACCTCGGTTGCCGGTTCGTCCACCAAGACCTGGGTCTCATCAGGACGGAAACCGTCCTCGACAACCTCTGTGCCGGTGGCTCGTACCGGACGGTCTTCGGCACCATCAGCGGCCGGGCGAATCGGCAGGCAGCCATGGCCGATCTGGCCCGCGCCGGCGTCGACATCGATCCGAAGCGCCGGTTGGAGACCCTCTCGCCCGCTGAGCAGACCGCCGTCGCGGTGGCCCGGGCACTGCGGTCGGACGACGGTGCCGAGCCGAAGTTGCTGGTGCTGGACGAGCCGACTGCACGACTCCCCCAGAAGGAAGTCGCACAGTTACTGGACATCGTCCGTGCGGTGGCTCGGGCGGGCGTCGCGGTGATCTACGTCAGCCACCGTGTCGACGAAGTGCTCGAGGTCGCCGACACGGCAACAGTCCTGCGCGACGGGCACAAGGTCGCCACCCGCGACGTGAAGGAGCTGGACCGGCGCTCGCTCGTCGACTTGCTCGTGGGCGACGCCCTGGACGACGTCGACATTTCCTCGCACAACGCCCCGACGGTCGACGCTCCGGTGCTGCTCGCGGTCGACTCGCTCAGTTCGGCGGAGCTGGACCGCGTGTCGTTCGAGGTGAAGCGGGGCGAGGTCGTGGGCATCGCCGGCATCACCGGCTCGGGCCGTGAGTCCATTCTGGCCACAGTTTTCGGCGAGCTACCGCGCGTGACCGGGTCTGTGCGCGTCGGCGGCTCGGAGATCAAGGCGGAGCGTCCGGACCTGTCCATCAAAGACGGCGTTGCGTACGTGCCACCGGATCGCAAGATCCGAGGCTCGATCGCGGACTCCTCGGCGCGCGAGAACCTGATGCTCGTGGACCTGACGAAGCACTGGAAGTTCCCGAAGATCTCCCGCCGGGGCGAGCACGCCGAGGTGATGCGCTGGTTCGAGCGGTTCTCGGTCCGCCCCGGCGACGATGCCGATCGCACGCTGTCCGCGTTCAGCGGCGGCAACCAGCAGAAGATTCTCTTCGGGAAGTGGATGCGCACAGAACCGCGCGTGCTGCTCCTCGACGAGCCCACTCAGGGCGTCGACATCGCCGCCAAGGCCGAGCTTCACAAGCAGATCCTGGCGGCCGCCACCGACGGCGGCGCCTGCGCGGTCATCAGTTCCTCCGACACCGAGGAGCTCATCTCGGTCTGCCATCGCATTCTGGTCATGCGGCACGGGCGGATCGTCGGAACGCTCAGGGGAAAGGACAAGACAGTGGTCAACCTGTCTCACACCGCGTTCGGGACCGCCGGGGAGGCCCGGAAATGAGCCGACTCGGTCTGGACCGCTTCAGCGCCCTCTACCTCGGCGCGATCTTCATCATCACGTTCGGCATCTGGACGCCGGACCTGTTCCTCACGATGTCGACCGTTCAGTCGATCGCCTCGGCCCAGGCCATCGTCGCGATCATGGCGATCGCCCTCATCGTGCCTCTCTCCGCCGGTGTTTTCGACCTCTCGATCGGTGCGGTCGTCAACCTCTCTGCGGTCATCGTGGCGATCCAGCAAGAGCGCAGCGGCTGGGGCATGTGGGAGTCGATTGCCCTGGCGGTCGGTGTCTCCGTGCTCGTCGGTGTGGTCAACGCCTTCATCGTCGTGAAACTCCGGGTCGGCTCGTTCATCGCGACCCTCGGCACGGGGACCGTCATCGGCGCCGTCCAAGTGATCGTCTCGAACCAGACTCAGCCGCTGCCGCCGACTACCCCGGGCTGGGCCGAGCTCACCCAGACCGAGGTCGGCGGCTTCCAGGTGATCATCGTGTACTTGCTCGTGATCGCACTGTTCTTCTGGTGGCTCCTCGGCCACACCCCATTGGGCCGCAGGCTCTACGCCATCGGTGGTAATCCCGACGCGGCCCGGCTCTCGGGGGTCAAGGTCGAAAACCACATCTGGTTCTCGCTGATCGTCTCCTCGGCGCTGTGTGGCGTCGCCGGGGTGCTGTACTGCTCGCTCTCCGGACCATCGCTGACCTTCGGCACGGCACTGTTGCTTCCGGCCTTCGCGGCGGCGTTCCTCGGGTCGACCCAGCTCAAGCCGGGCCGGTTCAACATCTGGGGCACGGTGATCGCGGTGTACGTCCTGGCGATCGGCATCCAGGGCTTGCAGTACGTCACCGGCGTGCAGTGGCTGGGTGACATGTTCAACGGCATCTCGCTCATCGTGGCCGTCGGCTTCGCGTCGCTTTCCCCGCGGATCCGGGCCAGGCGCATCGAGCGGGCGGCGGTCGAGAACCGCCTCAAGGCCGCCGAGGACGAGCCGGCCGAGGAACTCGTCTCCGGCTGATCGGCCGATGCGGGGAGTCGGCTCACGTTCGAAGGGAACACCATTGCAGGCAGGACAACTGCTTGACGGCGACCGCGTCGTCGTGGTCGGAGGCGGGGGGATGGGCAATGGCCGCGCGATCGGCAAAGGGGTTGCCACGGCCGGGGCGCGGGTCGTCCTCATCGACATCGACCCCGACTGCGTCGCCGAGGCCGTGCAGGACATCAGGGCGACCGGCGGAAAGGCGCTCGGGCTGGTCGGCGACGTCCGCAATCCGGCCGACGTCGAACGGTTGATGACGGAGGCGGTCGGCCGGCTCGGTGGCCTGGACTCGTTGGTCACGGTCGTCGGCGGCTATTCGCTGTTCACGTCCTGGACCCCGCTGGCGGAGGTCACCGACGACCAGTGGCAGCTGATGATGGACCTGAACCTCACGTCATGCGCTTTGCCCGCGCCGCCGTCCGGGTCTTCCTCGATCAGGCAACCACGGGCTCCATCGTCAGCATCGGCTCGATCTCCGGCACCGTGGCCAGCCCCTACGCCACCGCCTACGGTGCGGCCAAGGCCGGCCTCGCGAATTTCGCGAAGTCGGTTTCGGTCGAGTACGGCGAAAAGGGCATCCGGATGAATCTGGTCTCCTGCGGGGTCATCGCCACTGCCGATCCGACCGTCTTCACGAGCCGCACCCGGCCGCCCGGACTGGCCGACCCGAGGAGATCGCCAACGCCGTCGTCTTCCTGGCCTCGCGGCATTCGTCCTACATCAATGGCCAGAACCTCATTGCCGACGGCGCACTGACGGCGCGGTTCCCGCTTCCCGTGCCAGGGGTGCCGGTCAACGTTGCCGGCTAGCCGGTGGCTTTTCGCATCAGCGACCCGGCCTGACGTGCACGCTCGCTCCCGCTTCCCATCGATCACGTCTTCGACGTCGATGGTCGTGAGGTGGCGAGCTGTATTTCTGAGATCGATCTTCGGTTCCGCGGCACTCGCAGGTCGGGAACTGACGTCCATACCTGGGAGGCAACAATGAGGTTCGTCTTGGTGCACGGCGCGGCGCACGGTGCGTGGTGCTGGGAACTGCTGATCCCCGAGCTGGTCAAGCTCGGTCACGAGGCCGTCGCAATCGACCTGCCCGGCGCGGGAGAACGGAGTGGAGAACCCGCCTCGATCGCCGGCTACCGTGACGCGGTCATCGACATGATGGAGAGCGGGGATGTGCTTGTCGGACACTCGATGGGGTCTGCCGTAGTCGCCGTCGCCGCCGACGCCCGCCCGGATCTCGTCGGGCACCTGTGTTTGGTCGCCGGTCCGCTGCCGGTCGAGGGCAAGCCACTGTCGTACCAGTCCACGTCGCCGACCGTGGGCGGAACTGCCGCTGCGCAGGATGAGGAGGAGTCGGCCGCCGAGCGGTCCATGAAATTCACCGAAGACGGTTTGGCCTTCTACTGGGACAAGGAGGGCGCGCGCGAGACCTTCTACGGTGACTGCGACGACGATATCGTCGATTGGGCCACTGCGAGACTGACCCCGCAGCCCCTCGCGCCGGTGATCGAGCCGATTCAGCTGCCCAACCTGGCCGCCGCGGACCTGCCCCGCAGCTATGTGGTCTGCCTGCAGGACCGGTCGTTCCCGCCCCGCCCCTCCCGCCTGCAGGCACGCCGCCTGGGCGTGCAACCCCTGACGATCAACACATCGCACTCGCCCTTTCTGAGCCGTCCCGCACTGTTCGCGGACCTGTTGGTGCGTGGGCTGGATACGCCCTCGCTGCGGCCGGCCTCCGTCGACGAGGACCCGTTTGCCGCCTCCGCCACGGGATGAAGGCGATGCGGTTCAGCGTGACGGTCGTGGCGACCGATGCCGGTCCACCGCTCGTGGACGTCGCGCGGGCGGTCGAGGAGCGCGGGCTGGACGGGTTGTGGCTGCCGGACCACACCCACATGCCGGTGTCGCGGAGCGTTCCGTATCCGACGGGCGGCGACCTGCCCGAGCGGTACAAACGCAACCTCGACCCGGTCACCGGCCTGGCGCTGGCAGCCGCCGTCACCCGGCGCATCAGGGTCGGAACGGGGGTGTTGCTGCCCGCGCAACGCGATCCGATGGTGACTGCGCGCGCCCTGGCCACGCTCGACCAGCAGTCCGGGGGCCGCGTCGTGGTCGGCGCCGGCTACGGCTGGAACGTCGAGGAGATGGCCGACCACGGTGTGGATCCGGCGCGGCGGCGGTCCCGGACGCGGGAGCACGTCCTCGCCATGCGCCGGCTCTGGGAGGACGAAGTCGCTTCCTTCGCCGGGCCCCATGTTTCGTTCCGGCCCTCCTGGTCCTGGCCCAAGCCCGTTCAACGGCCGCTGCCCGTGCTCCTCGGCGGCAGTCCGTCGCGCACGCTGTGCAGCCACGTCGCCGAGTACGGCGACGGTTGGATCCCGCTCGGGCCGCGGGCGCTGGAGGAGGGCGTCGGCGCGGTGCGGGACGCGGTCGCGACCGCCGGGCGCGACCCTTCAGCGCTGGAGATCGTCCCGTTTCTGGGACCCGGCGTGTCGCAGCGGCGCTGGGATCGATGCGTGGCCGGCGGGGCGACGGAGCTGGCCGTGGACGTACCGCACGACGATTCGCTGTTCGACACACTCGACGTTCTGGGCGATGCGGTCGCCGCCTGGCGGTTGTGAGGTCGATGAGTCTGGTTGCGTCTCGATCAGTCAACGTATATGTTGATTGCATGGTCCAGGGAGACGACATCCAGGGTGTGGAGGCCGCGATCGCGGCAATCGCTCGCGGCGCGGTCGTCGTCGTCACCGACGATGACGACCGCGAGAACGAGGCAGATCTCGTCGTCGCAGCCGACGCGATGACCGTGGAGATCATGAACTTCATGGTCACCCACGGGCGGGGTCTGGTCTGCGCACCGATGGAAAGCCGCCGCCTGGACGCCCTCGGCCTGCGGGACATGGTGCCCGAGGGCAATGACCCACTCGGCACGCGCTTCACCATCTCCGTGGATCTCGAGGTCCCCGGCAGCACCGGCATCAGCGCCGGGGACCGCTCGGCGACCGTCCGGGCGCTGGCCGACCACGCGACGACCGCGACCCAGCTGCGGACGCCAGGGCACATCTTCCCGTTGCGTTATGCCGAGGGAGGTGTCCTGGTTCGGCGGGGACACACCGAAGCCTCCGTCGACCTGGCCCGCCTCGCGGGCCGCGCGCCCGCGGCCGCCATCTGTGAGATCCTCGCCGACGACGGCACGACGCTCACCGGCTCGGCTGTCCGCGAGTTCGCCGCGAAACACGGGCTCGTCCTGGTCAGCATCGAACAACTCGCCGCTTACCGTCGCACGAACGAGCCTCTGCGGGTGGTCGAGCCGGAACAGTCTGTGCGCGGCTCCGTGAAGCGGGTCGTTGAGACCACCCTGCCGACCGAAACCGGCCTCTGGCGGGCCATCGGCTACCGCGACATGGTCACCGGAGCCGAGCACCTCGCGCTCGTCCTGGGCGACGTGGCGGCGCGGCAAGCTCCGCTCGTCCGGTTGCACTCGGAGTGCCTCACCGGCGACGTCATCGGCTCGCTGCGCTGCGATTGCGGCCAGCAGCTGGAGAAATCGTTCCAGACGATCGCCCGCGAGGGCGCCGGCGTCGTGCTGTACATCGGCGGACACGAAGGCCGCGGGATCGGCTTGCTGAACAAGTTGCGCGCGTACGCGCTTCAGGATCGCGGCCGCGACACCGTCGACGCCAACCTGGAACTCGGCCTGTCCGCCGACTCGCGCACCTACGACCAGTCGATCGTCATACTGCAAGACCTCGGCCTGACCCGGGTGTGGCTGCTGACCAACAACCCGGTCAAGATCGCCGCGCTGCAGGACGCGGGCATCGCGGTCGACGATGTCATCCCGTTGCGCATTCCGGCCACGCTGCACAGCGCGGCCTACCTGCTCGCGAAGGCCCGCCGCATGGGCCACCGGCTCGGCGATCTCGACGAGACCTACCCGCACCCTGCGTCACGGTAGTCCGCGCGGGACCCACCCTCTCTGCACCCACCCTGATGCTTCGCTGAGCACGAATGCCAAGCTGCAGATGCGAGTGGGCGTCTTGTCGCTGATTTCACCCGGATCATCATTGCCGGTAATGGGGCACAGGAACACCCGCTTGTCGGCGCGGGTCTGCGCCGACAAGCGGGTTTGGGTTGAACAGCCGGAGCGGGATCGCCAGGACCGGGACACTCCGAAACACCAGCGGGACGGCTGGGAACCGTGGTCCGTGCCGGCTATTCGCCTTCCTGCACCGCGGTTGCTCCGACGTTCCCGGCGGCGGGCTCTTCGGGTGCACTGGGCCGCCAGCCGGCGGCCAGCAGGGCACCGGCGCCGAGAACGCCGAGCAGGGCAGCACCGCCTCCCCACCACGCGGTGAAACGCAACCTCAGCACGTGGTCGACCGACAGTGTCCCGGAGCCCAGCAGGGCCAGCGCGACGGCGGCGAGCGCGAGTGTCAAGACGTACTCGTAGCCGTCCTTGAAGACGAAGAAGCCGTGTTTCCGATGGACGGTCACTCCCGCGACAGTCGACACCCCGACCACCGCGGCCACGCACAGCGGCGTCACGAAACCCACCAGCAGGCCGAGACCTGCTGCCAGTTCGAGAACTCCGCTGACCACCGCGTGGGCGCGGGCCGGACGCAGACCGATTCCGGCGAACCAGCGTGCGGTGCCCTCGACTCCACCCGGCCCCCACAGGTGGTTGTATCCGTGCGCAGCCATGATCACGCCGAGGGTGAGGCGCAATAGCAGGGACGCGTATCCATCCACGGTCATGGTCGAACCGCCTTAGCACATGTCTCGTATCGGGCGTTTGACTTGGTAGTGCGAAGGCGCCGGCGGTCTCGGACCGCCGGCGCCGGCCGAGCGGCCTAGCCTTCGGCCTTGGATGGCAGGCCGGCGACGAATTCACTGTCGGCGCCCACCGGGCCCACACGCGCGGCCCCACCCGGGTTTCCGAGCGGCTCCGTCCTGCCCGCCAGGGGAAGCTGGAAGAACGCCGCGTTGCTCTCCAGCGCCGGCAGGAATTCGGCCGGCAGGTCGTCCTTGTGGTAGACGGCCTCCATCGGGCAGGCCGGCTCGCAGGCGCCACATTGGACGCACTCGACGGGATTGATGTAGAGCGCGCGCTCACCCTCGTAGATGCAGTCGACCGGGCATTCCTCGATGCAGCTCTTGTCCATCACATCGGTGCACGGTTGCGCGATAACGTAGGTCATCCGGGAGAATCCCTCTCAGCTTGTCAGGGTTCGGTGGTTGCGCGCAGCGCGATGTCGTTGAGCGAGGCCCAGTCCGGGATCTTGCTGCGAACGCGCCCTTCGCTCGCCCCGCGGCCGAGCTCCGCTTCGTCGATCCGCCGCCAACCCGTGTAGTCGATCCACCGGGCCGATCCGGCCGCGAGCGCATCCTCGATCCGTCGTCCGGCGGGACGGTTCGAGTCTGTCTTGGCCAAGTCCTCCAGCAGCGCGGAGACGGTCTCGCGAGCGTCGGACTTGTTGGTGCCGATGACTCCCGTGGCGCCCCGCTTCACCCAACCGGCGACGTATTCACCCGGGAGCGGCGCACCCGTGCCGTCGACGATCCGACCGGCATCGTTGGGTATCACCCCGGCGTCGTCGTCGAACGGCACGCCCGGGAGGGCGGCGCTGCGGTAGCCGACGGCCCGTACGACCAGCTGCACCGGAATCGTCTCGAATTCCCCGGTACCCGCGGCGGCTCCGGACCCGTCGACGGTGAGCCGCTCCAGGCGCAGGGCTTCGACGCGGGTGCGCCCGATGATCTCGACCGGTTTCCGGAAGAAGCGAAACTGCACCTTGCGCGCGTTCGCCCGTGGTGGCTGGGTACTCCATTTCTGCAGGACGTCGAGGTTGGCTCGGGCTCGGCGGTCCAGACCCGGTTCATCGGCGCCCGCCAGATCGGCGGGGCGGACGACGCGGTCGATCTCGGTGACCACGTCGAGCTCGCGGAGTTCCTTGCTGGCGAACTTCGCGTGCTCGGGACCGCGACGACCGATGACGTGCACCTCGCGGGCCCGGTTCTCACCCAGCCGGGCGAGCACGGGCACCGGGACGTCGGTGCGGGCGAGGTGTTCGCAGGGCCTGACCAGGATCCGGCTGACGTCCAGCGCGACGTTTCCCGCACCGATCACGGCCACCGATTCGCCGTCGAGCGAGTGTCCGCGTTCGAAGTCGGGATGGCCGTTGTACCAGGAGACGAACTCGGTGGCCGAGATGCTCCCGAGCAGGTCCTCTCCCGGGATGCCCAGGCGGCGGTCGATCTGCGCACCCGTCGTGTAGACCACGGCGTCGTAGCACTCGAGCAGATCTTCACGAAGAACGTCTCGGCCGAACTCGATTGCGCCGATGAACCGGATCCGCGGGTGCTCCAGGATCCCTTGGAGTGTGTGGATGACCGACTTGATGGTGGGATGGTCGGGTGCGACCCCGTAGCGAACCAGCCCGTACGGAGTGGGCAGTCTCTCGATCAGGTCGACATCGACGGCGACGTCGGCCTGGCCCACGAGTGCATCGGCGGCGAAGAGGCCGGCCGGTCCTGCACCGACAACCGCCACGCGGACCGGGCGGGTACTCGCAGTCATTCGATTCTCACTTTGCTGTCTGGGTTTCGTTCTCGACCGCGAACTCGTACGAGGCTTCGATTTCGCCGATCCGCCGAGGGGACGTGGTCGGCGTGGCGGATTTCGAGCCAGCCGCCACACCACGATCGACGCCGGGCTCGGTCGCCGGCGTCCGCTCGCCCGAGAGAAAGTGTTCATTCCGATCGAACACCACCTGAGCGTATTTGTGCGATCCGACTCTGTCAACCTGAGTGTTGACAAATTGTGAGTGTCCCCTGCCGAGTGTCGGACCGGGAATGAAGCCGCCGCCCCATTCAGTCGTGCAGCTGCATCCTGATGGTGATCGGCTGTCGCAGGTCAGCGCCGTCCGATCGAGGATTCCTCCTTCTCGCCAGGAGAATCGGGAAGAGGCGGAGGTGGTTGCGGTCGGACCGCCTTGTGCGCCCGGGTCAGATTCCGCGCCAGACCGGGGAGCGCTTTTCGGCGAAGGCGCTGGCGCGTTCCTGTGCGTCTGCGGAGTCGAAGACGGTCGCGGTGATATGGGCTTGCCGGGCGAAGGCGTTGTCGTCGGTCCACGCGGTGCTTGCGGCGATGATCTGCTTGGTTGCGCGGACCGCGAGTGGTCCGTTCGCGGAGATCCGGGCCGCGAGTTCACGTGCGTCCTCGAGGGCATTGCCGGGATCGGCGAGCGTAGTGACGAGGCCGTGCTGATGGGCGAGTTCCGCGGTGACGGGGTCGCCGGTGAGGGCGATCTCCATGGCGAGCTGGTAAGGGATTCGGCTTGGGCAGGCGCAGGAGCCGACCGGCGGCGGCAACGAGGCCGCGCGTGACTTCGGGCAGCCCGAACTTGGCATCCCGCGCCGCCACGATGAGGTCGGCGCTGAGAGCGAGTTCGCAGCCGCCCGCCAGCGCCCAGCCTTCGACGGCGGCGATCAGCGGCTTGGCCGGCGGTCGCTCGGTGAGGCCGCCGAATCCGCGGCCGGGAATCGTGGGCAGTTCGCCGCGGGTGAACGCCTTCAGGTCCATGCCGGCGCAGAAGGTGCCGCCCGCGCCGGTCAGGATGGCGACCGTCAGGTCGGGGCGCGATTCGAATTCGTCGATTGCCGCGGCGATCCCCTCGGCGACCGAGCGGTCGACGGCGTTGCGGGCCTCGGGCCGGTTGATGGTGATCTGGGCGATCCCGTCCGTGAAATCCGTCAGGACACTGTCACTCATGGCTGCATCTCTTTCATGTCTTCGCGATCGTGTGACGTACCGCGGCCAGCGCGGACAGGTCGCGCGCGGCCGAGCGCCGGAGAGGTGTGGGCACCCATTCCGAAACGGTGCGATTCCTTCGACGTGGGACTGGTTGTCGAGCAAGGCGGCGCATCGCCCGATGCAGGGGAAGAGCGTCAGCTGCTCAGTGATGCGGCGATGTCGCGGCCGATGATCTCCTTCATGATCTCGGTGGTGCCCCCGTAGATGGTCTGGATGCGCGAGTCGATGAAGGCGCGCGCGACGGGGTATTCGAGCATGTAGCCGTAGCCGCCGTGCAGCTGCACGCACCGGTCGACGACTCGTTTCTGCAGTTCGGTGGCCCACCACTTCGCCTTGGCCGCGTCGACCGCGGTCAGGGTTCCGGCATTGAGCGCGAGCACGGCGTTGTCGAGGTAGGCACGGGTCACGTCGAGTTCGGTGGTGATCTCGGCGAGGGTGAAACGGGTGTTCTGGAAGTCTCCGATCGGTTTGCCGAAGGCCGTGCGCTCGAAGCAGTACCGGGTGGTGTCGTCGAAAACGGCCTGCGCACTGGAGATCGCGCTCGCCGCGATCGACATCCGTTCGCGGGGGAGGCGATCCATCAGGTGCACGAAGCCGCCGCCCTCGGTGCCCACCAGATTGGATCCCGGTACCCGGACATCACTGAAGTACAGTTCGGCGGTGTCCTGGGCGTGCAGCCCGACCTTGTCCAGCTTGCGACCTCGGGTGAACCCCGGAGTCCCGGTCTCGACGACGATCAGGCTGAACCCCTTCGAGCCCGCGCCGGGGTTCGTGCGGGCGACGACAATGACGAAGTCGGCGTTGACGCCACTGGTGATGAAGGTCTTCTGCCCGTTGATCACCCACTCGTCGCCGTCGCGCACGGCCGTGGTCCGCACGCCGCGCAGGTCGCTGCCGGCGCCTGGCTCGGTCATGGCTATGGCGCCGATCAGCTCCCCGGCCGCCATACCGGGAAGCCAGCGGTTGGTCTGCTCGGACGTGCCCAGGTCGGCTATGTAGGGCATCACGATGTCGTCCTGCAGCGCGAAGCTCGAGTTGAGCGAGTTCGCGCCGGCGCGGGCCAGTTCCTCGGTGACGACGAGGCGGTACCGGAAGTCCGGCTGCCCGGCGCCGCCGAACTCTTCCGGGACGCCGAGGCCGATGACCCCCTGCTCGCCCGCGGCGTGCCACACGTCGCGGGCGATGAGCCGGTCGGTGTCCCAGCGCTGTAGGTTCGGCGCGACCTCACGGGTCACGAACTCCCGGACCATCGCACGGTAGGTGTCGTGGTCCGGGCTGAACAGCTCACGTCGCACAACGACTCCTAGATGCGTTCGATGATGGTGGCGTTGGCCATGCCGCCGCCCTCGCACATGGTCTGCAGGCCGTACCGGCCGCCGGTGGCTTCGAGGTGGTTGAGCAGGGTGGTCAGCAACCGGGTGCCGGAGGCGCCGAGCGGGTGGCCCAGTGCGATCGCCCCGCCGCGCGGGTTCAGGCGCTCGGGGTCGGCGCCGAATTCGTACTGCCAGACCAGCGGGACGGGGGCGAAGGCTTCATTGACCTCGTAGGCATCGATCCCGTCCAGTGACAGACCGGAGCGGGCGAGAACCTTCTGAGTGGCCGGGATGACGCCGGTGAGCATGAGCAGCGGGTCGCTGCCGGTGACCGCGAAGCTGTGGAAGCGGGCCCGCGGACGCAGGTTCAGCGCGGCTGCCGCGTCCTCGTTCATGATCAGAACAGCGGAGGCGCCGTCGGTCAGCGGGGAGGAGTTGCCGGGGGTGATCTTCCAGTCGATCTCGGGGAAGCGCGCACCCGAATCGGCGTCCTGGAAGGCCGGTTTCAGCCCGGCGAGGCCGTCGACGGTGGTGGTGGCCCGGACGGTCTCATCCGTGGTGGCGGTGACATTCTCGGCGGTGATCGGCACGATCTCGTTGTCGAACCCGCCCGCCGCCGCCGTTGCGGCGGCGCGGGTGTGCGAACGGGCGGAGAACTCGTCCAGCGCGGCGCGGTCCAGTTTCCACCGGCCGGCGATGATTTCCGCTGCGACGCCCTGGTTGACCAGCCCCTCGGGGTAGCGGGCAGCCACGCCCGGTCCGAATGCGTCCGCGCCCAGCGTCGCGGTTCCCATCGGCACGCGGCTCATCGACTCGACGCCGCAGGCGATGACGATGTCGTAGGCGCCGGCGATGACGCCCTGGGCGGCGAAGTGCGCGGCCTGCTGGCTTGACCCGCACTGCCTGTCGATCGTGGTGGCCGGAATCGATTCGGGTAACCCGGCGCCCAGCACCGCGTTGCGCCCGATGTTCATCGCCTGCTCACCGGCCTGCCCCACGCAGCCCACGATCACGTCGTCGATCAGGACGGGGTCCAGCCCGTTGCGTTCGACCAATGCGCGTAACACCCCGGACAGCAAGTCGGTGGGGTGCAAGCCGGAAAGCTGGCCGCCCGGCTTTCCCTTGCCCGATGGGGTGCGCACGGCATCCACGATCACCGCGTTGGTCATGGTCCATTCCTCCCTGGATGTGGTCGTCGGTGTCCACGTCGCTTTAACGATCGTTAGATAACTCGTTGGCTGTCAAGGGTTCCACTGACTGCGAGCGGGTGGCTGAGGCCTGGATCACGCGAATCCCGTCCCCGATCGTCGAAACGGCTCAGTGCCCGCGGTGCGCCGCCGACGCCAGGAGGAACCGGTTTCACGAGCGTGGTTTCCACTCCACCGCGGTGCGAGAAATCGTCCGCCGCGGTGCGAGACATGGCGATGGTCGATGCGCAGGCGCTGGGTTTGCGAGGAGGATTCGTCGGCCCCGGAAATCCGCGAAAGCAAGCCCGAACGATCGTGGATCACGCGGGTTCGACGCGGCGGGGCGCGACCTTGTCGGCGGCAGACCGTGCTCACCGAGCGTCAACACTGGTTGTCCGCAACGCGTTGATCTCGACCTGACAGGCCTCTCGCGTCGTATCAACACGATGGTTGACAGAGGATGATCCGACGGGCAGGCTGTGATGGTCCTTGACCCGCGGTGATGACGCATCGCTTCGAATTGAACATGGAGATCTACGTGGAATTCGGACTCCTCTACGAATGGCAGATGCCCGTCGGGATCTCGCGGGAGGATGAATCGACGGCGTTCCTGCAGATGCAGGAACAAATCAAGTTTGCCGAGTCGGTGGGCTTCAAGTCGCTCTGGTCGGTCGAGCACCACTTCCTCGAGTCGTTCTCCCACGCATCCGCCCCCGAAGTCCTGCTGAGCTGGGCCGCAGCCAACACCACCACGATGCGCATCGGCCATGGCGTGCGTCTGCTGCCTTACCCGTACAACCACCCGATCCGGGCGGCTGAGCAGGCCGCGACGCTGGACCTGCTTTCGCAAGGCCGGCTCGAGTTCGGCAGCGGTCGGTCCGCCACCGCCGCGGAGCTCGGCGGCTTCGGGATTGATCCATCCGAGACGCGCGAGATGTGGCGTGAGTCCCTGGAACTCATCATCAAGGCGTGGACCAACCACACCGTGGAGCATGAAGGCAAGTACTTCAATCAGGTGCCGCGGCCGATGGTGCCCAAGCCGCTGCAGGACCCGCACCCGCCTCTGTGGATGTCCTGCACCAGCCCCGAATCCCACGAGGTGGCCGGCGCACTGGGCCTGGGACTGCTGTCGTTCACCCTCGCTTTGGACTTCAGGGAGGTCGGCGACCGCATCGCCAAGTACCGCGAGCGGATCAAGACCGCCGACCCGATCGGCAAGTTCGTCAACAACCAGACTGCTGTTTTCACGATGGCGCACTGCGCCGAGACGAACGAGCTGGCGCGGGAGCGGGCCGAAAAGGGCGTCATGCAATACCAGCACGACCAGATCGAGCTGCTCTGCTCGCTGCTGCCGGAGATCAAGGAAGGCAGCTCGTACGATTACTACGAGCGCTTCGTCGGGGTGGACTACGACAAGTTCACCTACGACCACTTGGAGCGCAAGGAAATGATCCTGGTCGGCGACCCGGAGCGGTGCATCCAGCTGGCGAAGAAGTACGAGACGATGGGCGTCGACCGGCTGCTGCTGTTCGTCCAGTACAAGGACATGCCGCACGAGCACACGATGGACGCGTTGCGCCTCTTCGGCAAGGAAGTCCTGCCGGCGTTCGGCCAGGCTTAGGAATCTCTCCCCGGGGCAAAGGGCGTACCTCGATGTTCAATATCGCAAACATGCCGGAGATGTTCGCGGCGCGCAACACGACCCAGCCGGCGCTGATCGACCCGGTCTCGGGCGTCACCCGGACCTACGGCCAGCTCGCTGATCGCACGGACCTGCTGGCTGGTTCTCTCTTCGAACTACTCGGGTTCAAGCGAGGCGGCCGCATCGCGGCCTTGTCGCGCAACTCCATCGAACTCGTCGAGCTCTACATCGCGGCGGCACGGGTGGGGGCGCTGCTGTTTCCACTCAACTGGCGGTTCTCGCCGGCGCAGGTCGCCGAGGCACTGCTCGACGCGGCGCCGGCGGTCGTGTTCTACGAGGCTGAGTTCGCGGACGTCGTCGCTGAGATCCGCACCCAGGTGGACACGGTCTGGATCGAATGGTCCACCGGCAAGGACAGTGAGTACGAAGAGCTGCTCGCGCGGGTGCGACCGCGGATCGCCGATGTCAGGCGGCGTCTCCCGGACCCGAAGTCCCTGCTGTTCGAACCGTACCTCGCGATCTCCACCGGTGGTACGAGTGGCATCCCGAAGAGTGCCGTGCACTCGCAGTACAGCTACGGCGCTTGCACGCTCGACTACCTGGCCGGCACCCGGGTCGCCGAGGACGACATCTACCTGATGCTGGGACAGCTGTTCCACGTCGTGGGCTACATGGCGTTCGCCTACCTGCTCTGCGGGCGCCCCGTGGTGGTCACGAATTTCCAGACCGACGGGATGCTCGAGCTGATCCGGCAGGAGGGGGTTACCGCCTTCATGGCGATCGGGGCCATGCTGCCCCGGTTGGTCGCGGAGGCGGAGAAGGACGTCGACCCTCCCTCGACGGTCCGGATCGTCGAATACGGCGGTGCGCCCATGGGTGCCGACACGATCCGCAGGGCCGGAGAGCTGTTCAAGGCCGACCTGATGCAGACGTGGGGGATGACGGAGTTCGGTCCCGGCACCTACCTGGGCCCCGAGGCGCACCGCCGCGCGCTGTCGGGGGAGAAACCGGAACTGTTCCGCTCGTGCGGAAACTCCGCGCTGCTGTCCACTTTGGCGGTCCTCGACCTGGAGACCGGCCGGCCCGTCCCCCGCGACGGCAAGACCATGGGCGAACTCTGCCACCGCGGTCCCAACAACATGATCGGCTACTGGAACAAGCCGGAAGAGACCGCCGGGCTCGTGAGAAACGGCTGGATCCACACCGGTGACGGCGTGACCTGGGACGAGGAAGGCTTCTTCTACATAGTCGACCGTCTCAAGAGCCTGATCATCTCCGGGGGCGAGAACATCTTCCCCAGCGAGGTCGAGCGGTGCCTGGGCGACCACCCGGAGATCGCCGAAGTCGCGGTGGTCGGCGCGCCGGACGAGCAGTGGGGCGAGGTCGTCAAGGCTTTCGTGGTCCGCGCGACCGGTTCGTCGCTCACCGAGGACCAGGTGAGCCGGTACGTCGGCGAGACCCTCGCCTCGTACAAAAAGCCGCGCGTCGTCGAGTTCAAAGACGCGTTGCCGATGACCCCGACCGGCAAGGTCAACCGCAAGCTCCTGAAATGACTCAGCCGCTCAGCTGCTCCTTCATCGACCGCTTCGAAACTTTCCCCGTGGCGGTCAGGGGCAGCTGATCGGCTGTCGTCACCTTGATGGTGCTGGGGACCTTGTAGCCGGCGATGCGCGTGCGCAGCCAGGTCCGGACCCGATCGGCCAGATCGTCGTGTGCGGCGGTGCTGACGAGCACGCAGGCCACGGTCTCGTCGCCCTCCGGCGTGGGAAGACCGAAGACGAAAGCCTGATCGACGTCGTCGTGCTCCACGAGGACGCGTTCGATTTCCAGCGGCGAGACGTTGATGCCGTTGACCTTCATCAGCTCGTGGCTCCGGCCGAGGTAGGTGAGGCGGCCGTCGACGTCGAGCTTGCCGAGGTCGCCCGTGCGGAACCAGCCGTCTGCGGCGAAACCCTGCGCGGTGCGATCGCCGTCGTCCAGGTAGCCGGGCGAAATCAGGCCGCGGATCTGGATCTCGCCGGGTTCGCCCGGGCCCACGGGCGCTCCGTCGACGACGATGCGCAGTTCCTGCGTCGGCAGCGCGGTGCCCTGGCTGAGCATACGAAGCTGCGGCGGGTCCGTGTGGTGGGTGATCGTGGAGTGGCCGTGGCCTTCGGTGAGGCCGTAGGCATTGCACACCTCGCGGACGCCGAGCACCTCGATCGCCAGGCGGAGGTCTTCGGGGGTGGCGTTGGCGGTGCCGGTGCGCAGTCTGCTGATGTCGCGCGCGGCGAGATCGGGATGAGCGGCCAGCGACCGCGTGATCGGGCCGATTCCATAGTAGACGGTGCACCGGTGGCGTTCGATGAAAGCCAGCGCGGCCGCCGCGTCGAACTTCTCCTGCACGCACAGGGTGGCGGCGTGGGTGAGTGCGTTCGGCAGGGCGTTGGAGCAGCCGTACACGAAGAAGAGCGGTGAGCCGAACCAGAGCCTGTCGGAGCCGGTGACGCCCTGCCGCTCGCCGATGGCGTGCGCGGTGCGGACCACGCCGCCCTGGGTCAGGCGGACTGCCTTCGGCTCGGCCGTGCTACCACTGGTGAACAGGACAAGGGCGTCGGCGGCTTCGATGGTGGGTGCCGCCCGGAGCGCGGCGAGCGGGTCGGCGACGGTCACCTCGGGTATTCCGTCCGGAGTGGCGGTGCCGCGGTTCCAGGTCAGGATCGGCGTTCCAGCGGCCGCGACGCCCGACACGAGGTCGCGTCCGTTCCGGCCGAAGATCCGGTCCTGAGTGATGACCGCGCGCAGTTCTGCCCGCTCGGCCACGACTCTGAGCTCATCGGAGCGGTACCACGTGTTGAGGGGCACGACGGTCAGCCCGGCGGCGTGCGCCGCGAGGTAGGAGGCACACCAGCGAATGCCGTTGGTCAGCAGGACGCCGACGCGTTCGCCCGGCGCCAGTCCCCGGGCGGCGAAGCCGACGGCGACGTTCGCGACCAGTTCGGCCATCTCGCCGTAGCGCAGTTCGCCGTCCTCGGCGATGACGAAAGTGCGATCGGGATGCGCGGCGGACACCTCGGCGAGGACCGCCGGTGTGGTCCAGGAGGGGACTTCCTCGAACCGGAACATCGGTCGAGCGTAAGTGTCCAACACGTGTGTTGACAACCTTCGGAGCCGTTGCGAGACTCGAAACCGATGAGCGTGCCTGAGATCCTGACGTACCTCTGTCCCGGTGACACGATCGCCGTCGAGCAAGTGCTGGGTGAGCCCACGGTGCTGGTGGACGAGTTGTTGCACCACGCCGATGCGCTGCCCGGAGTGCGGTTGTTCGTGGGAATGAGCGTCACCGGTGTGCTGACCCGCGTTCCGGCCCGGATCGGCATGGTGTCGACGGTCGGGATGGCGGCGAACACGCAGCTGATCGGCGAGGGGCGCATGCAGATCGTCCCGGCGCACATGTCCCAGTTGCCGTGGCTCCTGTCCGAAGGGCCGTTGAAGGTCGACGTCGCGCTCGTCCTGCTCAGTCCGCCCGATGCCGACGGGTGGTGCAGCCTCGGAGTCACTTCCGACTACGCGTGGCACGCCATTTCTTCGGCGCGGGTCGTTCTCGCCGAGATCAACGACAATGTGCCGGTGGTGCCGGGCGACACCCGGGTGCACCTTGACCAGGTGGCGTATTCGATCCGCACGCACCGGGCGCTGCCCGAGTACCCCCGCGCCGACCCGTCCAGCCTGGAACGGGTGATCGCGGCGAATGTCGCGCGGTACGTGCGCGACGGGAGCTGCCTCCAGGTCGGTATCGGCAAGTTGAGCGAGGCTGTCCTGCAAGCCGTAGCCGACCGTCGTGACCTCGGCATCCACTCGGGCATGGTCGGCGACACCATGCTCGAGATGATGCGCGACGGCATCATCACCGGGCGGGCCAAGGACGTGGACAACGGGTTGGCGGTGGCCGGGTCGATTCTCGGTTCGCACCAAGCGCTGGCGCTGGCGGCCGAGGAGAAGAACCTGCGGATCGTCTCGATCGGTCAGACTCACGATCCGGCCCGGATCCAGGAGCTGTCGAACTTCGTGTGCGTGAACGCCGCGCTCGAAGTGGACTTGTTCGGGCAGATCAACAGCGAGACGGCCGGCGGGCGGTACGTCGGCGCGACCGGCGGCGGCGTCGATTTCCTGCGCTCGTCTGTGCGCGCACCCGGCGGCCGCTCGATCGTGGCGCTGCCTTCCTCGACGCGTAAAGGGCGCAGCCGGATCGTTCCCCGCGTCGAGACCGTCACCGCGCTCGCAACCGACGTCGACGTGATCACCACCGAGCACGGCGTTGCCGAACTGCGCGGCGCATCCGCGGGGGAGCGGGTCGAGCGCGTGATCGCGATCGCCGCACCCGAACACCGCGAGCAGCTGCGCGATTCCGCAGCGGAAATGGGGCTGTAGTGACCGGCTTGAACCACTTCGTCGCGCTGCGCGGCGGGTACGGGCTCACGGAGGCGGCCCGCTGGTATCCCGAACACGGACTGGTCTTCTCGGACATGACGCGAGGAGGCGTCTACCGGTTCGCGCCGGGGAGCTCCGAGCCCGAGACGGTGATCCCGCACCGCAAGGCGATCGGCGGGCTGGTCGCGCACGCCGACGGTGGCTTCGTGATCAGCGGCCGCAACATCTCGCACAAGTCGGGTGATTCGACGGTCGTGCTGCTGGAGCCGCGCGAGGACGAGTTCTTCTTCAACGACCTCGGAGCCGATGGGCGCGGCCGGATCTTCTGCGGATCGATGCCGAGGACCGACGTCCGGGACGCCGGCCGGTTCTACCTGATCGATCTCGACGGCACCGTCTCAGTGCTCACTGAGGATTTGCGAATCGCCAACGGCGTCCACGCCGACCCGTCCGACACCGCGTTGTACTCGGTGGACTCGGGCCGGTGCCTGGTGTGGAAGTTCGCGCTCGCCGACGCCGCGGCGGGCATCGCCGCCTCGCGGGAGCTGTTCGTCGACACTTCCGAATACGACGCGGTCCCCGACGGGCTCGCGGTCGCCGCTGACGGGTCGGTGTGGGTTGCGATGGCCGGCGCCGGCTGTGTCGTCGGGTGGTCGGCGGCGGGTGTGAAGATCGCCGAGATCGCGTCGCCGCACGCCCTCACCACCACGCTGGCGTTCGGCGGTGCCGGTCTGGCCGAGTTGTACATCCTCACCGGGGACAACGAGGACTACCCGAATCCGGCCGGCGGCACGGTCTTCCGCACCACCGCACCCACTGTCGGCACACCCGCTCCCTACGCCGAAGTTCGGCCCCGCTGAGTCCGGTTGCGCCGGCCTGATCTCCGTGGTCAGACGACGTGGAGCGCGGCGTCGGCGAGGAGGCGCGGTACGTCCTCGCCGAGGGATTCGGCCCACGGATCGTCGGCCAAGCCGTTGACGAAGCGGGCATACGCGCCTTCCACGATGGCGGCCAGCTTGAACAGCGCCAGCACCATGTACCAACGCAACGCGGTTGTCGGGCGGCCCGTCAACGTCGCGTACCGGCCGGCCAGCTCCCCGCGGGACGGAGCGCCCGGAACTCGGGTCAGTGCCTGCACCTTTGGCATCGCGATGGGGGTAGCCCGCTCGGGCCCCCACAGGGCCAGCAAGAGGCCGAGGTCTACGAGCGGGTCGCCGATCGTGGCCAGCTCCCAGTCGATGATCGCGGACACCCGTACGGGCGGTCCTGGTTCGATGAGGCAGTTGTCCAGATGGAAGTCGCCGTGCACGATCGCCGGAGCAGTCTCCTCGGGCCGGTTCGCCTCCAGCCACCGGCCGAGGAAGCCGAACTGAGGCAGGTCGCGCACCCTGTTCCGCTCGTACTGCCCGCGCCATCGGCGGACCTGCCGCTCGAGGTAGTTCACCGGGCGGCCGAAGTTCGCCAGGCCGACAGCGTCCACATCCACGCGATGCAACGCGGCGAGCGCGTCGACGGTAACGAAGCCGACGTCCCGGATTCCCGCTGAAGACGGCCAGCCGGCGGGCCAGGAGTCCGTCAGCGGGCTTCCGGACACCGCCGACATCACGAGCACCGAGCGTCCGTCCACCTCCTCCGCATCGGCGAATGCGAGCGCTTGCGGTACCGGTACGTCCGCACCTGCCAGCGCGGACAAGACGCGATACTCGCGGCCGAGGTTGTTCGCCGTCGCCGAGATCGCCGTCACCGGCGGGCGGCGGAGGATCCACTGCCCGTCCGGAGAACTGAGCAGTGCGGTCACGTTGGAGTGGCCACCGCTGATCGGCGTCACTTCGAAGGGGCCTGAAGTCCCCAAGCGTGCGCTCAGCCAGTCTCGAAGTTCAGGCGTCACCGGCATCACCGCTCCCATGGTGCCTCGAGGGTTCTTGTGGCAGACTGCTGACCCGGGCCAATCAACACCAACGTTAACAGTACTGCCTGAGGAGTGCGTACATGGGCACGGTCGAGTTGACGACGATTGACGAAGGCGTCCTGCAGATCACTTTCAACCGGCCGGCTGCGCTGAATGCGCTGACCTGGGAGCTGGCGAAGGACTTCCTGGACGTCATGGACCGGGTCGACCAGGACGCCGAGGCTCGGGTCGTCGTCCTGACCGGGGCCGGCCGTGCCTTCTGCGCCGGCTTCGACCTCAACGGCTACGGCGACGACACCCGGTTGGAGAAGCTGGGCGCGCCTCGCGGTCTGCTCGTGCGCCAGGCTGAGGTCGCCACCATGGTGACCCGGCTGCGCGAAGTGAAGATCCCGATCATCGCGGCGATCAATGGCCCGTGCGCCGGTGCGGGTATTTCCTACGCGGCGGCGTGCGACATCCGCATCGCGGCCGAGGGGGCGGTGTTCTCCGCGGCCTTCCTGCGTGCCGGGGTGAGCGCGTGTGACCTCGGCGTCTCGTGGCTGCTGCCGCGCATCGTGGGTTTCGGCCGTGCCCAGGAGCTGATGTACACCGCCCGCCGATTCGACGCGAACGAGGCATTGTCGATGGGCTTGGTCACCGACGTCGTCCCGGGAGACCAGCTGACCGCCAAGGCCCTGGCCATCGCCGAGAAGATCAAGCAGAATCCGCCGCTGCAGACCGAGCTGACCAAGGTGGGGCTCTCGGTGGCTCTGCAGTCGGCCTCGCTGCAGGACGTGATCCAGTTCGAGAACCGGCAGCAGGTGCTCACCGCGATGACGGAAGATTACCGCGAGGCCATCGATTCCTACCTGGGTAAGCGGCCGCCGCGGTACTCCGGCCGCTGAGATCACAGTGCGGCCATGCCACCGTCGACGACCAGCGTGGTGCCGGTGGTGTAGGACGACGCAGGGCTGAGCAGGTAGATGACAGCCGGGTCGAGTTCGTCTTGATCGCCGAAGCGGGCCAGCATGCTGTTGGCGACGACGTTTGTCTCCAGCTGGTCCGCGCCGGTCTCGGTCATCTCGGTGAGGAAGTAGCCCGGGCACAACGCGTTGACCCGAATTCCCTTGCGGGCGGACCATTGCGAGGCCAGGTCACGGGTCATCCCGATGACCCCGGCTTTGCTCGCGGCGTAGGCAGCCTGCGGGAAGCGCGGCGCGATGAGGCCGAGCACGCTCGACACGTTCACTATGGACGAGCCCGGGCGCATGACCTTGGCGCAGGCTTGGGCCATCCAGAACACGCCGTTCAGGTTGATGTCGATGACGCTGCGGAAATGTTCAGGCGTCGTCTTGCTGGCCGGGACGGCCTCGCCGACGCCGGCATTGTTGACGAGTCCGTCGACTCGCCCGAACTGCTCCATCGCAAACGTGACGAGGTCGGCGCACTGCCACTCGTTGGCGACGTCGGTGGGTTTCGCGGTTACCAGGGCGCCCTGTTCCGCCAGTTCGGTCGCGACCTTGTCGAGGCGGTCGGCACGGCGCCCCGCCAGCACGACCGCCCCGCCGGCTTCGGCGATAGCCCGTGCGAAACCGACCCCGAGGCCCGACGTTGCGCCCGTGACGACGACGACGCGCCCGTCCAGCCGGAACGAATCCAAAACGTGCACGTGCGTGACCTCGCTGTCGTCGGGTTGAATTGCGGCGATTGCCCACTATTTTACCTGTCAATCGTGAAGTCAATACCCTTGGTCGGCGTGAAGGTCGTCGAAAAGTACCGGTGAAGGAGCGGAAACGCGTGAGTGACGTGCAGATCGGTCTTGCGGCTGCGTTGGAGCAGTTTTCGCCGCGGGAGTCGATTCGGTTGGCGAAGGCGGGCGAGGAGCGGGGCTTCTCGGGGCAGATGGCGGCGGACCACTTCCAGCCGTGGGTTCCGCAGCAGGGTGAGTCGTCGTTCGTGTGGAGCATGCTGGCGTCGCTGGCGGAGAACACCACCGGTGACCTGGGTCCCGGGGTGACGTGCCCGTCGTTCCGGTTGCACCCGGCGATGGTGGCGCAGGCCGCGGCGACGCTGGAGGCGACCTATCCGGGCCGCACGTGGCTGGGGATCGGGTCGGGTGAGGCGCTCAACGAGCACATCATCGGCGGTTACTGGCCCGAGGCGCCCGAACGCGTGCGGCGGATGTTCGAGGCGCTGGAAGTGATCCGGAAGCTGTTCACCGGCAAGGACGTCAAGCACAACGGCGAGTTCTTCAAGCTGCACACCACGCGCCTGTGGACCCTGCCCGAGACGCCGCCGCCGGTCTACATCGCGTCGGCCGGGCCGTACACCTCGCGCAAGACCGGGGAGCTGGCCGACGGGCTGATCACGCCGGGCGCCTCGATCGAGAAGCTGGGCGGGATCCTGGACAACTTCAACGCCGGAGCGAAGAAGGCCGGGAAGAACGGCGACGAGATGCCGAAGCTGCTGCAGGTGCACCTGTCCTGGGCCGAGGACGACGAGACCGCGTGGGCCAACGCGATGGACCAGTGGCCCAACGGCGGCATGAAGTTCCCGAAGGCCGACGTGCGTTCACCGTTCGACTTCGCGCAGATGGCCAAGCTCGTGCGCCGGGAGGACTTCGAGGGCCGCATGGTCGTCTCGTCGGACCCGGACGAGCACCGGGCGGCGCTGCAGAAGTACATCGACGCCGGGTTCAACCGCATCTACATCCACAACGTGGGCCGCAACCAGGACCAGTTCCTGGACGTGTTCGGCAAGGAAGTCCTGCCGAAACTCACCGCCTGAGGAATCGTGATGGCGAAACCGGCGAGAACCGCTTTCGCCACTCACGAGCTCACTTGTCCAGCAGTAGGTGGCCCGACAGCTCCAACCGGTGTGCGACGTGGAGGTGACCTGCGCACGCGATCTGTGGCGACCCGACGGGAATGCGGCGATGGCTCCGCGGTGTCTCGGTCTCCGAGCGCTAGGTTCAGCCGGCCCGGCCACCCTAAGGGCGCACGCAGTACCCACCCAGGTACATCTCGGTGAAGGTCTCGGCGATCTTCTCCGTGCTCCACTTGAGCGTGGGGCGGTACCAGCGGTGCATCCAGTTGACCATGCCGAACAGGGCTAGTGCGCAGAGTTCGATGGGCAGGTCGTCGCGCAGAGTACCGTCGCTGTGGCCTCGAGCGAGGATCGTGTGCACCAGCGATTCGTACGTGCGGAGGTGTTCGATGATCCCGACCGACCATTCGCTGTCCTGACGCGCGATGCGGCCCAGGTCCTCCATGTACACGTTCATGTGGGGGTAGTTGTCGGCGTAGGAGGTCACCATTGCCCTGATCAGGGCGCGGATCTTCTCGGGAGTCCCGACCTCGCTGCGCAGGACTGCCTCGGCGGCCTCGATGTCTCGGCCGATGGCGGCGCGGACGATCTCCTGCAGCAGTTCTTCCTTGCTGCCGACGTAGTAGTACAGCGAAGCGCGGTCAGTGTCGAGGACGGTGGCGACATCTCGAAGAGTGGCCGATTCGTAGCCACGCTCACGGAACACGTGCGCGGCGGTGCGGATGATCTCGTCGCGCCGGGCGACGTAACTCGCGTTGCGCTCCTCGAACGCCGCCTTCCGCCGTGCGTCGATGCCGCTCTTGGCCATTTTCCTACCCCTTTAAACACGTGAGTTGACCGGTGTGAGCCTATCATCGGGCACTGTGACGTGTTCCAACCGAATCCCGTCCGACCGCGCAGCTGGTTCAGCGTGATGTGCGACCAGTCGATTCACCGGTAGTGGCCTCGAAACGACGCTCGAGCGTTACCTGCATGACGTCACCAGGATTGCGTGGGAGTCAGGAGCCGAAGAAGAAGTGCTGCGCGTTGTGAGCGACGAATTTGTCGAAGTGTTCTTGGGAGCGAAACGGAAGGTCGCGCGCTTCCCGCAGGCAGCGTTCGTGGGTGAGCAGCGGGTAATCGCTGGCCCACATCACGCGGTCGGTACCGCGGGTGTTCGCGTAGTGGATGACCTGCTGGGGGAGGTGCTTGGGTGCTATCGCTGACGTCATGTACGAGATGTTCGGCCATTTGACCATCAGCTTGATGCAGGTGTCGACCCATGGCTCGCCACCGTGCTGCAAGACGATCCGCAACTCGGGGAAGAACTCGGCCACGTCGTCGATCGGCAGCGGGTCCTGGTACTTGCTGGGCACTTGGGGGCCGGGGAAGCCGACGTTGAGCCCGACCGGAAGTCCCAGCTCGATGCATTTGGCGTAGATCGGGTACAGTGCGGCGTCGTTGTAGTAAAGCCGGGTTTGCAAGCCCAGCACGCGAATGAGGACATGTCCGTCCCGGGCGAGGTCCTCGACCAGGCGGACGGACTTGATGCCTTCGCGTGGGTCGACGACGTGCGACAGGGCGAACCGGTCGGGAAACTTGTCCCGCGCGGCGGTGTTCCACTCGCGGTCGCCGTCGCCGGAGTAGCCCGAGCACAGGATTCCTTTGGCGACGCCGGCAGCGTCCATCTCGTCGACGAGTTGTTCGAGTGACGTCCCGCGCGTCAGGCGCTCGGCCAGGCCGGGAAAGAGGTAGCCGACGTCCTTTGCCGGGTCCGGCGGAAAGATGTTGGGATTGATCCAGGCGTCGACGACGCCTCTGGGCAAGGTGAACACGGCAAGAATATACGCGCACGTTGACCCGTCAGTCAACGTGTGTGTAGACGACCGGCAGGCCGCTGTGCGGCGTCTCAACAGTCGTGTTGACAGCCGAATCGCACTGCGTCATGCTACGGACAGTCACTCATGGGATCTGTTGCTACGGAGGCAGTCGATGAAGTTCCACCTGATCCAGCCGGGCATGATCGGCCGCAAGCATGAGATCGAGCAGGGCATGGCCGGTCAGAACAAGGAGCTGTACCAGCGATTCCTGGAGGAAATCCGTGGCTACGTCGGTCTCGCGGACGAGCTGGGCTACGCCAGCTACGGCCACAATGAGCACCACTTGCAGATCGAGGGGTTCGAGATCACGAACCACCCCGGCATGTTCAGCCTTTTCGTCGGCCTGCACTCGAAGCGGATGAAGGTCTCGACGCTCGGATACGTACTGACCACGCACAACCCGGTCCGCGCGGCGGAAGAGATCGCCACGCTCGACCACATGCTGAAGGGTCGTCTCCAGGTCGGCTTCACCCGCGGCTACCAGAGCCGCTGGGTCGGTTCGTACGCCACGGTTCGCGGCGCGAATGCGACGACCCCGGAACTGGCCAAGAGTCGCGACGACGTCGACACGATGAATCGCGAGATCTTCGAAGAGTGCGTGAAGATCGTGAAGAAGGCATGGACCAGCGACACCTTCAGCTACGAGGGCAAGTACTGGCAGTTCCCACCGGAGAGCGGCCTGACCGGTCACCCGGCGTACGAGAAGTTCGGCAAGGGCATGGGTGCCGACGGCATGGTCCACGAGATCGGCATCGCGCCGAAGTGCTACCAGGACCCGCATCCGCCACTGTACGGCGCGTTCGCACACAGCATGCGCACTATCGACATGTGGGCGCGCGAAGGCGGCAAGCCCATTGTCATGGCCAACCAGATGGAGTTCTGCGAGGCGCTCTGGGGCCGCTACATGAAGACGGCTGAGGAAGCCGGGCGCGACGTCAAGCGTGAGGACGCGGCGGCGTGGGGCGGGGTGCTGATGCTCGGCAACGACAAGTCGCGTCTGGCGGAAATCAAGGCCGAGCACGACTGGTACTGGAACACCTTCTTCCTGCCGTTCGGCCAGGGCTACGCCAACTGCCTGATCGGCGATGTGGACGAGGTCTCCCGGCAGATCGAGCACGCTCAGGAGAAGCTCGGGTTCAACGAGATGTGGCTGCAGTTCGGCCAGGGTCACCTCGACCCGGAGGAGAACGAAGAACAGTTGCAGACCTTCGCGGATAAGATCTTCCCGCGCTTCTCGACCAAGGCCGCCGACGGTACGTGGGTCTGATCCACGTGATCGAGAACGCGTCGTCCCGGCTCGCGTGGGACGGTCGGGGTGTCGTCACCTACACGGTCGACGACGCCCCGACCCGCAACGCACTGAGTGTGGCGCTCTTGGAGGACATTGACCGGGCTCTGTCTCAGGTGGCCGGGGACTCGTCAGTCAGGCTGATCGTGTTCACGGGAGCCGGGACGGTGTTCTCCTCCGGCGCCGACCGCGCCGAACTCGGTGATCCGGCCACGATCGAACGGACCACCGCACTGCTCGGGTCGGTCCTCACTCGGATCCACGAATCGCGGGTGCCCGTCGTGGCTCGAGTCAACGGCGCCGCGTTCGGCGCGGGCCTGGCCATCGCGGCGGCGGCCGATATCAGCATCGCCACCACCGACGCCGTCTTCGGATTACCGGAAGTGCGCTTCGGTCTGGTCGCCGGGCCGGCTGCCGCGGCTTGCCTGGGTCGCATCGGCAAGGCGGCAGGCCTCGACCTGCTCCTCACCGGGCGTCGCTTCGGCGCCGATGAGGCCGCTCGCATGAACCTCGTCAACGAGGTCGTCGAGCGGGAGGTGCTCGATGCCACCGTCGAGGCCAAGGTCGCCGATCTGCTGCTCGGTGACGCCGACGCCATCGCGGCCACTCGGCGGCTTGTCCACCAGCTCTGCGGCAACTCGTTGCCCGAGCAGCTGCGCATCGTGCAGGAAGCCGCCGAGTCCGAGTCGCAGCGTTACGACGGCTCCGTCAGCCGGGCCGTCGCCCAGCGCGGCGTGCCGGACGTCGACTGGCGAGACGTGCCGGTTCGGCCTCGTCGCGCCCGCCCCGGTTCTGAGCTGAGACCCGATCTGCGCGGCGACCTGCCGCAACTGGGGCGCTGCGTCGTCACCGTCGGTACTTTCGACGGTGTCCATCGTGGACACACCGAGATCGTCAAACGCACGGTCGCCTCGGCCCGACGGCTCGGGCTCTCCAGCGTGATGCTCACCTTCGACCCGCACCCGGCGGAGCTGATCCGTCCCGGCGCGCACCCAGCGGTGCTGACCACGATCGCTCGCCGCGCCGAGCTGGCCACCGAACTGGGCATCGACCACTTCAGGGTGGTGCCGTTCGACGCAGGCGTTGCCCAGCTCGGCCCTACCGACTTCGTCCGGCAGGTGCTCGTCGAGCGGCTGCACATCGCCGAGGTCGTCGTCGGCTCGAACTTCCGGTTCGGGCACCGCGCGTCCGGATCGGTGGCTGCGCTGGCCGAACTCGCCGATCGGTTCGGGTTCACCATGACCGCCGCCGATCTCGTGGGTGTCGACGATGCCTTGAGCGGGCCTCGGCTGATCAGTTCGACCTTCCTGCGCTCGTGCATCGAGGCCGGAGATGTCGCCCTGGCAAGGGACGCGCTCGGGCGAGCACACCGCGTCGACGGCGTCATCGAGCACGGAGATCACCGTGGCCGGACGCTGGGCTTCCCCACCGCCAACTTGTCGTTCGACCGCTTCGCCGCTGTTCCGGCGGATGGCGTGTACGCCGGTCGCGCGGTGTTCTTGGACGAGTGGGGGCAGGCCGACGAGTCGGTTCCGTTGGGAGCGGCCGCGATCTCGGTCGGGACGAACCCGACGTTCGACGTCAAGCAGCGGCGCGTCGAGGCGCACATCCTGGACTGGAACCAGGACCTCTACGGCCGCCGGGTCGGTCTCGAGTTCGATCGCCGGCTGCGGGGCATGGTGCGATTCGACGGCGTCGATGCGCTCGTGGCACAGATGAAGCTCGATGTGGAGCAGGCCCGGACCGGGTAGCGATCCGCCTTGGTCGCAGTCTTCAACTCAAACGTTGACAAGGCTCGGCGACATCGACTATGAACAACCTCACTGTGCTGAACCGGATTCGGCACCGCAAAGCGGAACCGGCCTCGTCGCTTGATCAGCGCAAGGGCTGACCGACTGTCAATTCTGGTGTTGCGGCCGATGGGCCGCGTCTCATCCTGATTTGAGGAGTGCACGGAATGCGAAGCAAACGGTGGCTGGGTGCTGCGGCGGGAATGGCGCTCGCCTTGTTCGTGACGGGCTGCAGTTCGTCGGCTGATCCGGCGGGTAGCAGTGGTGGCAGATCGGCGAACGGTGCGGCGTCGGCCGCGGGTTTGGCCGAAGCCAAGGACATCGTGCAGAAGGCGCAGAAGTTCCCGACCGCGATACCGGTCACGGAGACACTGCCGGCGAAACCGCCGTCCGGCAAAACGTTTGTGTTCCTGCAGTGTGATCAGGCCACGTGCCCGCTTCAAGGCAACGGGGTTCGGGCTGCTGCCGCCGCGATCGGGTGGAACGTCAAGACGCTCAACTGGAAGCAGTCGGATCCCGCGACCCTGGTCACGGCGATGCGTACTGCGCTGCAGTACCACCCCGTCGCAGTGTCGTTCACCGGCTTGCCTCAGGAGTTGTGGAGGACGGTCCAACCGCAGTACAAAGCGGCGGGTGTGGCGATCATCCCCTCATCGCTGCCGACGACGCCGACCGGTGACGCCGTCATCCCCGGGCGCGCGTTCGAGAACGACGAGGCATCGCTCGGGAAGCTCCTGGCCGCCACGTACGTCGCAGACGACAACGGTGCCGGTTCGAAGGCGTTGATGGTGACCGTGCCGGACTACCCGGTTTACACGCCGGTCGTCGACACCTTCAACTCCGAGGTGGGCCGGCTCTGCCCCGCGTGCAGCACCTCGGTGCTGAACGTGACGCTCGCGCAGCTGCTGGGCGGACAGTTGAATTCGGCGATCATCTCGAAGGTCAAGACCGAGCCGGACATCAAATACATCGTCTCCGTCAACAGTCAGTTCATCAGCCAACTGCCGCAGGCGCTGCGGGGTGCCAACCTTGACGAGAAGTTCAAGATCCTCGGGGGGAAGGGAAACTCCGTCGATCAAGCGAACGTCCTCAATGGAACACAGCTCGCCACAGTCAACAGCCCGTTCGTGATGGGTGGTTGGCAGGATATCGACGAGGCGATCCGTTTCGCGATGGGGTTGCCGATTCCGGAGGGGGATCACAGTGCCACACCGATCCTCCTGACGAAGAACAACATTGGCAAGCCATTGGACTCGTACGACGTTCCGCTGGACTATGCCGACCAGTTCAAGAGGTTGTGGAAAGTCGACTAGTGCCGGGCGGCCGGGCCCTACCCGTTTGACTGCAGCAGCTGAACGCCGCGTATCGACGGCGCGATGCCTCGGCCGTCACAGGCATTGAGCCGGATACGGACAACGCCGTTGTCCGGGAAGAGGAACCGGGAGTCCTTGTGGAGATCACCTCTGGTGGTGCCGAACAATCCCCCACGGGATCGAGCGGCCGCGGGACCACGTGCGTCGTGATCGACGACACCGAAGCCGCCTGGTCGGACTTGAATGAGGTGTGCGCTTCTGTCGAAAGAACGTCTGCCTCGCACCGAGTCGTCGTGTTGATCGAACTCACGCCTCCCTGGTGGTCCCTGGTGCCGGGGGACGAGGGCAGCCCGGTTTCAGAAGTGACGTGGGAGGTGCTGCGCGACCACCGGCGTGCGCTCGCCGAGCGGGCCAAGATGGTCTGCCGGGAGTTCGGGGTCGGTCCGCGAAGCGTCGTGCACGACAGCGATGACCTCGTGCGCGACGTCGCGCTGTGGCGCCGGTCAGGGGCCGTGATTATCGATATTCGGGCTCGCCCAGCGAAGTCCGGGATCCGTCGGCTGTTGCGAGCCTTGCGGGGCATGGTGAGGTGACGGCGACCGCCGTCACGGGCGGCGCTCGATCGGCCAGGACCTCGTGCAATCGTGCAATGGTGCGGTCGGCAACAAGAACGGACAAACCGGCCTGGGCGCTCGGTGCCGGCTCACGCGGACTTCGAGGCCCCTCCTCGGGCGTCTGCACCCTGATTCGTCACCGAGCCCTCGAGGAAGATCTTGGTGAACGACTCGGCGATCTGATCGGCGCTGAACTGGGAGTCGGGACGGTGCCAGCGATGCATCCAGTTGATCATGCCGAACAGTGAGAGGCTGACGAGATCGACCGGCACGTCGCTCCGCACTGTGCCGTCCCGCTGACCTTTGGCCAAAACGGCGTGCACCACGGCCTCGTAGCGTCGAGTGCGTTCGATGACGTCGGTGGCCCAATCGCTGTCCTGGCGTGCAATCCGCCCCAGATCCTGGGTGTAGATGCTCATGTACGGATAGTTCTCGGCGTAGTTGTCGACCATCGAGGCGATGAGCGCCTTGAGCTTCTCCGGTGCGCTCGCCCGGCTTCGCTTGATTGTCTCGGCCGCTTCGAGAACGTTCTGAAGCGCGTTGCGGACAATCTCTTGGAGGAGTTCCTCTTTGCTGCCGACGTAGTAGTAGAGGGAGGCCCGATCGGTGCCCAGGCTCTTCGCGACCTCGAGCAGTGTGGTGGCCTCGTACCCCCGTAGCCGGAACACATCCGCCGCAGCGCGGATGATCTCTTCCCGCCGCGCGAGATACGCGGCGTTACCCTCCTTGAGGGCGGCCTGGCGGCGGGCATCGATCCCACTCTTCGGCATGTGACGCTACCTCCGTCGGCGGCTGCCGATGCTGGATGTGAATCGGAATTCAGTATGCAATCGCCAGCCTAACATTCGAGCACGCGCGCGGGCCAAGATCCCTCTCGAGGCCTCCTTCGACGCGTCAGGGGTGAACCCGTGCGCACCCCGAAATCTTCATCGGCGACTGCGCGGACGCCCATTGCTCGAGCACTGCTGCGGTCAACGCCGCCGTGTCGGACTCAGCTCAACCGAGCAGGAGTGTGCCGATCTGCGTGAGATCCGTTTGGTCCTGGAGGGCGGCGATGCGGTCGACGGCTTCGGATGCGGCGTCGCCGGACAGCTTCCCCCGGACGTTGGCGCGGAACTTGGCCTCCAGTTCGCCCCAGGCCATCGGGTCGCTGACACTGCCGCGCAGCGTCATCTGCTCGTGTTCGATCGTTCGTCCGTCGGTGGTGACGAGCTTGATCCGGGCGCCGTTCTGCGGCAGGTCAGTCGTGGGGTGCACGCTGACCCGGTCGCGGTACGGCTTCAGCCGCGCGAGCGCCTCGTCGGTGAAGGTCTCGACGGTGACCGTGCCGTCGACCAGGGCAGCCGTTACGTTGTAGGCGAGCGAGAACTTGCCCTCCAGGGGGGTGCGGGCCCAAGGGTAGACGAGCACGTCGTTGAGGTTGCGCTGCTCGATCCAGACGTCCAAGGACGCGACGTCCGGCTCGGCCAGCCTGGCCTCACGGAGAACGTTGCGCACGCCGTCGATCGCGTAATGGTTGGCGCCGCAGCATGGGTAGGCCTTGAACGTCATGCCCTCCTCGATGGCGTACGGGCTGGACAAACCGACCGAGTGCAGCCCGTCCAGCACCACGTCCAGGTCGCCCTCGCCACGGCAGATCACGTCGTGCCAGCCGAAACGCTGTTCGAGGATCTCGGGACTCGCGGTGAAGCCTGAGCGGGCGAGCAGTGCGGCTTCGATACCCGTTCGGTTGGCGATGCCCGCGTGCAGCGGCTTGGTCATCGTCCCGAAGTTGGCGCGCAGGCCGCCGGCCTGCGACGCGGCGATTCCGAGCGCGTGCGCCACGGCGTCGGGGGAGATGCCCAGCAGCCGCGCGCATCCGGCAGCGGCTCCGAGGCTGGAGTACACCGACGGCTTGTGGTAGCCGGCCGCGTAAGGGCCGAGACGGGTGTCGTGGTACATGGTGGTGAGCCGGTGGGCGATCTCGTAGGCCACGACCAGCGCGTCGGTGAACGCCGCGCCGTCAGCCTGCGTTTGCTCGGCTACCGCCCAGACGGCCGGCAGGATCGCGACGCTGACGTGCCCTGCCCCCAGGCCGATGTCGTCGTAGTCCAGGGCATGCCCGGCGGTGCCGTTGACCAGTGCCGCGAGCGACGGGCTGAGCCGCGTGCGCCCGCCGAACACCGTCGCGGCGCCAGCGCCGCCCTGCGAGCGGGCGTAGTCGAGTGCGAGCTGTCCGGCTTCCTCGGAGGCGCCGGCCACGATGACCCCGAACAGGTCCAGGGCAGCGTGCCGCACCACCTCGGCGGCGCGCGGAGACGCGCTGCCGCTCGGCGCGGAATGGGCGAACTCGGCGAGCGCGCGGGTGACTGCGGACATCATGCCTCGCGTTCGTCGAGGTGAGCGCGGACAAACCTGCCTGTCTCGTCCGTCCAGCCGTTGCTCGCGGCGTACGCCATCGCTTTGGCGAACCGCGCGTCCCAGGTGTGGCTGTGTGGCAATGGCGCGAAGGTCTTGAGGGCCTCGATGTCCAACCAGGCGTGCGTGCCGTCCACGCGGCCGTAGTTCTCCAGCACCTTTCCGGCCAGTTCGGCATCGGCCGAACGCATCACCACGGACAGCTCGTTCAGGGTGTCGGTGTCCTCGGCTGTGACGGTGCCCGCGGCGCCGTCGACGATCACCTTCATGACGCCTGCTCGTGCAGCACAGAGTGGGTGCCGAACGAGCGGCGGTAATAGGTCAGTGGCGCGTGGTCGTCGTAGTCGGTTTCCAGCACGTTGCCCAGCACGATCGTGTGGTCGCCGCCCGGTACCAGCTGCGCGACCTCGCAAGAGAACCAGCACGCCGATTGCAGGATGTGCGGGGCACCGGCGCGCGCCATCCACGAGACGCCGTCGAACTTGTCGCCGCCCTTGGTCGCGAACCGGCCCGCGAGGTCGTCCTGGGCATGCGAGAGAATGTTGATCCCGAACCGAGACGAGCTGCGCAGCACCGCCAGCAGGTCGGATTTCTCGTCGAGAGCGACCAGTACCATCGGTGGCGCGAGCGAGAGGGATGAGAAGGCGCTCACGGTCGTGCCGTGGGGGCGGGCTCCGTCGAACACGGTCACGACAGCGACCGGTGTGCATACCGAACCCATCGCGGCCTTGAACAGGTCTGAAGTGACCTCTCCCAGAGCCTTCCGCGCCGCTTGATCAGTCATGAAAGCCAAGATACGGCCGGGCTGACGTGGGTGTCAACGAAAACGTTGACACCCATCGGCTCTCAGGCGTAGCGTCGCCAAGCGAGCCACTCTGTACGGGAAAGGCGAATTGCTGATGACATACAAGCCGCGTGAAAGCGGCCCCTTTGCGAGCCTCAAGCTAATTGATGCGGACTCGCATATTACCGAAGCCGGTGATACGTGGACCTCGCGTGCGCCAGCCAAGTACAAGGACCGCGTCCCCCAATGTCATGCGGACGAAGATGGCGTCAGCTATTGGTTCGTTGACGGCCACCAGAAGCTCAGCAGGGACAACAGCATCGCGTTCGTCCGCAAGAACGGCGAGAAGATCCCGTACTACGGCGCCGACATGGAATTGGCCGGTAACCAGATCGGCGGACGCAAGGAGGACGTCCACGCCGCCGCGACCGAGGCCAAGCCGCGTGTCGAGCTGCTCGACGAGATGGGTATCTACGCACAGATCGTGTACCCGAACATCATGGGTTTCGCGGCTCCCGCCATGGTGCAGGGCCTGGATCGCGAGCTGTCGTACGTGATCTGCCAGATCTACAACGACGCGATGCGCGATTGGCAGGCCGAAGGGTCGGAGCGACTGCTGCCGCAGGCGATGCTGCCGTTCTGGGACATCCAGCAGTCCATTGCCGAGGCCAAGCGCGCCAAGGACATCGGCCTCACCGGGGTCCTGATGGCCGGCGAGCCGCACCTGGGTGGCTTGCCCGACCTGGGAACCGAGCACTGGTACCCCCTGTACGAGGTGCTGTCGGACCTGGAGCTGCCGATCAACATCCACATCGGCGCCCGCAACTGGAAGGGCGAGCAGGGCGGGGCCGCGTGGCCTTCGCTGCCGGAGCGCGCGGGCAAGCCGGTCCGCTCCATCCAGACCGAGCTGTCGAACTCGCGGTTCGTGGCGAACCTCTGCGCCAGTGACGTGTTGATCAGGTACCCGAAGCTGAACTGGGTGTCGGTCGAGTCGGGCATCGGCTGGATTCCCTACGTCCTCGAGCGCATCGACTACGAGTACCGCGAGGAGTTCCCGGGCGTCGAACCCCCGCCGCTGCCGCCGGCGAAGGAGCTGTTCCAGAAGGGTGTCTACGGCACGTTCTGGTTCGAGGATGCGGGGCCACTGGCGCTTCTTGACCGCATCGGTGCGGACAACGTGCTGTGGGAGACCGACTTCCCGCACCCGACGAGCCTGTACCCGAACCCGGTGACCCGGTCGGAGGAGAAGCTGAAGGGTCTCGACCCTGCCGTGATCCGCAAGATCGTGCAGGACAACGCGGCGAAGCTCTACAAGATCGAAGTCTGAAGCGCTCCATGCCTAACCCCATCGCCGGCAAGTTCGCCATCGTCGGTCTCGGGCACACTGTGCAGGGGGAGCTGCCGGGTCAGTCGGTCGAGGAGATCGCGGTGGATGCCGCGATCAACGCGGTCGAGGACTCCGGCCTGACGTTCGCCGACCTGGACGGGCTGATCGCCTGCAAGTCCGTCCAGGGCAACGGCAACGACGTCACCGTCGGACAGTTGCTCGGGCTCAACCTTCCCTACGTGCAGTCCCTGGACTACGGGACGTGCAATTTCTCGCTGCACCTGGCCGTCGCCGCGATCGGCGCCGGGCTCTGCAACACGGTGCTGCTCACCTACGGGGCCAATGCCCGCAGCCGCAAGTTCGACTTCGGCAGGCCGATGTACGGCGCTGACATGGCCAGCGCTGCCGGGCTGGTCCACATTGCTGGGAGGGCCGGGCTGGCCCTGCAGCGGCACAAGGCCATCTACGGCACGACGGACGAGCAGTTCGGCATGCTCGCGGTCGGCCAGCGTGAGTGGGCGCGGAAGAACCCGAACGCGATCTTCCGCAAGCCACTGAGCATGGACGACTATCTGGCCGAGAAGTACATGGTCGAGCCGCTGCGCCGCTCGGACGTCACGATGATCTCCGACGGCGGCGTGGCGTTCGTCGTCACGACGGCCGAGCGGGCCGCGGACCTGCCCACCAAGCCCGTCTACATCTCGGGCATCGCCGAGCACGCCGGCGTCCGCGGCGAACACAACCCCGAGAACCTGATGCGGCCCTGGCTCAAGGACGCGGCACGGGACATCTGGGCCAACACCGGTATGGGCCCGGCCGACATCGACGCACTCTACATCCAGGACCCGACCGCGCTCTGGACGTTGCAGATGCTGGAGTACTACGGCTTCTGCGACCTGGGCGAAGGCGGCCCATTCCTTGCAGAGGGGCATACCTTGCCCGGCGGCGACCTGCCGCTGAACACCCACGGCGGGCAGCTCTCCGAGAGCTACACCTGGGGCTGGATGCACCTGGTCGAGGCGGTCCGGCAGCTTCGAGGTCAGGCAGGCGAGCGACAACTGGAAGCCCCGGAGACGGCGATGTACCTGTCCAGCCACGGCTTCGTCAAGGCCGCCGCATCCATCCTGTCGACCAACGCGAGCGTCGGATCATGAAATGTCGTAGCGAATGCTCATCGCGGTTTCGCGAGCCAGGAGGGTCGCATGAGTGAGTCGCCGTCCCCGGTGGACCACCCCGTTGCGGAGCCGTTCTTCCAGGCGGCCGCGGAGGGCCGCCTGGTTGTCCAACACTGCAACAGCTGTGACGCGCTGCGTTGGCCGCCGCTCTCCGGTTGCCCCGAGTGCCGCAGCAGGGATACCACCTGGGTCGAGGTCGCTCCGGCCGGGACGATCTGGAGCTTCGTGGTCTACCACCGAGCCTTTTCCCGCTCGCTGAAAGACCAGATCCCGTACACCGTCGCGATGGTGCAGCTGGACGAAGGCCCGTACCTCGTCGGCCGTCTGGTCGAGGGCAAGAAGCCGCCGAAGGTGGGGGATCGTGTCGACGCAGAGTTCCTCGAAGTCGGCGGCGTCTCGACCGTCCGCTGGCGTATCGCCTGAAGTCCTTCCGCAGACAATGACAAAGGAGTCATCATGGGTCAGCTCGACGGCAAGGTCGCCTTCATCACCGGCGGCGCGCGCGGCCAAGGTCGCGCCCACGCGCTCGCGTTGGCCGCCGAGGGGGCGGACGTAGTAGTCACCGATATAGCGGAAGACGTCCCGATCGTCGGCTACCCGATGGCGACCCCCGACCAGCTGGCCACGACAGTCAAGCTCGTCGAGGAGTTCGGCGTCCGGGCGCTCGGACTACAGGTCAATGCGCGCAATACCGACGAGATCAACGCGGCCGTTCAGAGCACGATCACCGAGTTCGGGCGGTTGGACATCCTGCTCGCCAACCACGGCATCTTGGACTTCTCGACGGTTGAGAACACCACGGACGAGTCCTGGAACACGATCGTCGACACGAATCTGACCGGCATCTTCAAGGCGATCCGCGCGGCCATCCCGCACATGAAGAAGCAAGGGTGGGGTCGCATCATCGCGACCTCGTCGATGGGCGCCCGCGCGACCGCCCCCAACCTGGCCCATTACATCGCCGCGAAGTGGGGTGTCATCGGCCTGGTGAAGTCCGCCGCTCTCGAGCTCGCCGACACCGGCATCACGGTCAACGCGATCTGCCCCGGCGCCGTCGACACCGACCTGTTCTTCAACCAGCCGACCTACGACATCTTCTGCCCCGACCTGCCGAAGCCGGTCACCGAGGAGCAGTTCCGCAAGCGGTTGGACGACCTGAACTACGGCCTCAACGGCGTCCGTTTCCTCGAAGCGGATGACGTCGCACGGACCATGCTCTACCTCGTCCTCGACCGCGGCCTGATCAGCGGTCAGGTGGCCGAGATCGGCCTGCTCGGTCCGGCTCACTCCATCTATTGATGGGAGACCTGGACGGGAAGGTCGTCCTGATCACTGGCGCGACCCAGGCGGTGGGCGAGTGACGGGCACGACGCTGAACGTAGGCGGCGGCCCGTCGGCCAAGGCGCTGGTCGCGGGCGTGGCACAGCAACTCACCGAGAACCTGGCAGCCGATCGGAAGGAACATTGGCACCGTGGAAGCATCCTTCGGCGTGAAGCTGCCCGGACTCGTCCCGGCGTACGCCGGATCCCTGCGTGAGATACCGGACCTGGTGGTCGAGTTCGAAAAGCTCGGTTTCGACGATGTCATGGACGGCGAGCACATCCTGTACGCCGCGGAGATGGACCACCCGGGCGGGGCCGGCAACTTCGAGCACAGCCGTACCGAGCAGCACTCCGATCGCTCGGACACACTGGTGATGTTCGGTGCGATCGCGGCGAAGACCACCCGGATCAAGATGATCTCCGGCATCCTGCTCGCCGCCGCGCACACCTTTGCGGTGCTGGCCCGTCAGGCGTCCACATTGGACGTCATCTCCGACGGCCGGTTCATGCTCGGTGTGGGCGGCGGCTGGAATGTGGCCGAGTTCGAGCAGATGGGCATCCCCGCCGAAGAGCGCGCCGCCCGGACGGAAGAGACGATCCGTGCCTGCCGCCGGCTGTGGTCCCCTGGGCTGTCCTCGTTCGACGGGCGGTGGATCCAGTTCAAGGACGTGATCTGTGAGCCGTCCCCGGTAACGCCCGGCGGTGTTCCGGTGTGGTGGGGCGGTAATGCCTGCAGCAAGCCGACGGCGCGCCGTGTCGCGACCCTTTCGCAGGGCTGGCTCGCCCGCGAGGGGGCCGGCGACGCGGAGATCGCGGCGTCGGTCGAGGCGATCCGCGTGGCGTGCGAGAAGTACGGCCGTGACCCGTCCACTGTCGGGATCCGGGCTTCGCTGACCCAGACGTCGGACTGGAACGCCGCCGGCTCCGTCGAGGACCTGACCGAGCGGGCGATCGCCCGTGCCACGCGTCTGGTGCCGCTCGGCGTGACTCACTTCAACGTTCCGCTCGGCTACTACGGAATTGACCTGGATGCCCTGGGGGCACTGTTGAAGTCACTCCGTGCGGCTTGATCCAATCCTTGTCAACGACATTGTTGACATGCCTGTGACCTCAGTGAAAGGCTGCGACCATGTTCGAACGCGATGATCACTTCATCGGTGGCCGGTGGGTGTCGGCTCGCGGCGGGGAGGCCCTCGAGGTCGTCTCCCCGGCGACCGAGCAAGTAGTGGGGCGCGTCCCGGTCGCGATCACCGAAGAGATCGATGCCGCCGTTTCAGCAGCCCGCGTCGCCTTCGACGACGGGCCCTGGCCACGAATGAGCCTGGCCGAGCGCGGCGACCACCTGCGCCGGTTCGCAGACGCCATCGAAGCCCGCCGTGAGCAGGTGCTGCAGCTGCAGATCGACGAGATGGGCATGGTTTACAAGTTCGCCGTCGAGAACATTAACGGCATTCGCCCCTCGCTCGAGCGCTACCTCGCCGATGCGAAGAAGGTCGACTTCCGTGAGGTCCGCGACGGTGCCATCGGCAAGGTCCTCGTGCTGCGCGAGCCGATCGGCGTGGTTGCAGGTGTCACTCCGTGGAACTCTCCCATCGCGGTCGAAGTCTCCAAGATCTTCCCGTCACTGCTGATGGGCTGCCCGATCATCGTCAAGCCCGCGCCCGAATCGCCGCTGTCGGCGTATCTGCTGGGCGAGGCAGCGATTGAGGCTGGTTTACCCGAGGGCGTCCTCAGCATCGTCAATGGCGGCGTGCCGGCCGGCGCCTACCTCGTCGGCCACCCAGGCATCGACCACGTCACCTTTACCGGCAGCACGGGCGGCGGCCACGCGATCGCCAAGGCCTGCGCCGGCCAGTTCCGCGCGGTGACTCTCGAACTCGGCGGCAAGTCGGCAGCGATCATCCTGCCCGGCACCGATATGACGGACTACATCCCCTCACTCGTCGGGGGCTCCTTGCGCAACAGCGGTCAGATTTGCGTCTCCACCAACCGGGTGATCGTCCACGAGGACGACCAAGACCGGATCGTGGAGCAGCTCGTCGACCACATTTCGTCGCTGAAGCTCGGTGACCCCCACGACCCCGAAACCGACTTCGGTCCTCTCGCCGCGAAGCGTCAGCTCGACAACGTCGAAAGGTTTGTCGCTTCCGGTAAGGCCGAGGGCGCTAAGGTCGTCCTCGGTGGTGGCCGTCCCGCCGATCGGCCCACCGGGTGGTATTTCGAGCCCACCGTCTTCGTCGACGTGGACAACCGGATGGAGATCGCCCAGGAGGAGATCTTCGGTCCCGTTCTGTCCGTCATCACCTACTCGGACAAGGCCGAGGCAGTCGCCATCGCCAACGACAGCAAATACGGCCTGGGCGGCGCGGTCTTCGCGACCGACCCGGAGGAAGCGATCGAGGTGGCCTCCCAGATCGTTACCGGAACCGTCCAGGTCAACGGCGGGCCGCCGGCCGGCGGCGGCGGGCCGTTCGCGGGGCGCAAGCACTCGGGGCTGGGCGCCGAGCGCGCCGTTGAGGGGCTCGAGACCTTTCTCGAACTGAAGTCAGTGACCTTGCCGGCAGGCTACGAACCCGCCACAGTCTGAACAGGATCCACCACATCGACAACGAGGTACGACGATGGCAAAGTGCTTGGTCGCCAAGCTTGCGGACCTGCAAGGGAATCCGCTCAAGGCCGTGACGGCCGACGGTAAGCAGATCTGCTTGGCGCGGCTCGAGTCCGGCGAAGTGTTCGCGCTGAGCGACATCTGCAGCCACGAGTGGATTGAACTGTCCGATGGCGACCTGGACGGCGAGGAGGTCGAGTGTCCGGCGCATGGCTCCCGCTTCAACGTCCGGACGGGCGAGGTCAGCGGCCTACCGGCGGAGGAACCCGTCTTGACCTACCCCGTCGCGATCGAGGACGACGAGATCTACGTCGAGGTCTGAACCAGATCACCATGGCTCCCGAACAGCCCTTGCTGCCCGGGAGTCATGGTGCTTCTGCGAGAAGGAGTGGATCGGATCCGGCCAGCGGAAGCCGTCGAGTCCGCTGTTGGTCGGTGCGGACCCCTCGCACAGCGGTTGGGGGTCGGGAAGCACGGGTCCATTGCAAGACAGTGCAAATGCTATCGCCTTGGATGGTCAAGGGAGCCTGAGCGGGACCGGGCTGATCGGCCACAGGCCACGCGGCAGCCTGCACGCGACGGGATGCCGCGATGACAGAAACAGACCGCGATCATCCGGCCGATGTGTCCGCCTTGCCGGACATCGTGGCAAACAGCCATGCCTCCCCCCGGATTTGACCGGGCCGTGGGTTCGGATGAATTTCGTGGCAAGCGTGGACGGCGCGGCCACGGTACAAGGCCGTTGCGGCGGGCTCACGCATCCGGCGGACAAGGGGTTTACGACCTGATCCGGGACCGAGCCGATGTGGTGTCGGTCGGCGCGGGCACGGCGATCGCCGAGGGGTATCGGGGGGTGCGGGATACGGCGAAGCGACGCGTTCGCCGCACGGCCTGGAGTATGCCGCCGGTGCCGCCGATCGCGGTGGTGACCAGCGGAGAGAGCCTCGACCCCCTGGCGGCGGTGCTGACCGAAACGCTGGAGCCCACCGTGGTGGTGACGTGTTGTCCAATCGGCAGGTGGACGCGTACCGAGCTGCCGGCGCCGACGTGGTGCTGTCCGGCGAGAAGCGAGTCGATCTGGCCGCCGGGTTGGCGGAGTTGGGTGCGCGTGGCTGGTGGCGCGTGGCCTGTGACGGCGGGCCGGGGCTGTTCGCGGGGTGCTGGCCGCCGATCGGGTGGACGCGGTGTGCCTGACGATCTCGCCCTTGCTCGCCGCGTCCGCCGGTGGGCCGCGGATCCTGTCCGCCGGGCCGGCGGTGCCTTGTCCGTTGTGGCTGGCCTCAGCGGTACCGATGGACGGTGCGCTTCTGTTGAGGTACCACACCGAACGCGCCCGGCGCCGCATCAACGCGATCGGCTGACCGTCGGTCCTGACACCGCGGACGCCCGCACGGCACGATGCCTCGCGCTGCTCAGGCGAGGCCATGGACGCACCCTGCGGGTGTCCGGGAGCCTTCGACGGTCGCGACCATCTCGAGTACGTGCCGGTTTCGTTTGACTTCGTGGACGCGGAACATGCCGGCACCTGCGCTCGCGGCGAGCGCGGTGGCCGCCAGTGTTCCGTCGATCCGCTCTTGCAGTTCCACGTCGAGCGTTTCGCCGATGAAGTCCTTGTTCGACAAGGCCATGCGGACCGGCCAGCCGGCGCCCACCAGGTCACGGGTGTGCCGGAGCAGTCGATGCTGTGCCAGGTGTTCTTCCCGAAGTCGTGCGTCGGGTCGATCAACACGCCCTCTCGGGGTTGTCCGCCGCCGACGAACTTCCCAGCACCTGCAACGGCTACAGCAACCGGTTGGTCCCTGTGACACGCCGAACCGCGCTGGTGTCGCATGCTTGGTCGGTGCCCCGAAGGACGCGGCGGCAGTGTAGGGAACCGCGAATGTCTTAGGCGTGGCTTCTCAGGTGGTCCGCTCGACTGATCAACTCCGTTCGAGCAGGATGTCCGCCCGTCGCTGTTAACCGGAGGTTTCTTGGTTCGAGTCCAAGCAGGGGAGTAAAGGTGAGGTCACAGGCCTGGGCTTTTTGCTACCTTTGAGTAGGGGCGATTTAAGGGCGACAAAAGTTCCGCGGTCCGAAGCTGGTTGGCCGTCGTCCGTCGGCTTGGATGGTGGGGCTGACGGTAACGGATTTATGACTCCCTGTCGTCGGTCTGACGCTGGCCTATGGAGCAGTGGGTGGATGTGCCGTGACGCTGGGTGGGCTGGTCGCATCGGTCACCGGGGCGGCGCCGAGATGCTCGAGGATGCGGTTGATGCCGATCTGCAGCCCGATGATCGGCCGATAGAGCACCTCGTCGCGGTCGTTGACGAGCATCGCAATCGCCACCTGCGGCAGGTGCACGACGTGGTGGTCGAACCGGTCCCCGGCGTGGACTCGACGTGGGCCAGGGCGAGCCGGATCCAGCGGTTGTCGTATTTATCCGGACGGCACCGAACCCCGTACCGCGGCGGAGGCGCGCGTACGGGGTTCGGCGGAGGCGCTCACTCGGTCGGTCGGCGGGAGAGTGAGCATCTCCTTTCCGCGGTGGCGGAGAGTTTCGTTCAGGCGGCCAGATCCCGTGCAGGTGGTCTGGTGTCCGGTGCGGGGAAGCGCAGTGTTTCCCGGTCGCGTCCGGCCATCTCGCAGCCGGGGCGCCAGGTACCCACGTGCGTCCACTGCCGGCCCCACCAGTGACTGATGAGGACGGTGGACCGGAAGCAGACCGGGCACTGCTGGCGAAGAGAGTCGATCGCCATCGGGAGGGACCTCCGTGTCGGTTTCGCTTCGTACCCCTGAAGTGTTGCTTCTTACTGGCCGTCCGCACATCGGGAGTCCTACGGAGAAACTACGTACGCAACGAGGTGGGCCGTTCAGCCCAGCGACACCGCCGCAATGGCGTCGTCGACGACCAGTCGACCTCGATGAGCAGCTCGGTCAGTTGCGGCCGCGGCTGTTCGAAGACGACGTGGCGAGCAAGATCGTGATGAACTGCGCCGCGAACGCCGAGCCGGGAGCCCGGATCATCTCGATGGAGAGGGTGATCGGCGACACCCCGCGATCCGCGTTCGGCAAGCTGCTCGACGTTCAGACCTTCGTGACGAACCAGGGCCGGGAACGGACCGAGGACGAGTTCCGCGGGATCTTCGAGGCGGCAGGCCTGACCTGGCGGGGCGTGACGGGAACTCGCTGTGACGTCAGCCTGATCGAAGGGGTTGTGTGAGAACGATGTTCGACTTCGATCGATTCTTCACCGATCACGTCGACGCCCTGCAAAGCGACGGTCTCTATCGGAATTTCGTGCCGCTGAAGCGAAAGCGGAGCGCCTTCCCGCTGGCCGACGGGCTCACCGAGGACCGGCCGATCACGGTCTGGTGCGGGTGCGACTACCTGGCCGCGGCACAGAACCCCGATCTGGTGACCACCTTCACCACCGTGGCCTGGGAGTCCGGTGTCGGGTCCGGTGGCTCGCGCAACATCGGCGGCACGACACCGCACCACGTTGCGCTGGAGCGGGAGGTCGCCGACCTGCACGCCGAGGAGGCGGGTCTCGTCTTCACGTCGGGTTACGCCGCGAATGAGTCGTCGCTGGGCATTCTGGGCAAGCTGTTTCCCGGTTGCGTGATCTTCTCCGATGAACTGAACCACGCGTCGATCATCCAGGGCATCCGGTCGAGCGGCCGGGAGAAGCGGATCTTCCGCCACAACGACCCGCAGCACCTGGACGAACTGCTGGCCGAGTTCGAGCCCGAGGTGCCGAAGATTGTGGTCACCGAGTCGCTCTTCTCGATGGAAGGCGACGTGGCGCCCCTGCGGGAGATCGCCGCGGTGGCGGACCGGCACGGCGCGCTGACCTACCTCGACGAGGTGCACGCGGTGGGCGCGTGGGGTCCGCAGGGCGCCGGTGTCGCGGCCGACCTCGGGCTGGCGGACGCGTTCACGCTCGTGCAGGGAAGCTTGGGCAAGGCCTACGGAGTGTCGGGTGGCTACGTGGTCGGACCGACGGCCGTGATGGACACCATTCGTTCCCACGCACCCGCGTTCATCTTCACGATCTCCAGCTCGCCCGCCGTCGTGGCGACAGCGCTGGCGTCGGTCCGGCACTTCCGGTCGTCGGACATCGAACGGAAGGCACTGCGGGCCAACGTCCGGCTGCTCGCCGGGTTGCTGACTGACCACGGCATCCCACCTATGAACAGCGGGACCCACATCCAGCCCATTCTCGTGGGCGACCCGAACGCTGTCGGCGGCTTTCCCAAGCGCTGCTGGCGGACCACTCGATCTACGTCCAGCCGGTCAACGCGCCGAGTGTGCCGACCGGGACGGAGCGATTGCGGGTGAGCCTCACGGCCGCGCATTCCGTCGACGAAATCCAAGAGTTCACGCGAGCGCTGGACAAGCAGTGGGCCCGGCTGGAACTCCCGCGCACGAAGAGCAAGGACTCGAAGTGGACGCTTCGGAGCCGATCAGCGCGTCGCGGGAGTTGATCGCGGAATCCCGCTATCTCGCCCTGGCGACCGCCGGACCGTGGATCGCAACGGTGAACTACGCGGTGGGCCGGTGCGGCGAACTGCTGTTCTGCTCGCCCCCGGAGGCACGCCATTCGACCGACGTCGAGGCGCGCCGGGAGGTCGCCGTCGCGATCCACCGGGCGGTGGACCTCACCACCATCTCGGGTGTGCAGATCGTCGGCCGGTGCAGGCCGGCGGGCCCGGAGGACCTCGATGACAAGCGCAGCCAGTTCTACGAGAGCGCGTTCCCGGACCCACTCGTTCGGCAGCAGTGGGAGGTGCCGCTCACCGGCTTCGGGCCGGTGAAACCGCGCATGGTGTACGCGATCACCATCGACGAGTGCTGGCTGTTCGACACTCGTAACGCCCAGCAGGGAACCGGGGCGCGGCGGCACGCCGTCGACGCGAAAGCGCTCGTGCTCGCCCTTTCCCGGGAAGGGAAAAAGGACCATGGACACGCTGGTAGTTGACTCCATCGGCAAGGTCGACCGGCGTTCGTGGGACGAACTGGTCGGCAACGACAATTTCTTCAACAGCCACCAGTGGCTGTCATCACTCGAGCGGACCCGGGGCGAGGCGCCGGTGCTGCTCGCGACCTCGCAGGGCGCCGTCACCGGCGGTGTCGCCACGTGGCGCGGCACCGGTGACGAGCCCGGGGCACTGGTGACGCCGCTGAAGTTCCGGGCGGATCTGCCGGGACCGTGGCGCCACGAGGTGCTGTGGCTCGGCGCGCGGCGGCCGGTGTTCAACGACCTCTTGTGCACCGGCGGGCCTGGCCGGCGGGAAACGATGGCCGCGCTGCTCGACCGGGCTCGCGTGGTCGCGTACGACAGCGGCCTCGGTGCGGTCGTGATGCCGTACACCCCGCTGTCGACGGCGCTGGAGCTGGCGGGAGCCCGGCCGGACGTGAGCGTGGTGCTGCACAGCGCGGACGCGACGATCGCCGTTCCCCCGGCGGGAGCGGGGCCACAGTTCGCCGGAGCCCGGCACAAGGACCGCAAGGAATGGCGCCGAGAGCAGCGGATCTTCCAGAGTGAGGGAAACGTGGCGAAGTGGTTCCCGATGACCGAGGACGTCGTCGCCGAGATCGTTCCGCTGATCGCCCAGACCCGAGAGCGGTACGGCTCAAAAACGGACAGCGAAAGCCTGGTCGAGTTCTTTACCGCTCAGCGAACCGCCGGACTGCTGGACGGCGCGGTCGCATGCGTCTGCGAACGGGACGGCCGGACGGTCGCCGGCGCGGTCTTCTACCGGTACCGGGACGAGCTGTACGGGCTCTTCGTCGGGTTCGGCTATGAGCACGTCGGGCGAGGGTTCCAGTACTTCACGCTGGTGTTCTACGAGGCCGTGGCCTGGGCGCAGGAGCACGGCGTGCGCCGCTACCGGCTCGCGTTTTCCAGCTACGCGGCCAAAGTCGCCCGGGGTGCTTCGCTGAGGCCTCTGGCCGCCGTGGTGCTGCCGGCGGCCGAACCGCCGGCCGATCCCGCTCTGATCGACGCGCATAACACGGCGATGACCAGCTGGTTCCGTGACCGGTTCGGCCATCGGACGCAGGCCCTCACCGACGACTGGGCCCTGGTGGGACAGGCATGAACGACCGGGGGCGCGTGTACCGGGAGAGCTGGGTCGAAGGAATCCGGAAGTACTTTCTCGGCGAGCCGGACGCCTGCTACCTGAACGGCTAGTCGGCAACCCCGCGATGGCAGCAGGAAGCCGCCAATGCGGTCTTCGACCAGACCGTCGCCTTCCTCGAAGCCGGCGAAGGCGGGGCACTAAATCTGACTCGCGCGCAGAAGGGCAGCTTCGTCGCGCTGTGCTGGATGGCGCAGGTGCTGCGCCACCTCACCGAGCCCAAGCCGGAGTACGTCGCCGAATGGCAGGACCTACCGGCGTGGCAGCGGGACGTGTACACCTACGTCTTCGAGTCGATCGAACAGCGGTTCGGTCGGCCTCGTTGTGGCGAAGAGTGACTCGGCGACTGCGTTGTCGAAACGCGATCCGGCGCAGAGATGGCTGGTCGCTCTCGGGCTCGGGAAGACGGAAGTGCCGCGTTCGTGCCCTTTGGGCCCTGTTGCCTCAAGGGCAACTGATTGTACGCAATTAAGTTGTACCCTTCAGAAGTAAGCAAGAAGCCCGACTTCCGAGGAGTCAGATTGCGCACACGTACCCGCCTCACGAAGATCGTCGCCGCGACGATGGCGCTGGCCGCGGCCGCGGTGTTCGCCGCCGTGCCGTCGTCGGCGGCGTCGCAGGGGCAGGGGACGCCACAGCACGGGAGCCACAAGGTGAAGCCGACGATCGTGCTGGTGCACGGGGCGTTCGCCGACGCGTCGAGCTGGAACGGTGAGGTCGAGCGGCTCGAGCGGCTCGGCTACCCCGTGATCGCGGCCGCCAACCCGCTGCGTGGTGTCGCGTCCGACGGGGCCTACATCAAGGCGTTGGTGGACAGCGTCGACGGCCCGGTCGTGTTGGTCGGGCACTCCTACGGCGGCTCGGTGATCAGTGCCGCGGCGCTGAACGACCCGAAGGTGCAGGCGCTCGTCTACATCGCGGCCTTCCTTCCCGACCAGGGCGAGTCCGCGGCTGAGCTGTCCGCGAAGTTCCCGGGCAGCACGCTGGGTGACACACTTCAGCAGGTCGCCCTTCCTGGCGGCGAGACCGACCTCTACGTGAAGCAAGACCTGTTCCCGAAGCAGTTCGCGGCCGACGTCCCGTCGGCGCAGGCGCGCCTGATGGCCGTCGAGCAGCGACCGATCGCTGCGGTGGGCCTGAACGGCGCCTCTGGCCCGGGTGCATGGAAGAACATCCCCTCGTGGAGCTTGATCCCGACCGGCGACAAGAACATCCCGCCGGCGGCGCAGGAGTGGATGGCCAAGCGCGCCCACGCGCACACGGTCGTCGTGCCGGGAGCCTCGCACGCCGTGCTGGTCTCGCGGCCCGACAAGGTCACCGACATCATCCTCAGCGCGGTCGACGCCACCACCAAGTAACGCACTCGACGAGCGGAAAGCCCCGGCACTGCCCGGGCTTTCCGCCTGAGCTCAGGTGCCGGTCAGCCGCTCGACCAACGCGACTTGACGGCGGCCGACCAGGCGCGCGCATCGAGCGGGACCTTCACGACGGCGCCTGGCAGCGGCTGGTTACGCTCGCGTTGCGGCTACGCGCGGCACAGGCGGTGGTGCCGACGGAACTCGCCGAACTGGCCGCCGAGCTCGGCGAGCTTGCCAGCCAAGCCGCCGGGGCGCTGGACGAGCTGCCCGAGGCCGCGAGCCCGCCCGGAGAAGGAACCAGCCTGCGTGCGGAACTGCCGCTCGCCGGACCCAACCCATCGTCCACAATGGATAGCTGAGGTACGGGGCAACTCCGACCGGGTGGACCCCCGTGAGCCCGAGAACCAGCGCCGCGGCGCAGAAGATTGCGGAAGCAATCGGGCGCTTCACCGGCCCACGCCGGGTGTCAGCGAGTGAGTAGAGGGCGGCCGAGAGGAAGCCCGCGGCCGCCGGTTTCGGTGGACATGAGATCGGCGTAGAGGTAGACGGAAACCGCGACGAAGGCGAAGACGACGGCGCCGCCCGCGCGGGTGAGGCTGGTGGCGCCGGTCATGGTGCCGGCGAGGAGCAGGGCGAGGGCGATGTCCACCAAGCCGAGGAGGAGGGTGAAGCTCGACGGCAGGCGCAGGGTCACGAGCGTGAGCATGACGATGGTGATCAACCAGGACAACAGCCAGGCGACCTGGGCGTCGGTGGCGGAAACGACGGAGGTGCCGAACCAGCCGTGGGCCAGGCTCAGCGTGAGGGCGGCGTAGCTGGCGTAGAACCCGAAGAACACGGCGAACAGGCTGGCGGATGCGTTCTGCCCGAGGGCTGCGGCCCAGACGGTGGTGATCAACAGCCCCATGGCGGTGCAGGTGCTGAGGATGGCAAGCGTGGCGCCGGAGGCACCGCCGGGCAGCGCGCCGATGTTGATCAGGCCGAGGCCGATGGCGCCTGCGATGACGGTGGGGATGCCCACGACTCCCGGGTTACCCGCCAGCGGGTTGGCGGTTGGGGCTTCTAGGTCTGTGGGTTTTCCGGTCGCGCGCGCACCGGGGTCTTGTGCGTGATCGGAGATGACGGTCATCGCGGTGCTCCTTCGTGGTGCGGATCAGATCGGGGCGTCGAGAAGTCGCTGTAGTGCCGCTGCGCCACGCCGACCTCATCTTCGGGATGTGCTCGCCGCAGGTGGCGAAGATCGGGTTGGCGAGTCGGCGCGCGCAGCCCGCGACCAGGACCATCGGCGGCAGAACGGCGTCGTGGCAGCGTTCATGACATGGGCGGGTCGACCTTCAAGCCGCCGACGTCGTGCTGGCAGACAAAGGCCGGCAACCCGAAGTCGCGATGGAGCCCGACACCGCCGGTCGCTGGGGATACGACCGCGGGTGCTTCCTGGCGCACCAGCACGAGCCAGTCGTCGAGCCGGGCACACGGGATCGCTCGAAACGACGGCGAGCGCAAGCGGCACCGTCCGGCGTCGGCAAGGGCGTCACGGTCGTGCGCGGTTGTACTGGACCGGCGTCCGGACCTCGCCCCCGAGCTCGGTCGCGGCTCGGCGCGCCCAGTACGGGTCGCGCAGCAGCTCGCGGGCGAGCAGAACCGCGTCGGCCTTGCCCGAGGTGATGATCTCCTGGGCCTGCCCGGCCTGGGTGATCAATCCGACGGCGGCGACCGGCATCCCGGCCTCGGTGCGGACGCGCTTGGCGAACGGCACCTGGTAACCAGGACCCCGGACGATCTTCGCATCGGGCACGTTGGCTCCGGTGGAGACGTCCATCAGGTCGACGCCGTGCGCCGGCAGTTCCTTGGCGAAGCGGACGGTGTCGTCGGCGGTCCAGCCCTCGCGGTCGTCGTCGGGGTTCTCGGTGAGCCAGTCTGTGGCGGAGATGCGGAAGAACACCGGCAGGTCCTCCGGCCACACCCGCCGAACGGCGTCGACAACCTCCCGGGCGAACCGCGTCCGGCCCTCGAACGAACCACCGTACTCATCGGTGCGGTGGTTGCTGAACGGCGAGAGGAACTGGTGGATCAGATAACCGTGCGCGCCTTGGATCTCCACCACCTCGAACCCGGCTTCCAGGGCACGTTCCGCAGCCGCCGCGAACTCCTGGACGATCTCGCCGATCCGCGCCCGGGTCAGAGCCTCGGGGACGGTCGAGGAATCGCTGAACGGGATCGCACTGGGGCCGACCGGCGTCCAGCTGTGCGGTTCGCCCGGTGCGAGGCGGCGTCCGCCGTCGACCCAGGGGCGCTCCACGCAAGCCTTCCGGCCGGCGTGCGCCAGCTGGATCCCGGCGACCGTGCTCTGGGACTTCAGGAAGGCCGTGATGCGACGGAAAGCGTCGACCTGCGTGCGGTTCCAGATGCCGAGGTCGTACGGGCTGATCCGGCCCTCCAGGCTGACCGCCGTGCCCTCGGTGAGGATCAATCCGGTACCACCCGCGGCGCGCGCGGCGAGGTGGGCGAAGTGCCAATCCGTCGGAACGCCGACCTGCTCGCCGTCGGGCGCCGCGCTGTACTGGCACATCGCCGACATCCAGATCCGGTTCGGGATCGTCAGCGACCGCAGCGGGTACGGGGTGAAGAGCGTGTTCAACCTCGACTCCTTTGTGGACTTCAGGTTCGGGTCCGGCCCCAAGGTTCGTCACCGCCTAGAGATCCAGTGTCAGATGTGACGTCTTCGCTCGGGAAACACAGATCATCATCACGTTGTTCTCGGCGCGTTCCTCGTCGGTCAGGAGTATGTCGCGATGGTCGGGGACGCCCTCGAGGACAGTGGTCTCGCAGGAGCCGCAGACACCCTCCTCGCACTGGGACACCTGCCGGACACCCGCGTCGCGAAGAGCAACCAGAATGCTTTCACCGGCGGGAACGGTCCGCCGGACACCCGACCTCGCACACCTGACCTCGAACGCCTCGTCCTGAGACGTGTCGATGTCGTCGGCGGCGAACCGTTCCGTCCTCACCGGAACGTGCGTCGGTGCGGCATTCTCGATCGCGCACAGCAGACGGGAAGGACCGCAGGCGTAGACGGAGGTGCCCGGGGACAGCCGCTGAAGCAGCCCTGGGACGTCGAGCCGCCGGGTTCCCGACGAATAGAGGGTCACGCGGTCGCCGTAGAGGGCGGTGAGCTCGGCGACGAACGCCATGCTCTCAGCGCTGCGCCCCGCGTAGTGCAGTTCCCATTGCACGCCGCGAGAACGCGCCTCCTCGATCATGGCCCGGATCGGCGTGATCCCGATCCCCCCGGCGACGAACACCACCGGACCGCTGACGGCGAATGCGAAATTGTTCCGCAGACCACTGATCCGAAGCGTCTCTCCTTCGGCCACGTGGCTGTGCAACCAGGACGACCCGCCTCGCGACTCGGGCTCCCGAAGGACGGCGATGCGCAGAAAATCGGCGCCGGGCGGTCCACACAGGGAGTACTGGCGTGTCAGCCCGGCTTGAGGAATGTCCACGTCGATGTGCGCGCCCGCCGACCACTGCGGCAGCGGCGTCCCCGCCGGTGGCGCGAGATCGAGCGTCATCACCGCATCGGCCACGCTCCGGCGGCGAACGACGCTGAATTCGCTCGGGAAGACGCCGGTGCCACCGGCAACTGTTTCGATGCTGGACGAGGAGAGCGGCACGAGCATCCTTTCAGGGTGAGAAGACGATTTACCGTTGTCCGCGGCGAGGTGCGGGCCGCCGTCGCTGTCCGAATCGGAAGGACGGTCGACCGGGCGGGCGAGCGGGAGCACCGCCCGCCCGCCGGATCTCGCGACGGTCGGTTCAGACCACGGCGGGCAGCGTGGCCTGCTCGCGATTCTCCTTTGCTGCCTTGCCGAGCAGGCTCATGGAGGCGAAGCTGATCAGGCACAAGGTGACGGAGTATCCGGCCACGGCCATCCAGGATCCGGTCGCAGTCAGCAAAGCCTGTGCGATGAACGGCGCGAACCCGCCGCCGAGGACCGCTGCCACCTGGTAGCTCAGCGAAATCCCGGTGTAGCGCACCTTGACGCTGAAGGTGGCGGCGAGGATCGAGGCGATCGGAGCGTATGCCGCGGCGTTGAAGGCGTTGCCGAGCATGCGCACGGCGAGGATCGCCGCGAAGGACCCGGTGTTGACGATCAGGTAGGTCGGGAAGGCAAGGACAGCCAGCCCGATGAGTCCGACGTAGAAAACCGCTCGGTTGCCGACCCGGTCGGCCACCCGGGCCGCCACGAAAGTCATTCCGGCGTTGACGGCCGAACCCATGATCGTCACCAGCAGCATCGACGATGCCGGTACTCCGGCGTGCGTAGTGGCGTAGGACAGCAGGAACACCTGGCCGAGGTAGAAATCCGTGCTCGTCACGATCGTCAGACCGATCGTCAGCGCGACCGAGCGGGGGTACCTGGTCAGCACCTGAAGCAGCGGCGGGCGTTCCGGCCTCTTGCTCTTGGCTGCGAACTCCGGACTCTCGGGCACGCCCGAGCGCACGACGATCGCGATGGCCACCACCACGATGCTGAGCAAGAACGGGATTCGCCAGCCCCAGGAGAGAAGCGCTTGGCGGTCGAGCGCGCCTTGGAGGACGAAGAACATCGCTGCCGAGAGGAGATAGGCGACGGGAACGGCCGCCTGGGTGAAGGCGCCGTAGAACGTGCGACGGTGTCGCGGTGCGTGCTCGATGGCCATCAGTGTGGCGCCGCCCCACTCGCCGCCGGCGGCGAAGCCCTGGAGCAGTCGAAGCAGCACGAGCAGTGAAGGCGCCCAGATGCCGATCGCCGCGTAGGACGGCAGGATGCCGATCGCGACGGTGGCGCCTCCCATGAGCAGGACCGTCGCCACGAGCATCGGGCGACGTCCGTACTTGTCGCCGAGATGTCCGATGATCACCGCGCCGAGCGGGCGCATGATGAATCCCGCGCCGAAGGCGGCGAACGCGGTGAGCGTGCCCGTCGCCGGATCGCTGCTCGGGAAGAAGACCTGCGAGAAGATCAGGGCAGCGGCGGTGCCGTAGATGAAGAAGTCGTACCATTCTATCGTCGTGCCGAGCATCGCGGCCGCAAGTACCCGCGCGGTGCTCACCTTTCTCTGGCGCAAAGTCGAATCTTTCGACTCAGCCGAAGCTTCGATCATGACCGTACCTCCATTGGTGCGGTGGGATTCGAGGGTGAAACACTTCTTGCCAACCTCGCGCGGGAACCGTCGTTCTTTTCAGGAACTCGGCGACGGACGCGGTGCCGGATCTTCGTGGTGAGTCTTCGCCCGATGCTGCAACCATTGCTCGCACCGGGTTTCGATCTGATCGTGGGCGCCGAAAGCGACTTTGCTTCGGCAAGCCGATGATTCGCCGCGGGCGTGAAATAATTCAATGATGTTCCGCGCGGCGTACCGTCGATCCGTTCAGGACCTCAGAGACGGACGCGGAATCGGAATTTCCCGATTAGTCTCCACCCGATGCCGCAGCCATTGCTCGCGCCGCCTTTCGAGCTGGTCGTGGGCGTCGAGAGCTTCCCTGCTCTCGGCGACACACCCGTCCAGCTCCGGGTATTCAAGGCGGCAGACCCACTCGCCGCTTTCGGACTCGCGAGTGGACACATCCATCATGTACGGAATGGACAGTGCGCGCTCGAGGGCGCCGTCGCCAGAGGCGCGGCCGGCGGCTTGGCTCGGCTCAGACACCGGCGGCCAGCGCGGGATCGGTCGTCGGCTTCTCGGTGCCGTCACGGAGCCCTTGCGTCGCGGTGAGCCAGTCGGCGCCTGTCGGCAGCACGACCCCGCCGGAGCGCTGCCGGTAGAGGTCGGGTTCGTTGGCGCCGGGGGGAAGTTCGCCGCTGTCGACGAAGGTGCGCAGAGCTCGCAGGATCCTCCGCCGGACGCGGATGACCATCACGTCGGAGCTGCCGAGGTGTTCATGGCGGCGGTCCAGGACGCCTCCCATGCTCTCGGTCATCGCCCGGTCCTCGAGCGGCACGCTGTCGAGGCCGGTGAAGCTCCGCCCACTGCGCTGGGCATCGCGGTCGATGTCGTAGTCGTTGTCGAGCGTACGAGCGGAGCGGAAACGGCCGTGCCAGTCGGTCGTGTTCGGCAGGAGCTTGAGATTCTCGTACGTCTCGGCGCCGATCGCGAGATCGCTCGGCACCTCGTCCGCTGTGGCCAGGTAGACCATGGTGTGCTCGTCATCGAGGGGGACCCGTGCGGTGACGGTCTTGGAGCTGCCGAGAAGCCCGGTGGGGATCATGGTGTAGAACGGGAACAAGTAGTGGGCGATGCGCCAGTAGGTCTCTTGATCGTTCCCGGCAGGTCGATAAGCACCATAGGACGAGCCGAATTCGGTGTCGACCACTTTGTACCTCGGAGCCCGGTCCTCCAGCATGTGGCGAAGGAAGGTCCCCTCGGGTGCAGCATCGTTGTTCAAGTGGCCGACGTGCAGGAATCCGAAATGGCTCGTGTCGATGTCGCCCTCGAGAGCCTGGAGCCAGTTGCACTTGATCTGGAAGACGTTCACCGACTTCGTCGCACTCGGCCCGTCGTCGAAGAATTCCAACGCGGGCAACGGCGGCGGCTCGTCCTGTGAGCCGAGGTAGGCCCACACCAGTCCACCTCGCTCGACAACCGGCACGGACCTGGCCCGGACCTTGTCCTTGAAATTGCTCTCGACCGGCTCGTTCGGCATGTCGAGGCACTGGCCCGAAACGTCGAACTTCCAGCCGTGGTAAACGCACCTCAGGCCGCCCTCTTCATTGCGCCCGAAGAACAAGGAGGCGCCACGGTGCGGGCACTGCGCCGCCAGCATTCCCACCGATCCGGAGCTGTCGCGGAACGCGATGAAGCGTTCGCCCAGCAGGAGAACCCGGACCGGGTCGCAGTCGGGCGCGGGCAACTCGGTGGACACCAGCGCGGGCATCCAGTACTCGCGCATCATCGACCCCATCGGGGTTCCCGGTCCGACCTTGGTGAGTAGCTCGTTGTCACTCGAGCTGAGCATCGCTTCTCCTCGACTTTGAGGCGCGCCGCGTACACGGAACGCACGAACGGAAGTCCCCGGACCGACCCGAGGCAGGTACTCGAACATCGTTCAGCTTTGGTATTTACGCACTTGATCTCGACGCCTGTCAAGCACGTCTTTCCGGCAGGTCTGCCCCCCGGCAGGTCGACCGTCCGGGTCCGCGGCTGTAGCGTCAGGACGGTGTCGCCAGCCCCCGAGAACTCGCCACTGAGCCCCGCGAACGTTGCCCTCCCGCCCCGGGAACGAGGACGGACGCGGCACTTGCAGATCGTGCGCGCGACGGCTCTCTTGATCGATTCGGCGCACTCTTCGGGCCGCCGGCCGCTGACGCTGCGCGGGATCGCCGAAGCCGCCGACACGCCCGTGGCGTCGATCTACCACTACTTCCCCGACGTGGACGCGATCGTCGCCGCGGTGGCCACCCAGTACGGCAGTGAGCTCAGCTCGGCCGTCGAGGCCGGAGTGTCCCGTCCGACCGAATCCCCGAGTGGACTGCTGGACACCATTTTCACCATCTATCACGACTTCTTCGCGGCGCGACCCGGCCTGCGCGAGATGTGGTTCGACCGGAAAGCGTCGGAAAAGGTCGTCGAGATCCATCGCTACTTCCGGGCCGACCTGGCCAAGATTCTGCGCGCGGGAATGCACCAGTACTCGACCAAGCCGCACGACCTCCTGGCGTATCAAACCTGGATCGAGATCACCGGAATCCTGTGGGAAATCGCTTTCCAGTCCGACCCGGACGGGGACCCGCGCGTGATCGCCGAGATTCGCGAAGTGTCCGAACGTTTTCTGTGGCGGCGGATGGGTATCACTTTTCCTCCATCCGACGCGACGGGCCTTAAAGATCCCGGCGCGCACCACCCGGCGCCCGCGGAAGGACCACCGCCTCGTACCTGGGAACTGCCACTGCCACCCCAGGCGCGAGGACGCAAGAACAGGGCGCAGATCCTGTCGGCCGCGTCGGCGATCATCGATTCCCAAGGCCCGCACGGCCCCGACGTGAACGTCCGCGCCATCGCCGGTGCGGCCGGGACGTCACCCGGGTCGATGTATCGCTACTTCGAAGACCTCGACTCCCTGGTGGCCGCGGTCGCCGACGCGTACATGCACGACCTCCTCGCGGTTCTCGACGAGGTGGAGGCTGCCTCCGAAGGTCAGGACTACGCCTCGTTCAACAAGCGCAAGATGGTGGCGTACCGGGCTTTCTTTGCACAACGTCCTGGCCTGCGAGAGCTCTGGTTCGACCGGCGCGCCTCCGAGAAGGTGCAGGAAATCCACTCCCACTACAGACGGGTCCTCGCCGACCGCAACCACCAGGCGATGTCCCGCTATGCGCGCCGTCCAGGGGAGATGTTCGGCCACACGTTGCACATCGAGGTGACGGGTGCGTTGTGGGACCTGGCTTTCACCCTCGATCCCCAGGGGCACCCGTACGTGATCGACGAGATCGAAGAACTCGGCATCGACTTCGTGCGGCGCCTTCACGAGCGCGCGAGCTGACGCGCCGGCATCGATCCAGGCGTCAACTTCAACGAAAGCCTGTACATCCGTCGCGTATCCGTAGAAGAATCGGCCGACGACCCGGAGACGGCTCTTGCTGCAGGAGGCTGAATCGATGAGTGCGAGCGATCAGATCTGCGAACTGGACACGGTCACCCTGGCAAGGCGGATCGCCGCCAAGGAAATCTCTCCGGTGGAGGCGCTCGACGCGGTGCTGGCACGCCTCGACCGGCTCGAACCGAAGCTGAACATGTTCGCCACCGTGGCCGCTGATCAAGCCCGGGAGCAGGCGAAACAGGTCGAGGCCGACCTCGCCGCCGGTCGGGAAGTGGGACCTCTCGCCGGAGTGCCCACCGGGATCAAGGACCTGATCTGCACTCGCGACATCCGCACCGCCTCCGGCTCGCAGGCCTACGCCGACTTCGTCCCGGACGAGGACGACGTGGTGGTGGAGCGGATCACCGCGGCCGGCGCCGTCGTGCTCGGCAAGACGCAAGTGCCCGAGTTCGGCTTTTCCGGAACCGGTCAGACCCCGCTCGCCGAACCCACCAGGAACCCGTGGAACCCGGAACGAACCTCCGGCGGGTCCTCCGCCGGAAGCGGCGCGGCGGTGGCCGCCGGCGTCGGCCCGTTCTCGCTCGGCAGTGACGGTGGCGGCTCGATCAGGATCCCCGCGAGCTTTTGCGGTGTCTACGGCTTCAAGCCGACCATGGGCCGCGTGCCGCTGTATCCGGGCACGAAGGACGAACGCTACCCCGGTGTGTCGAGCTGGGAGTCGCTCGAGCACATCGGGCCACTGACCCGGACCGTCGCCGACGCGGCCCTGGTGCTGTCGGTGATCGCCGGCTACGACGAGCGCGACAGGCTGAGCATCCGCTCCGACGACGTCGATTGGCTGCGCGCCGCCGACGGTGACCTGCGCGGCTTGCGGGTCGCCTACAGCCCGGACTTCGGCTACGCGCCAGTGGATCCCGCCGTGCGCGCGGTCGTGGATCAAGCCGCCGCGGTGTTCGAGCGCGATTTGGGCTGCTCCGTCGAGCGCGCTGATCCCGGCTGGGAGGACCCCTACGACGCACTCCTGCCGATGATCCTCTGCGAGAGCGATCTCGCCGGCCTGCGGCGGATGGCCGAGGACCTCGGCGACCGCATGTCTCCCCACCTCGCCGAAGTTCTCCGCGCCGACTGGACCGCCGAGCAGCTCACCACCGCCGTGATGCGCCGCAAGGCCGTCTACAACGCGTCTTGGCGCTTCTTCCGCGAGTACGACCTGCTGCTGACCCCGACGGTTCCCGTGACGGCGTTCGAGCACGGCCTGCAGGGGCCCGCCTCGATCGACGGTCGCGAGATCGAAGCGTTCTCCTGGCTCTCGTTCACGTTCCCCTTCAACTTCACCGGCCAGCCCGCCGCGACCGTGCCGGCCGGCTTCACCGAGGAAGGACTCCCCGTCGGTCTGCAGATCGTGGGCCGCCGCATGGACGACGCCCTGGTGCTGCGAGCCTCAGCTGCCTTCGAAGCCGCCGCTCCGTGGCACGACCGGCGACCGCCGATCCTCATCGAGAACGTCAGGGAATGACTCGGGTGGTGTGTGGTGCGCCGCAGCAGGGGACGCCGCCGGAGCGCCCGGAGTTACGGGCCGGATGGCCGTGCTGCGTTTTAGGTCCTGGTGCTATTAGCGGGGTGTCGCCGGCGGTGGCGAAGCGGGTGAGTCTCCGGTGCAGGCCGCTCGGCGGGAGACCGCCGAGGAGACCGGGCTGATCGCCGACCGCGAGTTCGTCGCGCTGGACGCGCGGAACACGATCCCGGTCGTCTACATCACCGGGGAGTTCACGTGGGGTCGGACGTGCTGGTGATCCCGGAGTACGCGTTCGGTCGGAATGAGGTTTTCTCAGTAGCGGCCGTGGTGTTCGTGGTGGGTGAGGACGAGTGCTGCTTGGACGATGCTGCCGATGCGTTGGGGGGCCGAGGGTGATCCGTCGCAGGGTTGACCAGCGGGTTTTGAGGGTGGCGGCGGCGCGTTCGCCGAGGCAGCGGAGTCGGCTGTGCAGCAGGTTGAATGTTTGTGGGTCGGGGGCAAGCGGGGGTTGGCCTGCGGGTTTCTTGAACGGTGTCCAGATCCCGATCCCGGCGGCGTTGGTAGGCCCGGTCGGCCAGCGTCGGTAGGCCCTGGCTGGGCGAGGCGGTCAGGGCGCCGACGATGCCGAGGTCGCGGGCGGCGGAGAGGTCGTTGCGGGAGCCGGCCAGCGCGGGTGAGGTCCGGAGCGGGAATCCGTCTGCGCTGGTCAGGAATCGCACGTTGCCGCCGAAACTGCGGTGTTTGCCGGAGTACCACAGGTGCACCGTCGTCCCGCGGTTGGTGCCTGTGGTTGTGATCGTGGTCGCCGCGACGCGGGTGGTGGGGATCAGGGTGCCGTCGAGGACCGTCGCGAGGGTGTACGACGCGCTGCTGGGTGGCAAGGACAACTACGAAGTGGACCGGCAAGTCGTGCGGGAACTGACCGCGGCCATGCCTGACGTGGTCGACCTCGCGGTCGAGAACCGCGCGTTCCTCATCCGCGTCTGCCGTTTCATCGCGAGCCAGACCGAGGTCCGGCAGTACCTCGACTGCGGTTCGGGGCTGCCGACCGCGGAGAACACGCACCAAGTAATACAGCGGATCCGGTCGCGCACAGAGTGCTCGTAAGGGCATGGGATAATTATCGGGAGAGAACATGAATTTCGTGAAGTCCACCGAAGAAGATCGTTACGGCGATCGGCAACCGCACCAGCGTGCCGATGACCGAGGTGCTGAGCGCTCCCGGGACGATCCTGCGCGAGGTCACCCCCGACGCACGCCGCCGGCCGTTCACCACCGCGGAGTTCGTGCGAGCCCACCTCGAGACCCGCAACACCGGCCCCGGCCCGGCGGGCCACGGGTTCACCGACAACAACGCCGACGGCCGCGACGTGTACTACACCTTCCGCATCGCGCCCGGCATCACCGGTGTCAGCCTCGACACGACCACGCTCGGCGGGTTCGTCGACGGCTCGATCGGGCTCGGCCAGTACAACTGGCTTGAGGCGTTGCTCGCGCGCGGCTCGTCGACGTACTACGACTTCTTTGGCCGTAGGATCACGCACCACGTCACCGACGAGCTGTTCGTGCTCTTCAGCCACCACACGAGCGACACCATGGGCAATCCCGCACCAGACTCGCGCCACCCGCTGGAGCCCCGGCTCGACGGCGACGCGTTCGTGGCGCTGTTCAACCGGTTCCCGAACGTGCTCGCCTGGGTCAACGGTCACACGCACCGCAACAAGATCACGCCGCATCCTGGTTAAACGCCCGCGCAGGGCTTTTGGGAAATCAACACCGCCTCCCACGTCGACTTCCCGCAGCACGCGCGCGTGCTCGAGCTGGTGGACAACGGCGACGGCACGCTCTCGATCTTCACCACGCTCATCGAGGCCGAGGCGCCGTATGCCGTGGACTATTCAGCGCGGAACCCACAAGCGCTTGCCGCCCTGTACCGCGAGCTGTCCTACAACGACGTCCACGTCGACCTGAGCCGCGTAGGCTCGGTCGGCGACCACAACACGGAGCTGCTGCTCACCAACCCGCTCGGTTGATTATTCCGGAGGTCATCGACGCGCCACAGCCGGCTGAAGTCGACTGCGAGGCATGACCGATTCCGAGGGCACGCAACTGTTCCACCGGACCATGCCCTTCAGCGGACGGCTCGGCATCGAGGTCCTCTCGCACGGCCAGGACCTCGTCCGCAGCCACCTCAAGCGGGACGCGTCGCTGTACGCCCTCGGCGACGTCCTACACGGCCGGCCTTGCTGTCGTTCGCCGTCGCGAGCGGCGCGATGTGCGCGTAGCTCAACCTGCCCGCCGGTGCCCCGGGGACGACGACGCGGAAGTCGAGGACCAATTTCTGTCGCGGCAGGTTCCTGGCGTATTCCGGTTCGGGCCCAGCCCTTCCGCGTACGCCGCTCCACCGCCCGTGGAGGCGGAGCCGCCGGCTGATGCTTGACCGGCAGGGCCCCGGACGCCGGTGGGGCGGCGTACGCGTGTCGGACCGTGGCCCGTGTCGTTGCCATGCCCCCGCCGGGTGTGTCTGTCCACCGCGGGCGGCGGGCGGGGCCGACGCCCGGCCCACCGGGATCATCCTGCTGATGCGGCGGGCCCCTCGGCTTCGGCGGTGCGCCGGCCCGCCAGGAACCACAGCAGTGGTCCGAGAAACGGTGCGCAGAACGCGAACACGATCCAGACGAGTCTCATGCCGCCGGTCAGCGGGCTACGGAGGATGCTGACGAGCGCGGCCACGAAAAAGATCAAGGGGATCAGGCACAGCGCCCCGATTCCCACGGCCGCGGCGATGTGCGCCCCGTCGGTTGCGGCCAGTTCGGTGGGGAAGTTCATCGGTACCTCTCTCGGGTTCTCCTCGGTCCGCGGTCACCACCTGGACCAAGACACGGTCAGACACGGTTTCAGATGGTCGTGTGGTTTCGGCCCAGCTAAGGGGGGCTGCTGCAATGGCCGAGCGCCGTACAACAGCGGTGGGCGTCCTCCGCGCGAGTGATCATGGCCGGGAGATACCCCGCCGCCGCGAGCCCCAACCGGGTGACTGTCCACGAGGCCCGCGCGGGGCCGGGTGGCTGACTCGCCGGACCCCTCCGGGCACCGCGTCCGCACCGCCGTGACCATCGCCGACAAGCTGCACCAGCTGCTCGCCGCGCTGGTCGAAACGAGAGCGGCGGCTTCCGGCCCGTCGGCGGGCTCGCCATGAAGGTTGACAAGCCGCACGCCCTCGCGTCGGCCACAACACCGTGGAAGACGCTGAGGAGCGCGAGAACCAGTGAGCACCGCGTAGGGCCGGGGCGCCAGCCGCGCCGGCGGCGTGACCTGCGCCGGCTCGTCTTGGCCTGAAGCGCTGTCGTGAGCTCGCCGGGGCGAGATCTCGGCCCACATCTTGGGGCGGGCGAGGGTAGCAACGATCGGCCTGTACGGCCGGAAGCACACCCGGACGTCGTGGATCCACACGGCGTTGAGGTCATCGACCAGGTCTAGACCGGGCGAAAGCTGACCGGGATCGACGGTGCCGGTGTCGGGCTTCTCCGCGAAAGCGATCAGCGCGCGTACGACTCGTGTGCCAATGGCCCGCCGCGCCGGTCGAATTCGATGTGGCCGTCGAGGGTGCGCCAGTGGACTCGTTCGACAGCGCCTTCGAGCGCTCGGCTCGCCCGAATGGCGAGCTCAACCGCCCCGAGGGCGATCACCGACCGATAGGCGCGTCGGTGCGCGTCGAGGACCGGGGACCATGGTGACCGCCAGTTCGGCCGATATCTCGGGATGTCTCCACTTCAACCGCCGAAGGCTGGGCTTTTCTCCTGGACCGTTCTTGTGCCAGTAGGTCACGCGGCGCCGTTCGTTGACGAGACCGGCCGAGTTTTCGTGGATGTCCCAGTAATCGCGGCTTTAGGCTGTTCGCCGACGAGCTGAACAGGACGGATCGTTGCGGCTGGACACGGCCGCAACGGTAGCCCGGACAGCGGGGAGAGTCGTCCCGGCCCGATTCGGGTGATCCCGGCATCCGCCGTTTCGGGTGCGCAGAGTCGGAACAGGTGCTTGCCCGAACGTCACCACGCGTGCCGTCGTCCTTGAGATGGCCTGGGCCGATAGCTAGCCTGTGTGAACTTGTGCAGCGCGCGGACGTCTGGCAGCTCGCCGGTCTTCGCGTGGCACCCGGAGCTCAGTGACTTGGCTCAGTCTCCCGGGAGCCGGCCGTCCGACGCCGAGCGGACGTGGTCCCGGGCTCCAAGGTCGGTGCGGGCTCATGAACGTCTTCGACAAGGCTGTCAAGTATCGGCGGTATCGGTGAAGGGGAAGTAAGACATGGAACCGCACCGCACGGCGGAAAAGCGACGAGGGGGTCGGCGGTTCCCGTGAGCACACCCGGTTCCGACGGCCCGACGCCGCACACCCGCGGCCGCGAACCCGAGCTCGCGGCCGTCGAGGCGTCGTTCTCGGCGCTGCGGCGCGGCGGTAGTGCCGTACTCGTGTTCGAGGGACCGCCCGGAGTCGGGAAGAGCCGGCTGCTGCGCGAGGTCAGCGCGCGGGCCGGCCGTTCCGGCGTCCGGGCTGTCGCCGGGACGGCACTCGAGGGGCAGCAGACCTGTCCGTTCGCGGCGTTGCTCTCCGCGCTCGCCGAGGGCGAGGAGCCGGTGCTCGGCGAACGGCTCGCCCGGCGGCTCGTCGCGACGCCCGGCTCACCGGAGTGGGCTCTACAGAAAGTCGCGGAGGCGATCGAGGCCGCGGCGGCCGACGGTCCGCTGACGGTGGTGATCGACGATCTGCAGTGGGCCCACTCCGAGACGCTGGCGGGTCTTCGGCGCCTCGTCGACGGTCTCCGGTCGTCGCCCGTGCTCTGGGTGCTCGCCGTGAGCACCGGCTGGGCCCCACCGCTCGTGGCGGAGACGCTGGCGTGGCTGGAGGCCACCGGCGCGCGGCGCGTGCAGCTCGGCGCACTGCCCGGTCCGGCCGTGGCCCAGCTTCTCTTCGACCTCGTGAGCGGACCCGCGGGAAAGGTGTTGCTCGAGCTGACCGAGCAGGCGGACGGGAACCCCGCCGTGGTGGCGGCGCTCGTGCACGGCCTGCAGGAAGAACAGCGCCTGCACACGGTCGACGGTCAGGTGATGGTCCGCGCGGATGCGCCGCCCCGCCGGGTCATGCAGCTGATGGAGCTGCGGCTGAACCGGCTGTCCGCCGCAGCGCAGCGCGCGGTTCGCGTTGCCGCGGTGCTCCCGCGCCGGTTCTCGGTCGCGCACTGGGCCGCGACGCTGGATCAGCGTCCGTCGGAGCTGATCGAAATCATCGCCGAAGCATTCGACGCCGACCTTCTCGTCGAGGACGACGACCAGCTGCGGTTCCGCCACGGTCTGTTCCGTCAGGCGCTGATCGCAGCCACCCCGCGCTCATTGCACCGCGCGCTGCAGCGGGAGGTGACCGGTGTGCTGCTCGCGACCGGGGCGGCGCCCACCGAGATCGCGCTGCGGATGGTCGACAGCGCCGAAGTAGGTGATCGCGAAGCCGTCGCACTGGTCCGCCAGGCCGCCGACGTCATCGCGGCTTCCGATTCCCAGAGCGCGGCTGAGCTGAGCGTCCGGGCGCTGCGCCTGCTGCCGCCGCACGACCCGGCGCGCTCGTCGCTCGTGACCGACGCCGTGCACCTGTTGCACCGCGCGGGCCGGTCGGACGAGGCCCGCGAGCTCGGCGACTCCGAGCTGGCCGGTGCGTTGCCCGCGGTGCCGGAGGCGGAGGTGCGGCTGAGCCTCGCGAGCATGTACACCCGACCAACCGGTGACCGGCTGCGCGACAACCTGCTGGCCCTCGAACTGCCGGCCCTGCCGCCGGTGTTGCGTGCCCGCCACCAGGCGTGGCTCGCCTACAACCTCGCGATGAGTGGCCGGCCCGAGGAAGCGGAGAAGAGTGCCGCCGAGGTCAGGCTCTGCGACGACCTGCAGTCGCGGGCGCTGGCCGAACTCGCCCTCACCGCAGCCGACAGCGCGTACGGCCGGATCACCACGGCGTTGAACCGCGTCGAGGCGGTGGCCGAGCAGGTGCGAGGCGCACCCTACGCCGACTGGCAGGAGATCGTCCCCTTCCACCGCGCGCACCTGCTCGCCGTGTCCGGCCGCGTGGCCGACGCGCGGAGTGCGCTCAAGGGTGCCGTGAGCCGGGCTCGGCACGTGTCCGCCGCAGCGATCGTGGACGCCTGGGCGGGGTTCGACGGGCTGCTCTCCCTCGCCGCCGGCCGGCTGTGCGAGGTGCGCGACGAGTTCGCCCCCGGTGCCCCCGACACCGCGGACACTGACGAGATCACCGGGGGCTACGCCGCCATCGTCCGGCTGTCGGCATGGACGTCGCTCTACGTCCACCAGGGTGACACCGAGCTGGCGCGGCGCGTGGTCGCCGCAGCCCGGCGCGTGCCCGGTGACGCGTCCCCGAACGTCCGGCGACTGGCCCGACGGGTGCTGGCGGAACGCGAAGTGCGTCGAGGCGACCCCGCAAAGGCGCTCCGGCTCATCAGCGACGATCCGTTGCCCGCCACGCCCCCGCTGCTGCCGCAGGACTTCGGTTACCACGTCCGCGTCGTGCGGACCGCGCTGGCTGCACGCGACCCGTCAGCAGCCGAGCGCGCGGCCGAAGCGGCCACTCTGCCGTACCGGGAGAGCCCGGGGATCCGGGTGTTCGAGGGCGTCGCCGCCCACGTGCAGGGTCTGCTGACGGCGGATCCGCGGGTGCTGGCCGACGCCGCGCGTCTGCTCGAAGGAACGGAACGGCCGCTGCTGTTCGCCTCCGCGGCCGAGGACGTCGGACGCGCGCTGGGTGAGCACGACGAGCGCGGGGCGGTCGCCCAGCTCAGCGCGGCCTTCGACACGTACCTCGAACACGACGCCGCCGCCGATGCGCGCCGGGTCGGCCGGGTGCTCGCCGCGAAAGGCGCCGCCCGCCGGGTGGTCACCCGCGACCGCCCTGACACCGGGTGGGAGAGCCTGACGAGCGCGGAGCTCAAGGTCGTCCGCCTGATCGCGGAGGGCGCGACGAACCGTGAGGCCGCGGCTCGTCTGACCCTTTCGCCGCACACCGTGAGTTCACACGTACGTAGCGCGTTCACGAAATTGAATATCAACTCCCGCCGTGAGCTGGCGAAAATCGTCAACGCGCTCGACACTTGACGTCGTGCGGAGATCACTCCGTGCGCACCCCACGACCGGGCTTTCATATCGCACGTCCGTGCGATGGACCACGCCGATTCGTCCGACGACGATGGCTTCGACTCTGCTTCGAGCAGGACCGACAACCGTTGACCGAATTCAATCGCTGAGGAGTTCTTCGTGGACCTCGAGGTACCGGCCGCCAGACCGGCCCGGGAAGAGCCCACACAGGCCCGCGGGCCCGCCGCGGAGCCCGTGATCCTGACCGTGAACGGCCGTGACTACGCCTTCGAGCTTGAACCTCGGGTCAGCCTGCTCGACGCGCTGCGAGAGCACCTGTGGCTGACCGGGTCCAAGAAGGGTTGCGACCAGGGCACCTGCGGTGCCTGCACCGTGTGGGTCGACGGCCGCCGCGTGCTGGGGTGCCTCACACTCGCCGTCACGTGCGAAGGCCGCGAAATCACGACGATCGAAGGCGTCGCCCGGGAGGGCGAGCTGCACCCGATGCAGCAGGCGTTCATCGATCGCGACGCGTTCCAGTGCGGGTACTGCACGGCCGGGCAGGTCATGTCGGCGATCAAGCTCATCGAAGAGGGCAACGCCGAGGACGACGAGTCCATCTCCGAGTACATGAGCGGCAACATCTGCCGCTGCGCCGCGTACCCGAACATCCGGGCGGCCATCCGCGACGTCCGCGACCAGCAGCGGGAGGGATAACGTGCGTCCGCTTTCCTACACCCGGGCGTTCGACGTGGAGACCGCGGTCGCGACCGCGGCTGCCAACGAGAACAGCGCTTTCCTCGCCGGTGGGACGACCGAGATCGACCTCGTGCGGCTGGGCGTCACCGGCCCCGACCTGCTGGTCGACATCAACGCCCTTCCGCTCGCCGACATCGAGCAGCAGCCCGACGGTGGGCTCCGGATCGGCGCGCTTGCCCGGATGACCGACGTCGCCCGCCACTCTGTGGTGGAGGAGCGTTACCCCGCGGCGTCCCAGGCGCTGCTGCTGGGTGCTTCGGAGCAGCTGCGCAACATGGCCTCCATCGGTGGCAACCTGTGCCAGCGCACGCGGTGCACGTACTTCCGCGACAACATGTCCCCGTGCAACAAGCGGGAGCCTGGCTCCGGCTGCTCCGCGCTGGAAGGCATCCACCGCGGACACGCGATCATGGGCACGAGCGAGCACTGCATCGCGACCCACCCGTCCGACGTGGCGGTGGCACTGGTCGCATTCGACGCAGTGGTCCACACCATCGGGCCGGATGGCGCGCGGACGATCCCGATCGACGACTTCTACCTCGAGCCCGGTACCAGCCCTCACATCGAGCACCCGCTCGCGCACGGTGAGCTGATCGTGGCCGTCGACCTGCCGGCGCTGCCGATCGCCCGGAACTCGGTTTACCTGAAGTTCCGCGACAGGCAGTCATACGAGTTCGCGCTCGTATCGATCGCCGCCGCCGTAGAGGTCGAGGACGGGGTCGTGCGCGACGTACGTCTCGGCATCGGCGGCATCGCCACCCGCCCGTGGCGGGCGCGGCGTGCCGAAGAGGTGCTGATCGGCGCCCCGGCCACGCGCGAGAAGTTCATCGAGGCCGCGGCCGCGGAGCTAAGCGGCGCGTCACTGCGCCGGGACAACGCGTTCAAGGCCGAGCTCGCCAAGCGCGCCGTGGTCCGCGGCCTGACCACCCTGCTCCCGGGAGAAGCACGATGAGCCAAGCGATCGGCAGGCCGGTGTCCCGTGTGGAGGGACCGGCGAAGGTGACTGGGGCCGCGCGGTACTCCGCGGAGATCGTGCTGCCCGACATGTCCTACGCGGTGATCGTCGGCGCCACGATCCCGAGCGGCCGCGTCGCGGAGATCGAACCTCTCACCGAAACCGATGGCGTGCTCGCGGTGCTGACCCATGAGAACCTCGGCAAGATCGTGGGGCAGCCGCAGCTGCTGCCGTCGCTGGTCGGCGGTCCCGCCCCGGGCGCCAGCTTCTTCCCGATGCAGGACGACCAGGTGCACTACTTCGGGCAGCCGGTGGCGGTCGTCGTCGCCGACTCCCACGAACGCGCGCAGCACGCCGCCGCGAACCTGCGGGTCCGCTACGAGCGCACGCCGTCGACGACGACCATCGACGAGGGCCGGGACAAGGCGTATGAGGTCGAGCGCCTCTTCGGCGGCCTCATGCCGGCCCGCAACGAGCGGGGCGACGTGGACGCCGCGCTCGAAGAGGCCGACGTCCGGCTCGACCTGGAGTTCCGGTTCGCGGCCAACCACCACAACGCCCTCGAGCCGCCGGCGACGACAGCGGTGTGGGACGGCGACCAGGTGACCATCTACGACTCCACGCAGGGCATTCGGGCCAGCCAGCTCACGGTCGCGCATCTGCTGGGCCTGCCCCTGTCCCACGTCCGCGTGATCGCCAACTTCGTGGGAGGCGGGTTCGGCTCGAAGGCCATGGTGTGGCCGCACGTGACCCTCTCGGTGATGGCGGCCCGCCACGTCGGGCGCCCGGTGAAGCTCGTGCTCACGCGCCCGCAGACCTACACGTCGAACGGGCACCGCGAGGAGCAGGAGCAGACCCTGTCGCTCGGCGCGACCAGCGACGGCCGGATCACCGCGCTGGAGCACCACAAGCTGTCGATCTCGTCACCGTTCGACGAGTGGGCCGAGCCCGCGACCGGGGTCTCCTCCCAGCTGTACCAGTGCACGAACTTCCGCGGCGTGCACCACCTGATCCGCGGCAACACGCTGACCCCGACGTTCACCCGGGGCCCGGGTGAGGCCGCCGGTTCGTTCACCCTCGAGACCGCGATGGACGAGCTGTCCGTGGAGCTCGGCATCGACCCGGTCGAACTGCGGCTGCGCAACCACACCGACGTCGACGACCGCGGCAACCCGTGGTCGAGCGACGGGTTGCCCGAGTGCCTGCGGCTCGGCGCGGAGAAGTTCGGCTGGTCGAAGACGAGCCGCACCCCGCGCAGTCGCAGGGACGGCACCTGGCTCATCGGCACCGGGATGGCCTCGGCCGCCTACCCCGTGCCGCTGTTCATGCCGACGCAGCGGGCCAGGGCCCGCCTCTACGCCGACGGCAGCGCGGTGGTCGAAGCCGGGACCCAGGAGTTCGGCACCGGTGTGCTCACGGCGATGACCCAGGTCGGTGCCGACGCGCTGAGCATCCCCCTGGCGGACATGCGGTTCCACAGTGGTGACACCGATCTGCCCAACGTCAGTTCCGCGGTCGGCTCGGCGGGGGCGGGCATGATCAGCGCTGCAGTGCACGACGCGGCGACCAACCTGCGGCAGCAGCTGATCGAGCTCGCGGTGTCCGATGAGGCCTCGCCGCTGCACGGCGCGGACCCGGCGAACGTCGACGTCGTCGGCGGGCGCATGCAGCTGCGCGACGACATCGCGAAGGGCGAGAACTACGGCGACGTCATGCAGCGGCACCGGCTGTCCGAAGTGGAGGCACTGGGCAGTTGGTCGCCACCGCCGCTGGACACGCCCCACGGCCTGCTCACCTTCGGCGCGCAGTTCGCCGAGGTCGCAGTCGACCCCGACCTCGGTCTCGTCCGGGTGCGCCGGCTGGTGGGCGCCTTCGCGCCCGGCCGGGTGCTGAACGCCAAGCTGGCCCGCAGCCAGCTGATCGGCGGCATGCTGTGGGGTATGGGTCAGGCGCTCCTCGAGGGCAACCGCATGGACCCGCGCGGCGGCCGGTGGGGCGCCGGGAACCTCGGCGAGTACCTGGTTCCGGTCAACGCCGACGCGCCCGAAGTGGAGGTCGAGTTCGTAGACGTCGCCGACGACGTCGTCAACACGCTCGGCGTGAAGGGCGTCGGCGAAGTCGGTCAGGTCGGTGTCGCGGCCGCGATCGGCAACGCCGTGTTCAACGCGACCGGGCACCGCATCCGCGAACTCCCGATCACGGCCGAGCTGGTAATGGACCCGGCGGACAGCTGGTCGTGACGACGAAGGCGAACGAGCGAGGACTCTCCGACCGCCCGACGATCAGCCGATCCGAACGCCACCGGCGGGCTGACCCGGCCGGGCCGGGGTCTTCGCGCTGGTCACGGCAACCTGGGCTCGGCGTGGCAGGACTGCTGCTGGTGGTCCCAGTGGCGGTCCTGCTCGCCGTCGGGGCAGGCGGTGCGGAGCCGTCTCTGCTGGTGCTCTCGCCGCTGGTCACCTTCTCGCTGCCGGTGGTCGCGATGATCGCGTTCTGGTGGGAGGACTGGCCGGGCACGCGGCTGGGGCCCAACTGGGCGGGGTGGGCGGACACGGTGCTCGTGGTGCTGGCCGCGATCGCGCTGACCGTGCTCGGCCAGGCCGTCGTGGGGCACGTGTCCTTCGCCGCGATCTTCGACCCGTCACCGGAAATCCTCGAGCTGAGCACGTTCCCCGCGACGATGCCGATCGCCGGTGCGGCGTTCGTCGCGACGCTCCAGCTGACCCTGGTGACCGAGGGCTGGCCGTTGCGCCGCTACCTCAAGCCGATCCCCGCCGGGGCGTGCGCGGTGGTGCTGGCCTGGCTGATCGCGATCGTGCTGTTCGTGCTGCTGCTCGGCGGAAAACCGTTCCAGGGGGAGGGGCGCGGGTTGCTCACGGGCGGACAGCTGGGTGCCGTACTCACCCTTGTCGGGGTCTGGCAGGTGTGGCTCTTCGTCGTGTGGCGGGGCTTCCCGTTCTGCCGGATCCGGCGGCAATGGGTGCGCCTCGTGAGCGGGAATGCCGTCACGATCGGTGGCGGAATCCTGACCTACCTGGCCCTGGCGGAGGGGGCCGGGGTGTCCACGCCCACCCTTTCCGCGGTGGCGGGATCGTTCATCGCCGGGGGCCTCATCATCGGCATGTTGTTCGAGGACGCCCTGCCGGCGCGGTGGTCCCAGCCACAGGAACGCGCCGTGTCTCTGCTGTTCTCTCTGGCCGTCGCGGCGGCGCTGCACCTGATTCTGCTGGCATTGGCCGACTCGCTGCACTGGGATCGCGGATCGGCGATCGACTGGGTCGGCCACGTCACGCTCAACGCCATCGGCCTGGCGGTGATCCTCCACGTCGCGATCGGCCGACGGTGGCCGTTCGCGCGGACGGGGTGATTCCGCCCGAGTCAGGTCGTGAAGGGCATCGAATCCGCCGACAAACTCGGCAAACATCGGTGGGTGATCGAACGGGCCATCGCCTGGCTGTTCAGCTACCGCCGACTCACCATCCGCTACGAACGCAAAGCCGGCTTCCGGGACTGTGCGGGAGTAAAGCAGGACGCGCGGTGGCGCGCCGGTGTCCGGGTGATGTCCTGGTTTCCTGGACCAGCCCAGAACGTGAAGGACGGCCTGGTCAGGCGGGCGGAGGTGGCGCGGCCGCGGGCGTGGGGAGAGTCGGCACCGCCCAGCCGTTGCGATGCCGGGGCAGGTGCGACAGGTCCTTGCTCGCGGTGGTCGAGACCGTCGCAGACCGCGGGCAGCTCGCTCACCGCCGCTCCAGTGATCAGGTTCAGGTCCACCTGGCGCTGGTAGAGCTCCGCGATGGACAGCATCGATCGGGCTGCCGCGAAGGGGTGGGTGTACAGCGGGTTGATGGCGACCATGGGCACAAGGCGCTGGGAAGCGGCGGCGATCGCGGTCGCCCCGACCCACGGGTCGAGCACCGCGCCCGCCCCCGTGAACAGCAGCACTCCGTCGAGGTCCGATTCGTCTGCCCATCGCGTCACCTTGAGCGCGGCGTGAGCGGCCGACGCGGGATCCGTTACGCGAGGCACTGTGGTCAGAAAGCGGAGTTCCACAGGGTGACCTCTTGCTTCGTCAGATCTGGCTCAGCTGCGAAATCGGCGGGGAAAAACTAGTGGTGGCGTGGGGGTACCGACCGATCCGGGTGACCCGCAGACGTTCCGCGCGCAGCATGGACACCGCGGTCGTGAGCCACTCGACGGCAAATCGCGCACCGACGCATGATCCCGGACCGGCGCCGAATGACAGGAGCTCTCGCGGCGATCTGCCTTGCCAGCGTTCGGGTTTGAACGCGTGCGGATCGGTCCAGACATCCGGGTGCCGCCCGACCGCGTACAAGAAAACGTGGACCTCCTCACCGGCCAACACCGACACTGGTCCGATTTCCTGATCGCTCAGCACGGTTCGCCGCAGTCGCCAGGACGGCGGCCACAGGCGAAGGCATTCCAGCGCGATCCACTGCGAGTCCAGTTCGCCCAGTTCCTGGCGCGGCACGCGGCCGCGCAGTGCCACTGGACTGTCTGAGAACATCGCCGTCAGGATCCACGCCAACGTGACCGAGGTCGAAGCGACGAATGCCGCCGCCCGCCGCAGGTATAGGTCGCCGATCCTGGCCTCGAAGTCCGGCTCGTTCCTCGAAGCCGAGGTTGGCTGGGAAGAGTTCCGGCCAGGACTGCGCGATGCAGGCGCCGGCGGCGACCGCACTGCGCTCGAACAACCGCTCGTTGTGCCGCTTCGTGATGGTGCCAAGAATGGTCGGCACGAACACGCTATCGAAAAACGTCCGCACGACCTGCTCCAGTCGCGGGTTCTGCCCGCACCCCATGGGAGCCTTGACGGCGTCGACCACGCCTTGGACACAGATCCGGTGCAGGTCCCCGGCCTTGGTGAGGCGGTGGCTTTCAGAGTTGCACGAGGACTACGCCGAGTCGTCGGTGTCGTCGTACTTTGCCTTGTTCTCAACCATCCTCAATCGCGCCAAGCGGGCGCGGATGATCCCGGCGAACCCGTGTAGCGGTGTCCGTGTGACCGGTGGTGAGTTCGAGACCGAGCGGTTGGTGGCGTCGCCGGCTCAGGCGCTGCGGGCCGCGATGCGGCTCTACGAGACCGGGCTCGGGGCGTCGGGGTTCGTTCTGTGTCTGATGGACTTCTACTCCGGAGCCCGATGGGTGAACTTGTCGGGCAGCAGCGGCATGAGTACGACTCCGAGCGGCGGGGTATCGAGATTCGGACGCCGCTGAAGGAGATTGGCGGGAAGGTCTACAAGGGCGGCCTAAAGAGTGATCGCGATCACTCGCCGGGTCGACAGCGGCCTCCGGCACGGCGCGGGAACGCCCGGCCGAAGAAGGGGCGGACGAAAACACCGGCGGGTACTCGCTTCGTGGCGCTGCCGCCCGGGATCGCGGTGTTGTACGAGGAGCTGATGGACAGCCATCGGCACCCCTTTGTGTTGTCCACACCGGAAGGGCACCCCTGGCGGCGGTCTAATTTCCGGATCCGGTTCTGGCGGCCGGCGTGGGACGGGGTCGAGATCGACGATGCCGGGGCGGGGGAGCGGCGACCGCCGATCCTGCCGACGTTCACCTTCCACGAGGGTCGGCACACGCACGCCACGTGGTTGACCGAGGACGGGAATCCCGGAGGTGGCGCGCCGCGCCCGGCTGGGGCAGAAGATGAAGGGCGTCGCCCGGGGTCTATGACCATGTGACCCCGGCGATGGTGAACGAGATCCTGGACGCGTTGGAGGAGCGATGGCTGCGGTCGCTGGCTTCGTTGTATCCGGGGGAACGGGCCAAGCTGGTGTCCTGGTTCCCGCACCTCAGGTCCCGGCGGGGCCTCGACCCCGGTTCTGGGCCCATCGCCATTTCATCGCCATCTGACGACTGAAGCCCCGCCCCTCCGGGGAGGGACAGGGCTTCTGACCTGCGGTTTCAGCTGGTGCGCGATACTGGGATTGAACCAGTGACCTCTTCCGTGTCAGGGAAGCGCTCTCCCGCTGAGCTAATCGCGCGAGGTGGAGACGGGATTCGAACCCGTGTACACGGCTTTGCAGGCCGTTGCCTCGCCTCTCGGCCACTCCACCGTGCAAGGCCTCGAAGAGCCTTTCGAGCGGACGACGGGATTCGAACCCGCGACCCTCACCTTGGCAAGGTGATGCGCTACCAGCTGCGCTACGTCCGCACTCTCCGCGGGTTCCGAATGCCTGGCCGGTGGCCCGGCACCCCGTCGCCGTGGTGTGGGAGAACCATATCGGACCCTGAAAACTGCCCCGTCACCGGGGGGCCATCTGCCGGTTGCGAGGCTGTGATCAGGCGAGATCGTTGGGGATGAGGTGGGTCAGGGCGTCGTCGACGTCGACCCACAGGTGTTCGTTGCCGGGGAGCACCACGTCGTACGTGCGGTCGAGGAAGTCGGCGAGCTCCTGGGCGGAGGCCTCGAACATGGCGTGCCCGGAGGGGGAGTTGAGCTCGATGAGCACGGACTCCGGGTCTTCGACGGAGGGGCGGATCCGCACGTCGCCGTCGCCGGCGTCGGCGAGGAGGCCGTCGGCGAGGAGGTCGCGGGCGTAGACCCACTCGACCCAGCCCGCGCGGCCGGTGCGGAAGGCGGCGACGACCGCGTAGGGGTCGCGAGTGTCGTAGCGCAGTTCAACCTTGACCGGAACCGCCGGAGTCCGCGGCGCCAGCAGGTCGAAGACCGCCGTCGAGCGGAGCGTCACGTGATCGTTGCGCATCGTCCTACCCTTCGTCTCCCTTCCCGGCCCGGACGACCGAGGACGACGATGAGACGCTCCGGAAAGCCGATTCCGTCGCGAGTTCTCCGGAGATCACCCGTACGTGGTCGGCAGCACCGTTCCGTCCTTCGTCGCCCGCGCCGCGCAGCCTTCCGCGGGCGCCCGCTGGGCAGCCACACGTACATACTGCGCGGTTCGACCGCCGCGCGATAGCACCGTCGCACGGATGTCGAAGCCGGGCGCGAGCGGCCCCACCGCGGCACAACCCCGGCTAGCTCGGGGTTGTTCGCTCCGTATTCGCTGGTGGACGGAGGGTGGTCATCGCCAACCACCCGTTTGCAGGCCCTCGAAAGTCGTGTTGTAGAGTTGTCCTCACTCCACGAGCGGGCGATTAGCTCAGGGGGAGAGCGCTTCGTTCACACCGAAGAGGTCACTGGTTCGATCCCAGTATCGCCCACCACATCGAGGCTCCGGATCCCACGATCCGGAGCCTCGACTGTTTTCCGCGCAAGACTCTTCGCAGGTCAGCACGTCGCGGTGGCTCGGCCCGGCGGGGCGGCTGGGAGATAGGCTCCCGACCCGGTCGATCACGGCTCCGCAACAGTCCTGGCCCGGCTTCCTGACCTGCAATTTGCAGGTCGCGCGCGGACAGCTGACCTTTGCCGTACGGTCCGCGTCGTTTCTGTGGCACGACGACTCGATCAGGCAGTCGAAGTGTGATCCTGAGCACTTTCTCGATCACGTCGGAGTTCGGGCCACCCGAACGGCCGCATGCAGTTCGCCGCAGCTCCGGTCGGGGCCGGCCGCGGGATCCGCCGACGTTCGAAGGTTTCCGTCCGGCGCGCGGCCGTTCCGGTGAACTTGCCGCGCTTCCGAGGTGCCCCAGTGGCCTCTGGCGTCGGCAGACCCGGTTCGGCAAGACGGGTGAACGCGGCGATTCCGAGGTGGGAGCACGGCGTGATCGACCCGCCGGCCGCGGACCCGGGGGAGTATGGGGGCCCGTCGGGCCTTCGCGTGTGACGAAAACCCGACGCCGTGACACCCTGAAGCAGAATGTCACCCCCGGTGCGGTCCGATCCTCCGAGCCTCCGGGGAAATCCACTGTGGACGCGTCCGGATCGGAGTGTCCACAGTGGAACATCCCCGTGGCCGGGAGGCGCCGGCCTGGCTGCGGAGAGCGGTGGGACATCGACTACATTCCGTAGTTATCCGTAGGTTGCCACTTATTACTCATTGTCATCATCCTGTTATCTTCAAGCCATTCATTTGCGGGAAAGAGCCGCAGGATGTGGCTGGAAATCCTTGTAACGAGTCCCGGATAGCGGCCGATACCTTGGCGTGTGTCGCTCCATTGGTGGCTGAATCGGGGTACGGGTCATGATTACGCTCCGAGATCAAACCTGTTCACGCAGCGTGCCGGCGGAGGCCTTCGAACCATGCGCCTGGGAGGTCTGATGGAAGAGTTGGTGCGGCCCACATCCACGGTCAGTGAACCGCCGAGGCACATCGACCTCCAGGCGATGCCGGAGATCCCCGGGATTCCGGCACCCGCCGGCGCGAGGACCGTGAAGACCGCGACTGCGCACACTGCGCAGGCCTCGAACGCGACCCGGCCCGCGTCCGTCGAGTCGGCCACGGCGAAATCGCATCCCGCTTCGTGGGAGAAGCGTTACCGCGCCTGGGTCATCGCCAGTGACATCGTCGCCGCCTTCGTGGTGATCGGCGTCAGCGCCTTCGTGATCGACCGCGTGGCGCCGCAGGACATGCACGCGTTCGGCACGGCTCTGGCGGTGCTGTGCGCGCTGCCCGTCAGTCGTGCGTGGAGCCCGCGCGTGCTCGGCGAAGGTCCCGAGGAGTACCGGACGCTCGGCCGCGGCCTCATCGCCGCCGCCGTGCTCGTGGCGCTCGGCGGCCTGCTCTTCCGCGCGCTCGACGTGCAGCCGTGGGTGTTCATCGTGGTGCCCGTGATCGCGCTCTTCGCCTTCCCCCAGCGGTACCTCCTGCGCCAGGTCCTGCACCGCCGGCGCCGCCGCGGCCTGTGCCTGCTGCCCGTGATGGCGGCCGGCAGCCCCGGGACGGTGGCCGACCTCATCGCCCGCACGAAGACCGAGGCGCACGTCGGCTGGCGGGTGGAAGCGGTCTGCACGGTCGACGGCGGGGGTGCCGGCTCCGGCAGCGGCGAGATCGACGGCGTGCCCGTGGTCGGCCGGCTCGAGGAGCTCTCCCGCCACGTGCGCCGCGGCGGCTACCGCGTCGTCGCCATCACCGCGGACCAGTACTGGACCCCGAAGCGGCTGCAGCGCCTCGCGTGGGACCTCGAAGGCACTGCGGCGGAACTGGTCGTGGCGCCGGTGCTGATGGAGGTCGCGGGGCCGCGACTCAACGTCTCGGGTGTGCTCGGCATGCCGCTGCTGCGGGTCACGGCGCCGCGGTTCACCGGTGGCCGGCGGCTCGTGAAGGAGGCCGTCGACCGCTGTGGCGCGGCGTTCCTGCTGACGCTGTTCTCCCCGCTGCTGCTGGCGATCGCGGTCGCCGTGAAACTCGGCGACCGCGGCCCGGTCATCTACAAGCAGCGCCGCGTCGGCAAGGACGGCGAGAACTTCACGATGCTCAAGTTCCGCACGATGGTCCCGGACGCCGACAAGATCCGCCAGAACCTCGAAGTCGACAACGAAGGCGCCGGGCCGCTGTTCAAGATGAAGCGCGACCCGCGGGTGACCCGCGTCGGCGGGCTGCTGCGCCGCTACTCGCTCGACGAGCTGCCCCAGCTGTTCAACGTGCTCTCCGGGCGCATGTCGCTCGTCGGCCCGCGGCCGCCGCTGCCCGAGGAGACGCGGCAGTACGCGCCCGACGCTCGCCGCCGGCTGCTCGTGAAGCCCGGCCTCACCGGGCTGTGGCAGGTCAGCGGCCGCAGCGACCTGTCGTGGGCCGACAGCATCCGGCTGGACCTGCGTTACGTGGAGGACTGGTCGCTGGCGCTCGACCTGGTGATCCTTTGGAAGACCTTCCGAGCCGTCGTCGCCGGCCAGGGCGCCTACTGAGCCGCGCGCCGCGAAGGCCCGTCCCGCGGCCGCCGACCACCCGGTCGGCGGCCGCTTCCGTGGTGCGGAGAGCCGAGCCCGGGGGAGCCGCCGCGGTTAGCGCCGACACGCGTGAGGCGCCCGCGAGCCGACGACTAGCATCGACCGGAGTCATCCTCGTCACTTGCCCCAGAAGGAGCCGATCGTGTCGCATCCGCCGTCAGCCGCCGCCGTCCCCGCCGAGCGCGTGGTGGTCCCGGCGGGCACTACGGCGGGAGCCGCGGTCCGCGAGGCCGGGCTGCCGACCAAGGGCCCGGACACGATCGTCGTGGTGCGCGACGCCGAGGGCAAGCTGCGCGACCTCGCGTGGGCGCCGGAGGCCGACGTCGAGGTGGAGCCCGTCGCGGCCGACACCGAGGACGGCCGCAGCGTGATCCGCCACTCGGCCGCCCACGTGCTGGCCCAGGCCGTGCAGCAGGAGTTCCCCGACGCGAAGCTCGGCATCGGGCCGCCGGTCAAGGACGGCTTCTACTACGACTTCGCCGTCGACAAGCCCTTCACCCCGGAAGACCTGCAGGCGCTGGAGAAGCGCATGAAGCAGATCGTGAAGGGTGCCCAGCAGTTCTCCCGCCGCGTGTTCGACTCCGTCGACGAGGCCAAGAAGGAGCTGTCGAACGAGCCGTTCAAGCTCGAGCTGGTCGACCTCAAGTCCGAAGTGGACACCGACGAGGTCATGGAGGTCGGCGGCGGCGAGCTGACGATCTACGACAACCTCGACCCGCGCACCAAGGAGCGCGTGTGGAGCGACCTCTGCCGCGGCCCGCACGTGCCCACCACCAAGTTCATCCCCGCGTTCAAGCTCACCCGTGTGGCCGCCGCCTACTGGCGCGGCAGCGAGAAGAACCCGCAGCTGCAGCGGATCTACGGCACGGCGTGGGAGTCGAGTGAGGCGCAGGACGCCTACCTCGAGCGCATCGCCGAGGCCGAGCGCCGCGACCACCGCCGCCTCGGCGCCGAGCTCGACCTGTTCTCCTTCCCGGAGGAGATCGGCTCCGGCCTGCCGGTGTTCCACCCGAAGGGCGGCATCATCCGCCGCGAGCTGGAGAACTACTCGCGCCGCCGCCACGAGGAGGCCGGCTACGAGTTCGTGAACACGCCGCACATCTCCAAGGGCGAGCTGTTCCACACCTCCGGCCACCTGCCCTACTACGCCGACACGATGTTCCCGCCGGTCAAGTTCGACGACGAGGACTACTACCTCAAGGCCATGAACTGCCCGATGCACAACCTGATCTACCGCTCGCGAGGGCGGTCGTACCGGGAGCTGCCGCTGCGGCTGTTCGAGTTCGGCACGGTGTACCGCTACGAGAAGTCCGGTGTGGTCCACGGCCTCACCCGCGTGCGCGGCCTGACGATGGACGACTCGCACATCTACTGCACCAAGGAGCAGATGCCGGGCGAGCTGCGCTCGCTGCTGAAGTTCGTGCTCGACCTGCTGGCCGACTACGGGCTGTCGGACTTCTACCTCGAGCTGTCCACCCGCGGTGACTCCGAGAAGTTCATCGGCGAGGACTGGGAGTGGGAAGAGGCCACGGAGACGCTGCGCCAGGCCGCGGTCGACTCCGGCCTCGAGCTCGTGCCCGACCCGGGCGGCGCCGCGTTCTACGGCCCGAAGATCTCCGTGCAGGCGAAGGACGCCATCGGCCGCACCTGGCAGATGTCCACGATCCAGCTGGACTTCAACCAGAACAAGCGCTTCAACCTCGAGTACACCGCGTCCGACGGCTCGCGCCAGCGCCCGGTGATGATCCACCGCGCGCTGTTCGGCTCGATCGAGCGGTTCTTCGGCGTGCTGACCGAGCACTACGCCGGCGCGTTCCCCGCGTGGCTCTCGCCGGTGCAGGTCGTGGGCATCCCGATCACCGCCGACCAGGTCGAGTTCCTCGACGGCGTGCAGAAGGCGTTGCGCGCCAAGGGGATCCGGGCCGAGATCGACGCGAGCGACGACCGCATGCAGAAGAAGATCCGCACGCACACCACGCAGAAGGTGCCGTTCCTGCTCCTGGCGGGCGCGAAGGACGCCGAGGCGGGCGCGGTGTCGTTCCGCTTCCGCGACGGCGGCCAGATCAACGGCGTGTCCGTGGACACCGCCGTCGAGGCCATCGCCGAGTGGGTGGCCGGCCGCGAGAACGCCTCGCCGAGCGCGGAGGCCGTGGAGAAGATCCTGCGGTGAGCGACGCGGACGGTCCCGAGATCGTCGAGCAGGACGGAGTGGGGGTCCCGGACGCGCTGCAACGGCTGTGGACCCCCCACCGGATGGCCTACATCAAGGGGCAGGAGAAGCCGGACGACGACGAGCCGGACGGCTGCCCGTTCTGCCGTATCCCGAGCCTCGACGACGAGGCGGCGCTGATCCTGGCGCGCGGCGAGACGGTGTACGCGGTGCTGAACCTGTACCCGTACAACCCCGGTCACCTCATGGTGGTGCCCTACCGTCACGTGGCCGACTACACCGACCTGACCGAGGCCGAGACGCGCGAGCTGGCCGAGTTCACGCAGCACGCGATGCGCGTGGTGCGGGCGGTGTCGGCGGCGCACGGGTTCAACATCGGCATGAACCAGGGCGTGATCGCCGGCGCGGGCATCGCGGCGCACCTGCACCAGCACCTCGTGCCGCGCTGGGGCGGCGACGCCAACTTCATGCCGGTGATCGGGCACACGAAGGTGCTGCCGCAGCTGCTCGGCGAGACGAGGAAACTCCTGGCGGACGCGTGGTGAAGACCACGGGGCGCGGGAGTGTACCGGCGCGGTAGTTGAGCACTCAATCAGGGGTAACATGGACGTATGTCCGAACCTCGCTGGCTTTCCGAAGACGAGCAACGCGTCTGGCGTGACTTCTCCCAGGCCGCCGCGCTGTTGCAGGCGCACCTCGAAGGCCAGCTGCAACACGACTCGGGCATGCCGCACACCTATTACGAGGTCCTGGTCGCGCTGTCGGAGGCCGACGGCCGCCGGCTGCGGATGAGCGAGCTCGCCGAAGCGCGCGGCTCCTCGCGCAGCCGCCTGTCCCACGCCGTAGCGCGCCTGGAGAGCAAGGGCTGGGTGCGGCGCGAGTCGTGCCCCACCGACAAGCGCGGCGCGTGGGCGGTGCTCACCGACGCCGGGTTCGCGGCGCTCGAAGCCGCTGCCCCCGGCCATGTCGAGGCCGTGCGCGAGAGCCTCTTCGACCGGCTGACGCCGGAGCAGGCGCAGCAGCTGGGCGAGATCAGCTCGGCGATCCTCGGCGGTCTGCGGCGCCAGTGCGCGGCCGCGATCGCGGCCGAGGAGGCGGGCGAATTCGTGGCCCCGGTCGTCGAACTGCCGAAATCAGGCTGATCGCCCGGCGGGTCGCGGGGCGGGACGTCGGCCCCGTGACGGCGGGTCGATAGGCTTTCGTGGCCAACCCACCCCCGAGCCAGGTGCACCAGAAGACGAGATGCTCAATATTTTCGCCCGTGCCTCAGTCTCCCGCGTCACCGATCCGATCGGTCGGACGCTGGTCCGTGCCGGACTGACTCCGAACGCGATGACCGTGATCGGCACCGCGGGTGCCGTGGCGTGCGCGCTGGTCTTCTTCCCGCAGGGGCTCCTGCTGTGGGGAACCTTCACCGTGTGGGGGTTCGCCATGCTGGACCTCCTCGACGGCGCGATGGCCAGGGCCCGCGGTTACGGCACCCCGTTCGGAGCCGTCCTCGACGCGACGTGCGACCGCCTGGTGGACGGCGCGCTGTTCGCCGCCATCGCGTGGTGGTGCTTCGTGGTCGACCACAACAACCGCGCGGCCGCGGCCGCCCTGATCTGCCTGGTGCTCGCCCAGGTCATCTCCTACGTGAAGGCCCGTGCCGACGCGTCGGGCCTCGAAGCCGACGGCGGCCTCGTCGAGCGGGCCGAGCGGCTGATCATCGCGCTCGTCGGCACCGGCCTGCACGGTCTCGGCGTGCCCTACACGGTGGAGATCACGCTCTGGCTGCTCGCCGTGCTGTCGGTGATCACGCTGCTGCAGCGCGGTGCCGCCGTCGCGAAGGCCGCGCGAGCCGTGGCCGAGAAAGCCCAGCAGGCCACGCACGCCGAGCAGGCCGAGCAAGCCGCTACCGCTCCGGCCGAGCAGGCCACGACCGGCGACGTGCAGACGGGCGGGGCGCAGCCGTGAGCGCGCTGTCCCAGCGGCTCGGCGAGTTCGGCTACACGGCGGGCTGGCAGCTCGCCCGCCGGATGCCCGGGCCGATCGGGACGGCGGTGTTCGCGCTGGGCGCCGACCTCGCCACCCGCCGCGGCGGCGGAGGCGTGCGGCAGCTGCGCGCCAACCTCGCGCGGGTCGTGCCGCAGGCCGACGAGCCGGAGCTCGACGAGCTCGTCCGCCGGGCCATGCGGTCGTACTCACGGTACTGGTACGAGACGTTCCGGCTCCCGTCGATGGACCGCGCCGAGGTGATCTCCAAGGTCGGCGCGGCGATCACGGGAGTCGAGAACATCGACGCCGCCCTCGCCGAGGGCAACGGCGCGGTGATCGCGCTGCCGCACAGCGGAAACTGGGACGCGATCGGAGTGTGGCTGGCCGACCGGCTCGGCGGGTTCACCACGGTCGTCGAACGACTGAAGCCCGAGTCGCTGTTCAACCGGTTCGTGGCCTACCGCGAGTCGCTCGGGTTCGAGATCGTGCCGCTCACCGGCGACAGCGCGGCGATGCGCTTGCTGCTGAAACGCCTGCGGGAGAACAAGGTCGTGTGTCTCGTCGGCGACCGCGACCTCACTTCGAGCGGGGTCCCCGTGCGGTTCTTCGGCGAGCGCACGCGCATGCCCGCGGGCCCGGCGCGGCTCGCCGCCACGACCGGGGCCGCGCTGCTGCCCGTCGGCTCGTGGTTCAGCGAGGACGGCTGGCAGGTCCGCGTGCATCCGCGCATCCGCGTCACCGCGCGCGCCGAGGTGCCCGCGGCCACTCAGGCGCTGGCCGATGCGTTCGCCGGCGACATCGCGGCGCACCCGGCCGACTGGCACATGCTGCAGAAGATCTGGCTCGCCGACCTCGAGGCCGGCGAGCGCGCCAGCCTCGAAGAAGTGGGCTGAGCCGGTGGCGGGCGGGCTGAAGATCGGGATCGTGTGCCCCTACTCGTTCGACGTGCCGGGTGGGGTGCAGGGCCACGTGATCGACCTCGCGCGGGCGCTCATCGCGCGGGGGCACCACGTGTCCGTGCTGGCGCCGGCCGACGAGGACGCGGTGCTGCCCGACTTCGTGCACCCCGCGGGCAAGGCGCTCGGCATCCCGTACAACGGCTCGGTCGCGCGGCTGCAGTTCGGCCCCGTCTCCTACGCGCGGGTGCGGCGCTGGATCCGCGAGAACGGGTTCGACGTGCTGCACCTGCACGAACCGGCCGCGCCCAGCCTGTCGCTGCTCGCCCTGAAGGTGGCCGACGGGCCGATCGTCGCGACCTTCCACACGGCGACCACCCGCTCGCGCACGCTCGCGGCTTTCCAGCCCGTGCTGCGGCCGCTGCTGGAGAAGATCACCGCGCGCATCGCGGTGTCGGCGCTGGCCCGCCGGGTACAGGTCGAGCACGCCGGGGGCGACGCCGTGGAGATCCCCAACGGTGTCGACGCCGAGTTCTTCGCCCGCGCCATGCCGCTGGAGGGCTACCCGCGCGCGGGCGGCACGGTCGGGTTCGTCGGCCGGTTCACCGAACCCCGCAAGGGCATGGACGTGCTGCTGGAGGCGTCGCGGCGGCTGCTGCCCGAGTTCGAGGACCTGAGGTTGCTCGTGGTCGGCCGCGGCGACCCGGACCAGCTCCGGCGCATGGCCGGCCCCGAGCTGTGGCCGCACGTCGAGCTGCTCGGCCAGGTCGACGACGCCACGAAGGCGCGCGCGTTGCGCAGCGTCGACGTGTACTGCGCGCCGAACACCGGCGGCGAGAGCTTCGGCATGATCCTCACCGAGGCCATGGCCTCGGGCACGCCGGTGCTGGCCAGCGGGCTCGACTCGTTCCGCCGCGTGCTCGACGACGGCAAGGCCGGGCAGCTCGCGGCGACCGGCGACGCCGGCGCGCTCGCCGACGGCCTGCGCGAGCTGCTCGGCGACCCGGCGCGGCGCGCGTCGCTGGCCGCGGCGGCGGGGGAACACGTGATGGCGTACGACTGGTCGGTCGTCGTCACCCAGGTGCTGCGCGTGTACGAGACCGCGATCGCCGCCGACCCGAGGCTGGTCGCCCCGGCGGAACGGGAGTTCGCGCGGTGACCTGGCTCGCGTGGCTGATCCCCTTGCTGGCCGCGATCGTGGTGCTGGGCGGGCTTTTCCTCGTCGCGACGGCCAACCGCCTCGACCGCCTCCACGTGCGCATGGACGCCGGCTGGGCCGCGCTCGACGCGGCGCTGGCGCGGCGCGCGGTGGTCGCTCGGGCCGTCGCGGCCCTGCTGGACGGCACCGGCCCCGGGCTGCACGCCGCGGCCGAGCGGGCCGAACGCGCGTCCCGCGCCGAACGCGAAGCCGACGAAAACGAGCTGACTCTGCGCCTCGGGGCCATCGACCGGACGACGCTGCCTCCCGTGCTGGCCGAGGAGCTCACCGACGCCGAGCACCGCGTGGTCATCGCTCGCCGCGTGCACAACGACGCCGTGCGCGACACGCTCGCGCTGCGGCGCCGGCGGAAAGTGCGGTACTTCAGGCTCGCCGGGACGGCGCCGCTGCCGGAGTACTTCGAGTTCGCCGAACCTGACGTGTGACCGGAATTCCGGGTGACGGTGGCAGACTTAGGCGCATGACCGTCGAACCGGATGCCTGCGCCGTCGCCCACGGTGCTCCCGAAGCGAACCCCGACGCGCGGACCCTGGTCGCCGTGTTCGCGTCGCCGGTGGCCCGGTACCTGCTGACCTACGCCGCCGACCTGGGCTACCACACCGTGCTGTTCGAGCCGGACGCCGCGCGCGCCACCGACGTGCGGTCCGCGTGCGACATCCGCACCGCGATGCCGTCGGTCGACAAGACCGCGGACGTCGTGGTGACGGACCACCACCGCACCGAGCTGGGCCCGGTGCTGCGCGACGCGCTCGCGCAGGACGCCCGCTGGATCGGTGTGCTGGGCAACCCGCGGCACGAAGGGCCGCACGTGTCGGCGCTGACGGCTCTGGGCGTGCCGGCAGTGGACATCGCGCGGGTGCACCGCCCGGTGGGGCTGAACATCGGCTCGCGCAAGCCGGCGGAGATCGCCGTTGCCGTGCTGGCCGGCCTCCTCGCCGACCGCAACGACAAGCCGGGCGGCTTCGAGTTCTGAGCCCCGCGTTCAGACCGGCACCGCGCTCACATGGGCACCGCCGCTCCTTCCGGCAGTGGTTCGAACCGGGCGTGGACGCGGGTGAACGTGGCCGTGCCCGACGTCAGCGAGCGCAGGTCGATCGCATACCGCAGGAGTTCCGCTGCGGGCACCTCGGCATTGATGACCGTCCGGCCGCCCTCGCCCGACTCGGTGCCGAGGACCCGCCCGCGCCGTGACGACAGATCCCCGAGGACGGTGCCCAGGTGCTCGTCCGGGAGCGTGATGGCGACGGCGTCCAGGGGTTCCAGCAAGGCGATCCGGCTGGCGGCGGCGGCTTCCCGCAGGGCGAGCGCCCCGGCGGTCTGGAACGCCGCGTCCGACGAGTCGACGCTGTGGGCCTTGCCGTCCACGAGCGTCACTCGCACGTCGACGACCGGGTGCCCGTCCGCGAGCCCGCGCTTGAGCTGCGCGCGTACGCCCTTCTCGACACTCGGGATGAACTGGTGCGGCACCGAGCCGCCGACGACCTTGTCCACGAACTCGAAACCGCTGCCACGCGGCAACGGTTCCACTTCGATGTCGCACACGGCGAACTGGCCGTGGCCGCCGGACTGCTTCACGTGGCGGCCGTGCCCGCGGGCGGGCCTGCTGAAGGTGGCGCGCAGGCTGATGCGCACCGGTTCGGTGTCGACGTCGGCGCCGCCGGCGCGCAGCCGGGACAGGACGACGTCGGCGTGCGCCTCGCCCATGCACCAGAGCACGAGCTGGCCGGTTTCGGCGTTGCGGTCGAGCCGCAGCGTCGGGTCGCCGGCCACGAGGCGCGAAAGGTTGCGGGAGAGCGTGTCCTCGTCGCTGCGGGTCTTCGCGATGATGGCGACCGGCAGGAGCGGCTCGGGCATGCGCCACGGTTTCATCACCAGCGGGTCGTCCGGCGACGAGACGGTGTCGCCCGTTTCGGCCGAGCCGACCTTGGTCAGCGCGCACAGATCGCCTGCCACGCAGTAGGGAACTTCGCGCAGCGAGGAGCCGAGCGGCGAGTACAGGTGGGCCACGCGTTCGTCGGCGTCGTGGTCCTCGTGCCCCCGCTCGGCGAGGCCGTGGCCGGACACGTGCACCGCGTTCTCCGGCCGCAGCGTTCCCGAGAACACTCGGACGAGCGACACGCGGCCGACGTAGGAGTCCGCGGCCGTGCGCACGACCTCCGCGGCGAGCGGCCCCTCTGGGTCGGCCGTCAGGTCGCCGTGCGGGCCGCCGTCGGGAGTCGTGACGCCCGGCGGCGTGTGTTCCAGCGGCGACGGGAACGCGCGCACGATCCCGTCGAGCACCTCCGCGAGCCCGATGCCGCTGGTGGCGCACACGGGGATGACGGGGTGGAACGACCCGCGCGCCACCGCTGTCTCGAGGTCGGCGATGAGCGTGTCCTCGGAGATCTCCTCGCCGCCGAGGTAACGCTCCATGAGGGTCTCGTCCTCGCTCTCGGCGATGATGCCCTCGATGAGCTCGTTGCGGGCCTCCTCCAGCCCGGCGAGGTCGGCCGGATCGGGTTCGCCGATCCGCGGCGGGTAGCCGGCGGAGTAGTCGAAGTAGCGCTGGGTGATGAGGCCGACCAGCCCGTCGCGGGCCGGCAGGTAAAGCGGCAGCACGCCCGCGCCGAACGCGGCCTGACAGGCGGCGATCTCCGCGAGCGCGTCGGCCCGGTGGTGGTCGAGGCGGGAGACGATCACGGCCCGGGGCATCCCGACCGACGCGCACTCCTCCCACACGGCGACCGTCGCGGCATCGACGCCTTCGGCCGCGCACACCACGAACAGCGCGGCGTCGGCGGCGCGCAGCCCCGCGCGCAGTTCGCCGACGAAATCGGCGTATCCCGGGGTGTCGATGAGGTTGATCTTGTGGCCCTGGTGCAGCACGGGCGCCACCGACAGCCCGACGGACCGCTGCTGGCGCACGGCGGCCGGGTCGTGGTCGCACACTGTGGTGCCCTCGACGACCGAGCCGGCGCGCTGGACCGTGCCCGACGCCGCGAGCAACGCCTCGGTCAGCGTGGTCTTCCCGGACCCCGAGGGCCCCACTAGCACGACGTTGCGTACCTGGGCGGGGTCGGCCACAGCGACGGCGGCCCCGGTGTCGGTACTCCTGCTCTGTTTGTCGGCCATGGCGACTCCTCGGCGAACGGCTGGTGTACGCGATGTGTCCTCGATCACACACCCGCTACCCTGGCCAGGGCAAGGCAGGGCCGGGGGGACCACGCGTTTGCTTCCCGGTGGGTTCCGGCCTCGGGCCGGGTGACGGGGGAGCGGGATGACGATCAGCAGGCGCACGTTCCTGCGGGTGTCCGGGGCGGCGGTACCGGTGGCGGCGGGCCTGGGGGCCACCACTCCGGACACCGCGCCGGGCCGGTGGGCGGCCCTTCGGCGGCGGCTTTCGGGGGCGTTGCTGGTGCCCGGCGACGCGGGGTACGAGGCCGCTCGCCACGGCTATTTCACGCTGTACGACCACCACCCGGCGGCGATCGCCCGTTGCGGGCGCGAGGCGGACGTGCAGGCGTGCGTGGACTTCGCGGCGCAGCACGGCATCCCGGTGGCCGCACGCTCGGGCGGGCACAGCTACGTCGGGTACTCCACTGTGGACGGCGGCCTGGTGGTGGACGTCGGGCGGCTCGACGGGATCCGGGTCCTCGGCCACGGACGGGCCGTGGTGGGTGCGGGCGCGCGGCTGGGTCCGGTGTACCAGGCGCTGGGGTCCGCGGGGCGGGCGCTGGCGGCGGGCACGTGCCCGACGGTCGGCATCGCCGGGCTGACGCTCGGCGGGGGAGTCGGCGTGCTGGGCCGCAAGCTCGGGCTCACGTGCGACCAGCTCGAGTCGGCGCGGGTCGTGACGGCCGACGGCGTGGCGCGCACCGTGTCGGCGCACCAGTACGCGGACCTGTTCTGGGCGTTGCGCGGCGGTGGGGGCGGCAACTTCGGCATCGTCACGTCGTTCACCTTCCGGACCGCCGAGGCGCCGAATCTCACGTCGTTCAGTCTGCAGTTCCCGCCCGAGACGACCGCGACGCTGCTCGCCGAGTGGCAGGACTGGCAGCCGCGGATGCCCGACGAGCTCTGGTCCGACCTCGGGCTCGGCGCCACGGCAGCGAACTTCGGCGGCTGCTTCGTGGGTCCGCGCAGCCGGCTGAAGCCGATCCTCGACGACTTCGTCCGCCGGGTGGGCGCGGCACCGCAGAAGCGTGAGGAGCCGGAGACCGATTTCCTCGGCGCGATGCGGTACTTCGCCGCCTGCACGGACCTCGCGGGTTCGGCGTGCGGCCCCGGCTGGGGCGGCGGCGCCGGCAAGATCGGGACCGCGGCGTACGTGGCGACCTCGCGGATGCTGATGCGCCCGGCGAAGGATCCGGCCGCGGTCCTCGAGCTGCTGAGCGAGGACCCGGATTCTTACACGATCGTGGACGGTGGTGGCGGCGCGATCGCGCGTGGTGACTCTGCTTTCCCGCACCGCCGGGCGCTCGCGAGCTTCCAGTTCATCCACGGGCTGGAGCACGCGACCGAAACCGCGGCGCGGCGCGCGATCGGGCGAATTCGCGACGGGCTCGGGCCGGAATTCGGCACCACCGGTTACGTCAACTACCTCGATCCGGAAATGCCCGACTGGGGTCAGGCCTATTACGGCGGGAACCTGCCCCGGCTGCGTGCCCTCGCGCGGCGCTACGACCCGGACCGCGTGTTCGCCTTCCCCCAAGGGGTAACCCCGGCCTGACTGTCCACAACGGATCGTTTTACACTTCTCCGATTGCCGTTTTTCGAGGAGGAGGAACGTGCTGGAGCTGGCGTGGTCGGCGGACGAACTCGCGCGAACGAGGCTCGCGTTCTCCCCGTTGTGGGAAATCGTGGCGAGCGTCCGGGTACTGGCCCGGCCGGGGGAGCACGCGCTGCACCTGCCGTGGGTGCGCAAGGCGTCGGGCGCGCTGGCCGAAGCGGGGATCGACGTCTCGCCGCTCGCCGATCTCGTGGCCGGCCGCTCGGTGCCGCGGTTCCTCACGCCCACGCCGGCTTCGCCGGTGCCACAGCTGGCCGACGAGCTCGCGGACCTGCGCGACGTCGCCCCGCGCGCGGTGCGGCGCGAGCTGGAGGCGATGGAACCGCCGCGCTCGGCCGCGCTGACCCGCCTGCACCGCGACCCGGAGGCGGGGCTCGACCGGCTCGCGGGGCTGATGGAGCGGTACTGGGCGGTGGCGCTGGCGCCCGCGTGGCCGCGCATGCGGGCCCTGTTGGAAGGCGATGTGCTGCACCGCTCGCGCCTGCTTGCCGCCGGCGCGGCGGAGGACCTGTTCCACGACCTCGCGCCCGCCGTCCACTGGGCCGAGGGCGCGCTGATCGTCGCCCAGCGCCTCGTGCCCGCCGCGGGCGCGCCGCACGGCCACGGGCTCGTGCTGGCGCCGTCGGTGTTCGTCTGGCCGCGCGTGATCTCGCGGACCCACGCGGGCCGCCAGCCCGTGCTGCGTTACCCGGCCCGCGGGGTCGCCGGCCTGTGGGAAACGGGCGGTACCTCGTCGTCGGCGGCCCTGCGCGGGGTGCTCGGCCGCAGTCGCAGCGCGCTCCTCACTTCACTGACCACGCCGGCGGACGTCAGCGAGCTGGCGCGCCGCACGGGCCTGAAGGAGGGCGTCGTCGCGAAGCACCTGCAGCTCCTGTGCAGCGCCGGCTTGGTCGCCACGGCCCCCGACGGCGTGCACTCCCGCACGGTCGCCGCAGACGCCGTGGTGACCGCGGCAGCCGGCTGACGGGCTCAAGGCACCCCGGCCAGCCGCAGCAACGCCGCCGTCGCCGCGGCGGCCACGACCACGGCCACGAACGGGGCCTTGCGCCACGCGAGCACCCCGCCGACCAGCACGCCGGCCGGCCGGGCGATGCCGGCGAACGCATGCCCTTCCGTCAGCACACTCGTCGCGACCAGCGCGGCCAGCAGGACGACGGCCGAGAGCGCCATTAGCCGCTGGGCGCGAGGGGAGAGGCGCACCCGCGTGCGCAGCACCGGCCCGGCGCAGCGGAAGGCGAAGGTGCCGGCCGCGAGGACCGCGGTGGCGATCAGGAGGTCGACGCCGTCCATCAGTGGGCTCCTTCCAGTGTCGTCGGTTCCTTGGCCACGACGCCGACGAGCACGCCGGCCAGCGCCAGCAGCACCGGGAGGCCCGCGGGCAGGAACGGGGTCGCCACCAGAGCGACGACCACGCCCACGGCGACGGGCAGCCGGGTGGCGCGGTCGCGCAACGACGGCAGCACGAGGGCCAGCAGCACGGCCGGGAACGCGGCGTCCAACCCGAACGCGGCGGTGTCGCTGATCGCGGTGCCCGCGAAGGCGCCCGCGAGGCAGCCGGCGTTCCACGAGACGAACAGGCCCGCGCCGCACGCCCAGTAGGCGGCGCGACGGCGCCCGGAATCCCGCTGGGCCAGTGCGAAGGCCACCGACTCGTCGATCATCAGGTGGCTGCCGGCGATGCGGGCGGCCCACTTCGAGCCGAACACGTCGCCGATCGCGAAGCCGAACGGCAGGTGCCGCGCGTTCACCAGCAGGCCCGCGACCACGGCGGCCAGCGGGTTGCCGCCGCCGGCGATGATGCCCACCAGCATGAACTGCGACGCGCCGGCGAAGACCAGCAGCGACATCAGCATCGGAGCCCACAGCGGGAAGCCCGAGCTCACCGCGATGGCGCCGTAGGAGACGCCCACGAGGCCGTCGGCCACACAGACGAGCGCGATGTCCCGGGTCAGCTCCCGGTCGAGTGTTCGCCAAATCGAACGCATAGTGTCTTATGCTGAACACAGGACCGGGTGTTCGTCAAGGCGAACGGAAAGACTGATGGAGCGAACACGGATGTCGCAGGAGACCAATGGCGCGCCGCTGGAGATCATCGCCGCGTCGCTGCGGCGCGAGCGCACTCGCGCGGGCCTGTCGCTCACCGAGGTCGCTCGCCGCGCCGGCCTGGCGAAGTCGACGCTCTCGCAGCTGGAGTCCGGCTCGGGCAACCCGAGCGTGGAGACGTTGTGGGCCCTCGGCGTGGCGCTCGACGTGCCGTTCTCCCGGCTCGTGGAACCCGAACGGCCCCAGGTCCGCGTGATTCGCGCGGGCAAGGGGCCGACGGTGTTCGCCGAGCACGCCGACTACGCGTGCACGCTGCTGTCCGCGTGCCCGCCTTCGGCGCGCCGGGACATGTACGTGATCCGCGCGGAGCCGGGCACTCCGCGCAGGTCGGACCCGCACATGAACGGCGTGGTCGAGCACATCGTGATCTGCGCCGGGCGGGCCCGCGTCGGCGTGCGCGACGACCCGGTCGAGCTGCTGCCCGGCGACTACATCTGCTATCCCGGGGACGTGCCGCACATCTTCGAGGCACTGGAGCCCGGCACGTTCGGGGTGGAGATCTCCGAGTACTCGTGAGAAGCAGTACTCGTGAAAAACCGGGGGTGACCCCCGGGGGTCTACCAGCCGCGCTCGGCGAGGCGGTGCGGCTCCGGCAGCTCCTCGACGTTGATGCCCACCATCGCCTCGCCAAGGCCGCGCGAGACCTTGGCCAGCACGTCGGGGTCGTCGTAGAACGTCGTCGCCTTGACGATGGCCTCGGCGCGCTGCGCGGGGTTGCCGGACTTGAAGATGCCCGAGCCCACGAACACGCCCTCGGCGCCGAGCTGCATCATCATCGCCGCGTCGGCCGGGGTCGCGATGCCGCCCGCGGTGAAGAGCACTACCGGCAGTTTGCCGTTCTGCGCGACCTCCTTGACCAGCTCGTACGGTGCCTGCAGCTCCTTCGCCGCGACGAACAGCTCGTCTTCGGGCAGCGAGGACAGCTTGCGGATCTCCGCGCGGATCTGGCGCATGTGCGTGGTGGCGTTGGAGACGTCACCGGTGCCGGCCTCGCCCTTGGAGCGGATCATCGCCGCGCCCTCGGTGATCCGGCGCAGCGCCTCGCCCAGGTTGGTCGCACCGCAGACGAAGGGGACGGTGAAGGCCCACTTGTCGATGTGGTTGGCGTAGTCGGCGGGCGTGAGCACCTCGGACTCGTCGATGTAGTCGACGCCGAGCGACTGCAGCACCTGTGCCTCGACGAAGTGGCCGATGCGGGCCTTCGCCATGACCGGGATCGAGACGGTCTCGATGATGCCGTCGATCAGGTCCGGGTCGCTCATGCGCGCGACGCCGCCCTGGGCGCGGATGTCGGCGGGCACGCGCTCGAGCGCCATCACCGCGACCGCGCCGGCGTCCTCGGCGATCTTCGCCTGCTCGGCGGTGACCACGTCCATGATCACGCCGCCCTTGAGCATCTCCGCCATGCCGCGCTTGACCTTGGCGGTGCCGGTGACGGACTGGGGTTCGGGGGTGGTCTGCTGCTCGGACACCTCGGGGCCTTTCTCGGGACGAAACTCCTGCGCTTTCGAGCGTAGGGGCGCGGTGGACCGGTGAACCAGGCCAGTGCGCGGCTATCTCGGCAGTCCACTTTCCGGGTGGCCACCACCTGCGGATCCGGTCGCCGCCCGGCGGTGTCGGCCGCGTCACGTGCCGCCGGATCGACGCTGACCTGCACCGGCGCCGGCGGGGTATCCTGGAGGTACCGGTGGGGGCGACCACGTGGATTCCCGTCGTTGTCCGGCCTGCGGGTGTCGTAACCTCCGGCAAGATCCCCCTCGAGGTGGCCACTCGGCAGCATTTCGGGAAGGCCACTCGCCGGCGCCGGAGTCCGGCGGCCGGCCCGGTCCCTCGGGTGGGTGACAGCCGGCCGACCGCCCGCTGACCTGGCCGGAAGGCCCGCGAGGCGTCCCCCTAAGCTGAGCAGAACGTCTTTCGGGAGGTCGGGTGGCGACAGCTTCGGGAGCACGGCCGACGATCGGTGTGCTCGCCCTGCAGGGTGCCGTGCGCGAGCACGTCGCGATGCTGGAGCGCGCGGGCGCGCACGCCGTGCCCGTGCGCCGCGAGGCGGAACTGTCCGAAGTGGACGGCCTGGTGCTCCCCGGCGGGGAGTCCACCACCATGTCGCGGCTGCTGGAGAGCTTCGAGCTGCTCGAGCCGCTGCGGGCGCGGATCGCGGACGGGATGCCCGCCTTCGGCTCGTGCGCCGGGCTGATCCTGCTGGCGCGCCAGGCGCTCGATGGACGCCCGGACCAGCAGCAGCTCGGCGGGCTCGACGTGGTCGTCCGGCGCAACGCGTTCGGCCGGCAGGTCGACTCGTTCGAGGTGGACCTCGACTTCGCGGGTGTCGGAGGCGGGCCCGTGCACGCGGTCTTCATCCGGGCCCCGTGGGTCGAGAAGGCGGGTGCGGGGGTCGAGGTGCTGGCCACCGTGCCGGCGGCGCTCGTGCCAGGAGACTCAATGCCCGAAGATCCCGCGGTCGGCGAGCCCGAGGCTAGGATCGTCGCCGTCCGGCAGGGGTCGGTGCTGGCCACGGCGTTCCACCCGGAGATCACCGGGGACGAGCGGGTGCACCGGTTGTTCGTCGAGCTCGTGCGAGAAGCCTGAGCAGGGATTGCGGCGTGCGCGCGACGCGAGTCGGGGGCACGCGGAACAAATGGAGGAAAGATGAGCGGCCACTCCAAGTGGGCCACGACGAAGCACAAGAAGGCCAACCTCGACGCGAAGCGTGGCAAGCTCTTCGCCCGGCTGATCAAGAACATCGAGGTGGCCGCCCGCACCGGCACCGGCGGTGGGGACCCCGACGGCAACCCCACCCTCTACGACGCCATCCAGAAGGCGAAGAAGAACTCGGTCCCGCAGGACAACATCGAGCGCGCGCGCAAGCGCGGCGCCGGTGAAGAGGCCGGTGGTGCCGACTGGCAGAACATCACGTACGAGGGCTACGGGCCCAACGGCGTGGCGGTGCTGATCGAGTGCCTCACCGACAACAAGAACCGCGCCGCCATGGAGGTCCGGACCGCGCTCACGCGCAACAACGGCTCGCTGGCCGACCCGGGCTCCGTCGCCTACATGTTCAACCGCAAGGGCGTCGTGATCATGCCCAAGGGCGACACGAGCGAGGACGACGTGCTCATGGCCGTGCTCGACGCGGGCGCCGAGGAGGTCAACGACCTCGACGAGAGCTTCGAGATCGTCTCCGAGGGCGGCGACCTGGTGCCGGTGCGCAAGGCGCTGCAGGAGGCCGGGTTCGAGTACGAGTCGGCGGAGCTCACGTTCCTCCCGACGGTCTCGGTGCCGCTGGACGTCGACGGCGCGAAGAAGGTCTTCAAGCTGATCGACGCGCTCGAGGACTGCGACGACGTGCAGAACGTGTACGCGAACTTCGATGTCTCGGATGAGGTCATGGCGTCGGTCGACTGATGTCGGCCCATGGCGGGGTTTTCCCGCCACGGCAAGGAATTTCGGCGGCACACGGAGAGTAGAGCGTGCCGGCGAACGGCCCCGGTCGGGTGCGGGAGAATCCGCGTCCGGCCGGGGCCGTTTCTCATTCGATCAGCGGAGCGTAGTCGGATTCCTTGCTGTGGCCGGAAATTCGCGGCCGTCGGTACTGGGCTCAGCCGCGTGCTTCCGGCACAATGGCCGCCGTGACGACCTCAGCCCTCACCGCCGAAGAGCAGCGCCTGATCGACTGGATCGAGTCCCAGGCGAAGGAACGGGGCAACGCGGTCATCGCGGTGCCGCAGGACGATCAGGGCGCCGGCTTCTGCTTCACCGCCTGCGCGTGGGCACTGCACAACGTGCCCGAGGTCGTGGTCGTCGGCCTGCCCGGCGACCTGGGCCCGATCCTGCTCGACGCGTACGTCGACCGCGCGGCCAACGGCGAGATCTTCGAGGTCGGCAAGCGCTACGACGACTTCTTCCAGGGCAGCGCCGTCGTTTTCGAACGCGTCGCCAAGGGCCACTACCCGGAGTACTTCGGGTCGGCGTTCCTCGTCTACCCCGACGGCGACTTCCCGGCGCTGCAGGTGGTCGTCGCCACGGCCGACGGGCACTTCCCCTGGCAGGACACGGCTCCCGACGGCTTCGCCGAATGGCAGCCGGTGCTCACCGAAAGCGGTGTGCCCGAAAGCTGGACCCCCGGCGTCGACGGCCCCTGATCACCGGCCCCTGATCACCGCGGCAAGGCCCTGAGATCCGCTGCCGCGGCCGGAAACCGCGCGGCGAGCGTGTCGACGTCGGCGAACTCCACGCAGTCGTCGGTGTAGGGCGGCACCACCACGGTGCCGAGCAAAGACCACTCGCCCAGCGGTACCGTCGCCTGCCACGTGCCGGCGGGCACCACGACCTGCGGCCGTTCGCCCGCGGTGACGTCGGTGCCCAGCACCGGCCGCGTGACGGTGCCGTCCGCGTGCAGGAGCAGCATCCGCGCCGGCGCCCCGGCGTGGTGCGCGAAGACTTCGACGCGGTCCAGCCGGTGCGGCGCCGAGAACTGCGGCGCCACCAGCAGGTAATAGATCGCGGACCCGGCTTCGGAACGCCAGCTCTGCGCGAAGAGCCCGCCTTCGACGGGCAACGGCGACAGACCCAGGTGGCGGATGAATTCCGGCGGCTGCGGCATGGCGACCATCCTGCCGCGCCCCCGCCCAGTAGCCTGCACCTCGAACGGATGTTCGCGCGGGCGAAGGAGAAGGTGTGCGGGTGCTCGGGGTCGACCCCGGTCTGACCAGGTGCGGTCTCGGCGTGGTCGACGGTGGCAAGGGCCGGGTCGTCCGCGCGGTGGCCGTCGGCGTCGTGCGCACCCCGCCGGAGGACGATCTGGCCCACCGGCTGCTCGGCATCGCCGACGAGGTCGAGGTCTGGCTGGACCGCTACAAGCCCGAGGCGATCGCCGTCGAGCGCGTGTTCGCGCAGCACAACGTGCGCACGGCCATGGGCACCGCGCAGGCGGGCGGCGTCGTCGCGCTGGCCGCGGCCCGGCGCGGCCTGCCAGTCGTGTTCCACACCCCGAGCGAGGTCAAGGCCGCGGTCACCGGGTCGGGCCGCGCGGACAAGGCGCAGGTCACCGGTATGGTGATGCGCCTGCTCAACCTCGAGGTGAAGCCGCACCCCGCCGACGCGGCCGACGCGCTGGCGCTGGCCATCTGCCACCTCTGGCGCGAGCCGATGCGCGTCCGCCTCGCCGAGGCCGAGGCGCGCGCGGCCGAGCTGGCCCGCGCGCACAAGGCCAAGCTGGCGGCCGCCGCGAAACAGGCGGGCGCCGCCACCCGCACCCCGGTGCGGCGGGCGGTCCGCCGGACCCCGAGCAAGCTGGACGACACTGGAGCACCCCGATGATCTCCTCCGTACGCGGTGAAGTGCTGTCGGTCGGCCTGGACCACGCCGTGGTCGAGGTCGGCGGCGTGGGCTTCGCCGTGCAGGCCACCCCGGCGACGCTCGCGACGCTGCGCCGCGGCGAGCAGGTGCGGCTGCACACCGCGCTGGTCGTGCGCGAGGACTCGCTGACGCTGTTCGGGTTCGCCGACGAAGACGCGCGCGAGCTGTTCGGCCTGCTGCAGACCGTGTCGGGCATCGGCCCGCGGCTCGCGCTCGCCACGCTCGCCGTGCTGGAGCCCGACAAGCTGCGCGCCGCGCTCGTGGAAGGCAATATCACCGTGCTCACGCAGGTGCCCGGCATCGGCCGCAAGGGCGCCGAGCGGCTCAGCCTCGAGCTGCGCGACAAGGTCACCGCGCTCGGCGGCACCGGCGAGGTGCCGGCCGTGTCCGCGCCCGGTGCGCTGCGCGCCGAGGTGGTGGAAGCGTTGGCCGGACTGGGTTTCCCGGCCAAGCAGGCCGAGCAGGCGGTGGACCGCGTGCTGGCCGAGGGCGACGGGCACACCACCGCGACGGTGCTGCGCTCGGCGCTGGCCACCCTCGGGCGCAAGCGGTAGCCGGTGGAGCACGAAGTGACGGAGTTCGAAACGAGCGGCGACTCCGACGAGACCCTCTCCGCGCTCTCGCAAAACGGCGAACGCGAGGTCGAGACGACGCTGCGCCCGCGCAAGCTCGACGAGTTCGTGGGCCAGCCCCGCGTGCGCGAGCAGCTGGAGCTGGTGCTGGAGAGCGCCCGCCGCCGCGGCGTGCCGCCCGACCACGTGCTGCTGTCCGGTCCGCCCGGCCTCGGCAAGACGAGCATGGCGATGATCGTGGCCGCCGAGCTCGGCGCGGCCATCCGCATCACGTCCGGTCCGGCGCTGGAACGCGCCGGCGACCTGGCCGCGATGCTGTCGAACCTCGCCGCCGGCGACGTGCTGTTCATCGACGAGATCCACCGCATCGCCCGGCCCGCCGAGGAGATGCTGTACCTCGCGATGGAGGACTTCCGCGTCGACGTCGTGGTCGGCAAGGGTCCCGGCGCGACCAGCATCCCCCTCGAGATCGCGCCGTTCACGCTGGTCGGGGCAACCACGCGCTCCGGTTCGCTCACCGGGCCGCTGCGCGACCGCTTCGGCTTCACCGGGCAGATGGAGTTCTACTCCGATGCCGAATTGGAACTCGTGGTGCGCCGCGCCGCGACGATCCTCGACATCCCCATCGACCGCGACGGCTGCTCGGAGATCGCCGGCCGCTCGCGCGGCACGCCCCGGATCGCGAACCGCCTGCTGCGCCGCGTCCGCGACTACGCCGAGGTCCGCGCCGACGGAAACGTGACCAGGGACGTCGTCCGGGCGGCGCTGAAGGTCTACGACGTGGACGAACTGGGCCTCGACCGGCTGGACCGGGCTGTGCTCACCGCGCTGACCCGCTCGTTCGGCGGGGGACCGGTGGGCATCTCGACGCTCGCCGTCGCCGTCGGTGAAGAGGCGACCACGGTGGAAGAGGTGTGCGAGCCCTACCTGGTCCGCGCGGGTATGCTCGCCCGGACTCCGCGTGGCCGGGTCGCGACCGCGGCGGCGTGGGAGCACCTCGGCCTGGTGGCGCCACCTGAAGCAGGGCGGTCGGACCAGGGCGGTCCCTCGTTGTTCGACCAGAGCTGAACCAGGGCTGACGGGGACGTCGGACACCGGCCGGCGGGAGCGCAACGGACGGTGGGTGCTGGCGATTTTGCGAGCACCTGGCACACTCGAAGACAGCACATCCGTCAAAACCGGACGTAAGCACCGACGACGCGACGTCCGTCGAATGGAGAGTCATGAACAACTTACTGCTGCCGTTGCTGCTGCTGGTCGTGGTGGCCGTGCCGCTCGTCCTCGGTACCCGCAAGCAGAAGAAGCAGCAGGCAGCCCAGCAGGACCTGCAGAAGAGCATCGCCCCCGGCGATCGCGTGATGACCACCTCGGGCCTCTACGGCACCGTCGCCGACGCTTCCGGCGACGACACGATCGACATCGAGATCGCCCCGGGCGTCGTCACCACGTGGCTGCGCATCGCGGTCCGCGAGAAGGTGCAGCCGGCCGTCGAGACCGACGAGACCGAGGTGGAAGCGGACTCCGACGACACCGTCGGCGGCGTCGCCTCGACCAGCGCCGAGGCGCCCGCCCAGGAGTCCATCGAGGACGAGGGCGAGAAGTCCGGTGCGCAGATCGCGCCCCCGCTGGAGCACGGTAAGAAGTGACCTGCTTCTTCCCCGGGCAGTGACACGCGCGTAGCCGACGAAAGTCGGTACGGGCGAACGCAGGGCTCACGCAGCACCGAGTACTGTCTCGGTGCTGCGTGCGTGTCCGCCGCCATAGTCATGCCCAGCAGCGCGCCGGGAGCACCGTCCCGGCTCGCTCACCGAACCAGTTGGGGTCCACCCAGTCCGAGGAGACCGAAGCACCGTGGCACCATCGGCCGGGCATCTCCGCCCGGGACGCTATCTCGCCTTCTTTGCCCTGATCGTGGTCGTGCTCTACGCCCTGGTGTTCTTCACCGGCGGCGGCAAGCCCACGCCGAAGCTCGGCATCGACCTGCAGGGCGGCACCCGGGTCACGCTCACCGCGCGGACGCCCGACGGCGGCCAGCCCACGCGAGACTCGCTGAACCAGGCGCGCCAGATCATCGAAACCCGCGTGAACGGCATCGGTGTCGCCGGCACGGAGGTCGTGCTCGACGGAAACAACGTTGTCATCACGGTCCCGGGCGCGCAGGGTGACCAGGCGAAGTCCCTCGGCCAGACCGCGAAGCTCGGCTTCCGCAAGGTGATCACCTCGCAGCCGAACGCCCCGGTCGCCCCGCCCGCCTCGGGCAACCCGGCCGCCCCGCCGGCTTCGGGCACCCCCTCCACACCGCCGTCTTCCGGTGCGCCCTCGGCTCCGCCGTCCGCCACGGGCGCGCCGTCGGGCACGCCGAACGGCGGCGGTGGCGCGGCCGGTGCGCCGGCCCAGCAGCCGCCGAGCACCACGCCGTCGGCCCCGCCGGCCTCCAACACGCCGCCGGCCGGCGGCCAGGCGCAGACGCCGATCCAGCAGGCGCAGGCGATCCGGCAGAACCCGGACCTGGCCTCGGACGACCAGGCGAAGGCGCAGGCCGCGCAGCAGGCCGCCCTGGCGTCGCTCACCTGCGCGCCGAATGTCGCCGACCCGCTCGAGGGCAACGACCTTTCGGACAAGCCGCTGGTCGCCTGTGGCGACAAGGACGCGACGAAGTACGTGCTCGGCCCGCAGTTCCTGCCCGGCACCGAGATCTCCTCGGCTACCTCGGGCTACGACCAGCAGCGTGGCCAATGGGTTGTCGACCTGACGTTCAACGGCTCCGGCAGCAAGACCTGGGGTGACTTCACCGCGGCCAACGTCAACCAGCAGGCCGCGTTCGTGCTGGACACGCAGGTCGTGTCCGCGCCGACCATCCAGGGCGCCATCCTCGGCGGCAACACGCAGATCACCGGCCAGTTCACGCAGGCCGACGCGAAGAACCTCGCCGACGTCCTGAAGTACGGCTCGCTGCCGCTGTCGTTCGACTCGTCCGACGCCACCACCGTGTCGGCGACGCTCGGTTCCGCCTCGCTGCAGGCGGGCCTGCTGGCCGGCGCGATCGGCCTGATCGTGGTCTTCATCTACTGCCTGATCTACTACCGCCTGCTCGGCATCCTCACGATCCTGTCGCTGGCGCTGTCCGGCCTGCTGATCTACGCGGTGCTGGTGCTGCTCGGCCGGTGGATCGGGTACACGCTCGACCTCGCCGGCATCGCCGGCCTGATCATCGCCATCGGTATCACGGCCGACTCGTTCGTCATCTACTTCGAACGGCTCAAGGACGAGATCCGGGAAGGGCGCACGTTCCGCTCCGCGGTGCCGCGCGGCTGGGCCCGTGCCCGGCGCACGATCCTGGCATCCGACGCGGTCAGCTTCCTGGCCGCGGCGATCCTGTACGTGATCGCGGTCGGCGACGTGCAGGGCTTCGCGTTCACCCTCGGCATGTCGACGGTGCTCGACCTCGTGGTGGTCTACCTCGTCACGCACCCGCTGGTGGCGATGGTGTCCACGTCGAAGTCGGCGTTCCTGTCCAACCCCCGCAACCTCGGCCTCGGTGCCGTCCAGCGCCTGGCCTCGGAGCGCAAGTCCGCCCGCCCCGCCGTCGGCCGCACGAACGTGAAGGAGGCCTGACGTGGGCGTCGAAGACCTGGGCACGGACGCCGAGGCGGGCGCCGGAAAGGCCACCCCGTCCGGCAAGAAGGAAAGCGTCTTCCACCGGCTCTACGTCGGCACGGGCGCGTTCGACATCGTCGGCGCGCGCAAGCGCTGGTACATCTTCTTCGCAGCGCTGGTGCTCATCTGCATCGGCTCGATGTTCATCCGCAGCTTCAACTTCGGCATCGAGTTCGAGGGCGGCACGCAGATCCAGCTGCCCGCCCGCGGTGCGCACGGCGAGATCACCACTTCGCAGGTGACCGAGTCGTTCACCAAGGCGCTGGGCAAGCAGCCGTCGGAGACCCAGAGCGTCGGCACCGGCAACGCGAAGACGATCCAGATCCGCTCCGAAGCACTGCCGGTCGACCAGGTCACGAAGGTGAAGCAGCAGCTTTTCACCGACCTGGCGCCGGAGGGCACCAACGGCCAGCCGAGCGCGCAGGCCATCAGCGACAGTGCGGTGAGCGCGTCGTGGGGCGGGGAGATCTCGAGGCAGGCGCTGATCGCGCTCGCGGTCTTCCTCGTCGCCGTGGTGATCTTCCTGGCGATCTACTTCGATACGCGGATGGCCGCGGCGGCGCTGATCTCGCTGATCCACGACATCGTGGTCACGGCGGGCGTCTACTCGCTGGTCGGCTTCGAGGTCACGCCGGCGACGGTGATCGGCCTGCTGACGATCCTCGGGTTCTCGCTGTACGACACGGTGGTGGTGTTCGACAAGGTCCGCGAGAACACGCGCGGCCTGCTCGGCCTCACCCGCCGCACGTACGCCGAGGCGGCCAACCTGGCGCTGAACCAGACGCTGATGCGGTCTTTCAACACCGCGTTCATCGCTCTGCTGCCGATCCTGGGCTTGCTCGTCGTCGGCTACATCCTGCTCGGCTCGGGCACGCTGCAGGACCTGGCGCTCGTGCAGCTCACGGGCACCCTGGTCGGCGTGCTGTCGTCGGTCGCGCTCGCGACGCCGCTGCTGGTGGACTTCAAGATGCGTGAGCCGAAGTACCAGCAGCAGGCGCAGCGCGTCGCGGCCCGCCGGGCCAAGGCCGCCGCTCGCGAGGCCGAGGGCGAGGACTTCGACGCGACGGACGACGCCGCCCTGGCCGCCGAGCTCCGCAAGGAGAAGGCGATGGCCGCGGCGGCCGGCGTCCCGGCCCGCACCCCGAAGGCGCGCCCGCAGAACAAGCCGCGCCGCGCCGGTGGCGGCGTGTCGTCGGCGAAGCGGAAGCGCTGAGCCGGATGGAGCTGGAGAAGGCCCTCGGCCTGATCGCCGAGGTGCCGGACTTTCCCGAGCCCGGCGTGCTGTTCCGCGACCTGAGCCCGCTCTTCGCGGACGGCCCCGGGTTCGCCACGGTCGTCGACGCACTGGCCGGCACGCTCAGCCCCGGGGTTGAGCTGCTGGCCGGCGTCGAGGCCCGCGGGTTCCTCCTCGCCGCGGCCGTCGGGTACGCCCGCGGCCTCGGCGTGGTGCTCATTCGCAAGCCCGGCAAGCTTCCGTCGGTGGCGGGCCGGGTCGACTACGCGCTCGAGTACGGCACGGCGGGCGTGGAGCTGCCGGCGGGCGTCGTGCACCCCGGCCAGCGTGTCGGCGTGATCGACGACGTCCTCGCCACCGGTGGCACGGTCGCCGCGACGGCCAAGCTGCTCGAAGGCGCCGGCGCCGTGGTCGACGGCGTGTCGGTGGTGCTGGAGCTCGCGGCGCTGGGCGGTCGTGGTGTGCTGGCGGGCCGCCGGATCGAGGCGCTGCAGGTCGTCTGACCCCGCGTCACCAGCGCGAACGGCCGGGAAGCCGGGGCGCCGGCGCGGCGTTGAAAAGAGTGTGGCTCCGCCGGTGCTCGGCGGCGCGCCGTCTGCCGATCGGGCGTAGGCGGCGAGGCCACGCGGCCGAACGGCTACCCTGAGGGTTCGAAGGCCGCACGAGCAGCAGGAGGTGCGGGTGAGCCAAGAGCTCGACGCCGCGGTGCCCGCCAAGCCGGTGCCCGCGAAGGATGGCTCCGGTGCGCGCGGTGCGCAGTCGGTGCCGCCGCCGAAGGCGAACGGGGCCGCGCCCAATCCGTCGGCGACCCGCCGGGTGCGAGCCCGTCTGGCCCGCCGCATCACGGCCCAGCGCGCCGCGCCCGTGAAGCAGGTGCTCGAGCCGCTCGCCGTGATCCACCGCGAGCTGCACCCCAACGCGGACCTCGCGCTGCTGCAGCGCGCCTACGACGTCGCCGAGGAGCTGCACCGCGACCAGCGGCGCAAGTCCGGCGACCCGTACATCACGCACCCGCTCGCCGTGGCCACGATCCTGGCCGAGCTGGGCATGGACACCACCACGCTCGTCGCGGCGCTGCTGCACGACACCGTGGAGGACACGGGCTTCTCACTCGACCAGCTGAAGGCCGACTTCGGCGACAAGGTCGGTGAGCTCGTCGACGGCGTCACCAAGCTGGACAAGGTCAAGCTCGGCATGTCGGCCGAGGCCGAGACGATCCGCAAGATGGTCATCGCCATGGCGAAGGACCCGCGGGTGCTGGTCATCAAGCTGGCCGACCGGCTGCACAACATGCGCACCATGCGCTTCCTCCCGCCCGAGAAGCAGGCCCGCAAGGCCCGCGAGACCCTGGAGGTGCTCGCCCCGCTGGCCCACCGCCTGGGCATGGCGACGGTGAAGTGGGAGCTCGAAGACCTCGCGTTCGCGATCCTGCAGCCGAAGAAGTACGACGAGATCGTGCGCCTGGTCGCCGACCGCGCGCCTTCGCGCGATACCTACCTGCGCAAGGTGATCGCCGACCTCACGAGCAACCTCGTGTCGTCGCGGATCACCGCGAAGGTCGAGGGCCGGCCGAAGCACTACTACTCGATCCACCAGAAGATGATCGTGCGCGGGCGCGACCTCGACGACATCCACGACCTGGTGGGCGTACGGATCCTCGTGGAGGACGTGCGCGACTGCTACGCCGCCATGGGTGTCGTCCACGCGCTGTGGCAGCCCGTGCCCGGCCGGTTCAAGGACTACATCGCCCAGCCGCGCTTCGGCGTGTACCAGTCGCTGCACACCACCGTGATCGGGCCGGACGGCAAGCCGCTCGAGGTGCAGATCCGCACTTACGAGATGCACCGCACCGCCGAGTACGGCATCGCCGCGCACTGGCGCTACAAGGAAACCAAGGGCACCCACAGCGGCAACTCGGTGGACGTCGACGAGATCGCGTGGATGCGCCAGCTGCTCGACTGGCAGCGCGAGGCCGCCGATCCGGGTGACTTCCTCGAATCGCTGCGCTACGAGCTGGCCGCGCGCGAGATCTTCGTGTTCACGCCGAAGGGCGACGTGATCACGCTGCCGGCGGATTCGACGCCGGTCGACTTCGCCTACGCCGTGCACACCGAGGTGGGTCACCGCTGCATCGGCGCCCGCGTGAACGGGCGTCTCGTGGCTCTCGAGCGCAAGCTGGAGAACGGCGAGAACGTCGAGATCTTCACCTCGAAGGCGGAGAACGCGGGCCCGAGCCGCGACTGGCTGCAGTTCGCCGGGTCGCCGAAGGCGCGCGCGAAGATCCGCCAGTGGTTCGCGAAGGAGCGCCGCGACGAGGCGATCGACGCGGGCAAGGAGGCGATCACCAAGGAGATCCGCAAGGTCGGGCTGCCCATCCAGCGGCTCGTCTCGGCGGAGTCCATGGGCTCGGTCGCCAAGGAGCTGCGCCACGGCGACATCTCCTCGCTGTACGCGGCCGTGGGGGAGGGCCACACCAGCGCGAAGCACGTGGTGCAGCGGCTGGTCGCGCTCATCGGCGGCGTCGACGAGGCGGAGGAGGAGCTCGCTGAGCGGGCCACGCCGTCCACCGTCACGCGGCGGCGCGGGTCCAACGACGTCGGCGTGATCGTGAAGGGCGCCAGCGACGTGTGGGCCAAGCTCGCCCGTTGCTGCACCCCGGTGCCGGGTGACGAGATCCTCGGGTTCGTCACGCGCGGCGGCGGCGTGAGCGTGCACCGCACGGACTGCACCAACGCCGATGACCTGCGCACGCAGCCCGAGCGGCTGGTCGAGGTGGAGTGGGCGCCGTCGTCCTCTTCGGTGTTCCTGGTGGCCATCCAGGTCGAGGCGCTCGACCGGCACCGGCTGCTGTCCGACGTCACCAAGGTCCTGGCCGACGAGAAGGTCAACATCCTCTCGGCGTCGGTCACGACCTCGCGCGACCGCGTGGCCGTGAGCCGGTTCTCGTTCGAGATGGGCGACCCGAAGCACCTCGGTCACGTGCTGAAGGTGGTGCGGGGCGTCGAGGGTGTGTACGACGTCTACCGGGTCACGTCGGCTTCCTGATCCGCGAGCCACGAGCGGAGCGCCTCGGTCACTTCGGCGGGGCGCTCCATCGGGGGCAGGTGCCCCGTGTCGGGCAGGTCGAGCCGGGTCGCACCGGGGATTTCGTGCTCGAACCTGTCAGCCAGCTTCAGCAGGCCTGAGCCGTCTTCGAGGCCGATGATCACCAGGGTGGGTGCGGTGATCTCGGCGAGGCGGTGGCGGGTGTCGGGGACGTCCTCCGTCCACTTCGGATCAGTCCACGCCCGGCGGTACACGTTCTCGCACATTTCGAGGGCGCGGGCGTAGAAGTCCTGGTCGACCTCGTCGGGTGTCCGATGTGGACCGACGACGAGGTAACGGACGTTGGCGTCGGCGATCGCCCGGACGTCCGCCTCGTCGACGCGTTCGGCGGTGTGGTCGAGGTAGCGCTCGAGCTTTTCGAGCGGCACCGCGGCGAGCATGGCTTCGCGGCTGTCCGACGCCATCGGCTCGGGCCACTCGTGCCCGGACAGCCCGGCGCCGACGAGCGCGACCCGGGTGACGCGCTCGGGCGCGGTCAGCGCGGCGTCGAGTGCGTAGGCGCCGCCCATCGACGAGCCGGCGAGCGCGGCCCGGTCGACGCCGAGCGCGGACATGAGCGCGAGCAGGTCGCGGTGGTGGGAGACGGTGCCCTCGGCCGCGTGCGAGTCGCCGTGGCCGCGGCGGTCGTAGCGGATCACGCGGTGGTGTTGCGCCAGCGCCGCGAACTGGTGGTCCCACATGCGCCGGTCGGCGAGCCCGGCGTGCAGGAGCACCACGGCTGAGCCTTCGCCGGCCTCGTCGTAGCCGAAGCGCACGCCGTCGACCTCGATCATCCCCATGGGAGCCACGCTAACGCGGGGAGCTGGTCACAGACGCGGGTTTCGCTCAGGGCGATCCCGTTAAGGTGCTGGCATGACCGACGGATTCGAGTTCACGCGCGACGGCGAAGTCGCGCGGTTGACGTTCGCCCGGCCGGAGAAGATGAACGCCATCACCTACGGGATGTGGTCGGCGATTCCGGACGTCGTGGCCGAGGTCGAGGCCGACCCGGCGCTCAAGGTCCTCGTGCTCACGGGCGCGGGCAAGCACTTCTCGGCCGGCGCCGACATCAGCGAGTTCCGCGACCTGCGCTCCACCGCCGACGGTGCGGCCACCTACGACAAAGCCGTCGACGGCGCCGTGGCCGCCCTGACCTCGATGCGCAAACCGTCCGTCGCCATGATCCAGGGCAACTGCATCGGCGGCGGCTGCCAGCTTTCAGTAGCGTGCGACTTCCGCTTCGCCTCGGAAGACGCGCGCTTCGGCATCACGCCCGCCAAGCTCGGCATCGTCTTCCACTTCGACTCGACCCGCCTGCTGGTCTCCCTCGTCGGCCCCGCGAACGCCAAGTACCTCCTGCTGTCCGGCGAGCTCATCGACGCCGTCCGCGCGCGCGAGATCGGCCTCGTCAACGACCTCCACGCCGCCGAAGGCCTCACCGCGGCCACCGCGGCCTTCGTGGACACCCTGTGCTCTCGCTCGCAGGCCTCGATCCGCGGCATGAACCGCATCATCGAGAAGATCGTTGCAGGACAGCGGACGCCAGACGACGAAGTGGATGCCATCCGCCTCACCGCGCTGCACGGCGAGGACTACGCGGAGGGCGTCGACGCGTTCCTGAACCGCCGACCGCCGAAGTTCACGCACCGCTGAGGGCGCGGCTCAGATCTCGTCCCAGGGCGCGCTTTCGTACGCCTCGGTGAGCAGCCGCGCGGCCACCGGATCGTTGCGCAGCACCACATCATCGACGGACGCGACGGGCCGGCCGAGGTCACCTTCGCGCGATCAAGGCGGCGGCCTGTCGTTCCTTTGGCAGCAGGCAGGTGATGCCTGGAATAACCGCTGCTTTGGGGCCACACCACTATGTCGTCTTCGAGGAACCCGAGGTTCTGGACGAACGCTTCCCTGAGGTGTCCACTGTGGTCGATACCGACCTCAACCGGATCGGGTCGGCGACGTGTTCGTGCGGGGGGCCGGTGCGCACGAGGATTTCGGGCTCCATGACGGTAGCTTCTTCACTGGAGCGGGAAGAGACGAGCACGCGCACGGACAGTGCGCCCTGTCCGGCCACGAGCTTGCGGACGTAGCCACGGACTCAATCGAGGTCGAGTTCGCTGCCGAACAGCAGCCGGGTGCTCGAGGCCAGCCGCGTGAGGTGCAGGTCGAGGCCGCGGACCCGGCCGTCGCGGACCTGCATCGCGGTGAAGTGGCTGTAGCCGCCCAGAACGCGAGCGAGCTGAACGGCGCCGGGTTCGGCGCCGTTCAGCTCGCTCGGGAAAGACACTCAGGCCGCGACGTTCACGGCCGTGAACTTGACCTGCTTCTTCGGCTCACCGGTCGCGCCGTCCTGGCCGACGGTGCCGATGCCCGTCTTGGCGATCGCGTCGAGGACCTTGAGGCCGTCGTCGGAGATGCTGCCGAAGATGGTGTAGTTCGGGGGTAGCTCGGCGGTGCCGTAGACCATGAAGAACTGGCTGCCGCCCGAGTTCGGCCGGCCCGTGTTGGCCATGGCGAGGATGCCGCGGCCGTACTTCTCGCCGTCGATGAACTCGTCCGGGATGGTGAAGCCGGGGCCGCCGGTGCCGTCGGTCGTCACGTCGCCCTTGGCGTTCGGGTCGCCGCACTGCAGCATCTGCAGGTCGGTGACGCCGAGGCGGTGGCAGATCGTGTCGGTGTAGAAGCCCTGCTTCGCCAGGCTCACGAAGGCTTCGACGGTGCACGGTGCGAGCGCGCGGTCGAGCGTGATCGGGATGTCGCCGACGGTGGTCTTCATCGTGATGTCGACCTTGCCCTGCGAGGACACGCTCTTGCCGTCCGGCGCGGTGGTCTTCTTCGGCGGCGGCGCGCTCTGCGTGTCGGCCGGGTACGCGCACGTGGTCGGGTTCGGCAGGGCCTTCGGCCGCGTCGGCAGCGCGGTGCGCTGCGTCGGGATCTGGCCGACAGTCGGCACCGGCGGGGCCGAGCTCGACGGCGGCGGGGTGGCGGCCGCGGTGGTGTCGTCGCCACCGCCGCTGTTCACGACCCACACGACTACCCCGGCCACGATGAGGACAACACCGCCGACCACTCCAGCGCCCACGATCTTGCGTCGCTTGGCCCGGTCCCGCCGACGCTCGATCTGCCGCTCGAGTTTCCGCTTAGCGGCTTCACGGCGCTGCTGGTTGGTCGCCACCCGCCCTCCAGTTCAGGCTCGATGTCACACGTCTGAGGTAGCGGCAGTGTATGGGCACAGCCTGTGAGGACTGTGTACAGGGGCCGCTAGTCTCGATCCGATCGTGATCGGCGCCGCTTCGCCGACGTCGGGACAGGAGGGGTTTGGTGCTCGTCGTCGGGTTCGCCGCCGGGCCGCTGCGTGCGAACTGCTACCTGCTCGCCCCGGCACCCGGTGGCGAGTGCGTGGTGGTCGACCCCGGGCAGGAGTCCGCGGAGCCGCTCGCGGCCGCGCTGGCCGAGCACGGGCTGACACCGGTCGCGCTGCTCGCCACCCACGGTCACCCCGACCACGTCGCCGGCGCGGCCGGCCACGACCTCCCGCTGCACCTGCACCCGGCCGACCGCGAATGGTTCGCGGGACCGGCGGTGCCACTGGCCGAAGGCCCGCTCGAACTGGCGGGTCTGGCGCTCGATGTCGTGGCCCTGCCCGGCCACACGCCGGGCTCGGTCGCCTTCGCCGTGAACGCGAGCGAAGGTGGCAGGCTGGTGCTCACGGGGGACACGTTGTTCGCCGGGTCGATCGGGCGCTCCGACGGCTCCGGCGCCGAACTGGAGAGATCGTTGCGCACGAAGCTGCTGACCCTGCCCGACGACACTGTCGTGCTGCCGGGCCACGGGCCCGCCACGACCATCGGGCGCGAACGCGCGACCAACCCCGCGCTCACGGCGGCGGAGGCGTGACGGGCATGACCGAGCAGGACGGCGCCAAAGGCACACCGGAACGGCTGCCGCTGTTCGCCGAGGACGCGAAGCTCACGCGCCGGCGCGCGTGGTCCGGGTTCATCGGCCCGGTGATCGTGGCCGCGGCGTTCGGTGGCATCGCGGGCTTGATCGGCGGGCAGCTGGTCGGGCTGATCGTCGCGGTGGTCGTGGCGATTCCCTTGCTGTACATCGTGTTGTACACGCTGCGCCGCCGGATCTGGCTGGAAGGCACGACGCTGGTCGTGCGCACGTGGGGCATCCGCCGCATCGGGCTCGTCGAGGCGGAGCGGCTCGACATCGTGATCGGCGACGTGCGCGGCACCCGCACCGTGAGCCTGCTCGTGAACGCGGGAAAACGGCGCAAAACCGTGAAGGTCGACCTCGCGGTGTTCGCCGGCACGGGCGGGCGCGAGCTGGGCGCGCTGCAGCTGCGCCGGGTCGCCGACGCGCTGCTGAACAACACCGAGGCCAACGGGCTGGTGTTCTCCGAGCTGCTGGTGGCGGAGCTGCGGTCGGAAGCGCGTGGCGACGCCGTGGCCGAGCGGCCGCTGTACCGCCTCGCATCGGCTGCCCCGGCCGGGCGCTACATCCAGCGGTTCCCGATGGAGGCCGTCAGCCGCTTCGTCGCGACGCTGGAGTGACCGGGTCCTTCGAGACCTGCTCAATGCCGTCGACGCGCGCGCGGATCTGCTCCACCTGGTCGGCGAGGTCCGGCAGCTCTTCGGCGACGTAGGCGAGCAGGCGCTCGAGGTGGCGCAGCGTCGCCCGCACGTCGTCGAGCGCGCTCGCGATCCGCGGGACGGCCTCGGCCGCTTCCAGCACGGCCGCGAACAACCGCCGGACCAGGTGCACGGTGACCTGCGGTCCCGCCAGTACGGCTGAGAACACGACCCCTCCTCGGGTACGGATGTACTCGCCTCGGTCGCGGACTTCGTACCGCAGCCACCGGGTCCGGTTCCGGCCGGGGTTCGCTCGTGTTGCTGGTGTGACTAGGGGGTGTTCGTGGTGCTCACGAGGTGGTCGACGGGCTCGCGCGCGGCGATCAGCGCCGCCAGGATCGTCGTCACCGGGACCGCCGCGACGATGCCCACGGACCCTGCGAGCGTACGGATGATCTCCGACGCGATGTCCTCGCTGCCGAGCAGCGCGCCGAGCCCGACACCGGAGATCGACGAGTAGAGCAGCACCGGCAGCGCGGCACCGGCGTAGGCCATCACGAGGGTGTTCACGGCCGAGCCGACGTGGTCGCGGCCGATGCGCAGACCCGAACGGTAGAGCTCCCGCCAGCCCAGCGCCGGGTTCGCGCGCCGCAGCTCCCAGACGGCGCTGGTCTGCGTCACCGTCACGTCGTCGAGCACACCGAGCGCGCCGATCACGATGCCGGCGAGCAGCAGGCCACGCGCGTCGATGCCGTGGCCGAGCGAGCCGATCAGGGTGGAGGTGCTGTCGTCGAGGCCGGTGAGGGAGGCGCCGACGGAGAAGATCGCCGACAGAACGCCGATCAGCGCGAGGCTGACCAGCGTGCCGAGCACCGCGACCGACGTTCTCGCCGACAGCCCGTGGGTCAGGTACAGCGCCACGAACATGATCGCCCCGGCGCCCGCGATCGCGACCAGCAGCGGGTTCTCGCCGGCGAGGATCGAGGGGAGCACGAACAGCACGATCACCACGAAGCTCAGCACCAGCGCGACGAGCGCCGCGAGCCCCTGCCAGCGGCCGAGCACCAGCACGGCGAGGGCGAACAGCGCGGCCAGCAGCACGAGCGGCGTGCCGCGCTGGAAGTCGACGAGCTGGAACGACGCCGGGTCGGTGGCGTTGCCGCCGTTGTAGGCGAGGACCACGTCGTCGCCGGTGGAGAAGCGCGGCGTGCTCGGCTCGATCGGCACGATGAGCCGCAGCGGTTTCCCCTTGCCCGGGCCGTCGGTCATCGTCAGATCGACGGTGAGGCACGGCTTCTGGTCGGGATCGGTGTCCGCGCCCACCTGCACCTGGCCGTTCGCGAGGCACGGCCCCGTGGCGGTCGCCGTGATCGACGCCTGCACCGGCGTGCCCTGCGGCACCACACTCGTCGGCGCCGCCTTGCCCCACGGGTACAGCACGATCATGCCCACGACCGTCGCCAGGGCGAGCGGGACGAGCAGCCACATGAGCAGCTTGCGGACGCGGGTGGAGGCGGGGGCGGCCGGGCCGTGGCCATGTCCGTGCCCATGCCCGTGGCCGGATGCTTGCGCGGTGAGGGCGGCGCGCAGGCCCTTGCGTGCGGGCGGTTCGGGGGTGTCGGCGGGTTCCGGCGCTTCGTCCGGGCTCACAGCGGTGCGGGGGCGACGGCCTGCGGGCGGAGGCGTGGCGCCGGTGCGGCGACCTTGTCCTTCGGCTTGGCGTGCGGGCGGCAGCGGAGTTTCGCCGGCACGGCGCGATGGTTGGAGATCCCGGCGGCGGGCCGGCGGAGGGGTTTCGCCGCGGCGGCGTGGGGGGATCGGGGTTTCGCCGGTGTGTCGCGACGTTTCGCCGGTGCGGCGGCCGGCGGGTGATGGCGGCCCGTCGGCGTGGCGCGAAGGCAGCGGAGCTTGCCCGGTTTGGCCGGCCTGCGGGGTTTCGCCCGTGCGGCGGCTCGCCGGCGGGGGCGTGTCGCCGGAGCGGCGGCCGGCCGGAGGGGGAGTGTCGCCGGAGCGGCGTGGTGGCAGGGGGGTTTCGCCCGTGCGGCGGCCGGCGGGGTTGTCGCCGGAACGGGGCGTGGCTCGGCGCACCGGCTCTTCCGCTCCGGGCCAGGCGGGTTCGTCGACCGTTCGGGGGAGGCGCGGCCGGGCTGCGGAAACCGGAGGAGCAGGGGGGCCGTCGGCGACGCGGCGGATGGGGCCGGTGTCGGCGGTGTCGTCGACCTCGTCGGGGTAGTCGGGCGGTGCCACGGCGCACATCCTGCACTCCGGCCGTGGCCGTCACCCGTACCGGGTGGGGACGACCCGGTCGTATCCGGCGTTTCGCTCAGCCGAGGGACTGGCGCAGGTGCACTCGGCGGTAGGCGGACGGCGGGGTGTCGAAGTGGTCGAGGAAGGCCTGGCGCAGCGTCTCGGTGGAGCCGAAGCCGCAGCGGCGGGCGATGGCGGCCAGCGGCAGGTCGGTACCCGCGAGGAGGCGGGCGGCGTGTTCGGCGCGGACGGTGCGCACGTACTTGCCGGGCGTGGTGCCGAGGTGCGCGTCGAACAGGCGCGTGAGCTGGCGGGTGCTGATTCCCGCCTGCCGGGCCAGCACGGGTGTGCCCAGGTCTTCGCCCAGGTGTTCGGCGACGAACGCGGTGAGGTCGCGCACCTGCCGGTGCTCGGGCGGCGGGCCGGACAGGAACATGCTCACCTGAGCCTGGTTGCCGGGCCGCTGCAGGTACGTTACGAGGGCGCGGGCGGCTTCGCGGGCGAGCGTCGGGCCGTGGTCCTCCTCGACGAACGCCAGCGCGAGGTCGAGCCCGCTGGTGACGCCGGCGGAGGTGTAGACGTCGCCGTGGCGGATGAACAGCGGCACCGGGTCCACGGTCACCGACGGGTACTTCGCGGCGAGCTGCGCCGCGTACGCCCAGTGCGTGGTCGCGCGGCGGCCGCTCAGCAGCCCGGCGGCGGCGAGCACGGTGGCGCCGGTGCAGACCGACGCCGTGCGTGTGCTGTCGCGGGAGAGCCGGCGGACGTGTTCGAGCAGGCGTTCGTCGCCCGCCGCCGCGCGGTGGCCGAGGCCACCCGAGACGACGATCGTGTGCAGCGGCCCCGAAACCTGGTCGAGGCGCACGTGGGGCGTCAGCGTGATGCCGGACTGGCAGCGGAACGGGTGTCCGTCCACAGTGGCCAGCCGCAGGGCGTAGCCCGGGCGCGCGCCGAGCCGGTTGGCGGCGTCGAGCGCGTCGGACACGCACGCGATGTCGAGCAGCTCGGCGTCGGGGTACCCGACGATCACGACCTGCCGTTCTGGCCCCGGCATGATCGAACGTTAGCAGGTCAGCAGGCCGATCGACGCGGTTCGCAGGATTACGGACATCGCCCTCCTGCTCGCGCGCCCACGGGGGCACGGTGGGACGCATGACCGAGAAGACGTTCGCCTTTGTCCTCTACCCCGGCCTCACGGTGCTCGACCTCGTGGGCCCGCTCCAGGTGCTGAGCGCGTTCGCCACGGCGGATCAGGACTTCCGCGTGGTGGTCGTGGGCGAGACCCTCGACCCGATCGGCACCGACACGCCCCTGCGGATCGCGCCCAGCCACACCTTCGCCGACGTCCGCGAGCCCTACGGCGTCCTCGTCCCGGGCGGCTCCGCGCCGACCCTGGAGGCGCTCGCGAACCGGCCGCTGATCGACTACCTGGCCACGACCGCTCGCACGGCCGAACTCATGACGTCCGTCTGCACGGGCGCCCTGCTCCTCGGCGAGGCCGGCCTGCTCGACGGCCGCGAGGCCACCACCCACTGGATGTTCCGCGACCTGCTGCGCGCCTTCGGCGCGACTCCGGTCGCCCGCCGCTGGGTCGACGCCGGCCCCGTGATCACCGCCGCGGGCGTCTCGGCGGGCATCGACCTGGCCCTGCACCTCGTCGAGCGGCTCGCCGGCCCCGACGTCGCCCGGACCGTCCAGTTCGGCATCGAATACGACCCGGAGCCCCCGTTTGGCCCGCTCGACTGGTCGACCGCGCCGCACGGTGCGTTGAAGCCGTTGCTGGAGCACGCCCTGGGCGAGCACGTTCTGGCCGACCGGCCGGATCTGAAGGCGAAGCTGCTCGCGCACGCCTGAGCCGGGACCGCCGGTGCGAGAGGACCGGTCGCGCCGAGGGCCGCTCACGCCTTGAGCCGGGATGGCGGCCGAATGGACCGCTCGCGCCGCAGCCGTTGGTGGGGTGGGGCGCTCTGTCGGCGCCAGTTCGCTCGAGGCCAGGGGCACGGCACGGGAGGAGTGCGCACGGCGGGACCGCTGTCGCCGGGCCGCGCTGGCCGGGTGGGTGTCGCGTCGCGTTCGGCGAGCGGACCGCTCGTTGAGCGATGGGTCGAGCGCGGCGGGACCGCTCGCGCTGAGCCAGGTCGGCCGACCGAGTCACGTAGTCCATGACCCAGCCTGCCCGGCTGCGTTCAGGAACGAGCGCGGCGGGATTGTTCGCGCTGCGCTGCGTACGCCGAGCGCGCCGCACGAGTCGTACGCCTGAGCCGGGACGCCGCTACGAGGGGACCGGTCATGCCGGTCGCGTTGGGGCGTTGGCTCGCCGGGCGGCGGTGCCGCGGCGCGAGAGGAATGAGCGCGGCGGGACGGGTCGCGCCTCGTTGCCCACGCCGAGCGCGCCACGAGCCGCGCACCCGCCCGGGTGCAGGCGCGGGCCGGAGTGAAGGGACCGTTCGCACCAGCCCGGTCCCGGGCACCCTTCCAACGGGGTGGGCCATCCGGGTGAGGGCCGCGCGAACGTCCGGGAGCGGAGGGTGGCGCAGGTACTTTCGGGTCGCTCGATCAGGTCACGTGCGGCCGTGGGGAGCTTGCGGTGCGGTTCCAGGTCCTCGGTCCGCTGGCGGCGACCGTCGCGTTGCCGTCGGCAGCGCAGCCGCGGCGGTTGCTCGCGTTGTTGCTCGCGCGGCCCAACGAGGTGCTCGGGCGGGCGACGATCGTCGACGAGCTGTGGCCCGACGGAGCGCCGCCGAGTGCGGCGGCGATCGTGCAGGTGACGGTGTCGAAGTTGAGGAAGGCCTTGTCGCCGGGGTTGGCCGCGGACGACCCCGCGCAACGGCTCAGGTCGGGGCCGCGGGGGGTACGCGCTCCGCGTCGCCGAGGGGGAGCTCGACGCGGCGGAGTTCGTCGCGCTGGCGTCGGCCGGGTTGGGGGCGGAGGACGCCCGGGCGAAGCAGGAGTTGCTGACGCGCGCCCTCGCGTGCTGGCGCGGTGGGGCGTTCTGCGACATCGCGACGGGACCGCTCGTCGAGGCGCACGAGGTGTGGCTGGAGGACCGCCGCCGGACGGTCCTGCTGCAGCTGGTGGAGCTGCAGCTCGCCGAGGGCGACGGGCAGGCGGTGGTGCACCGGCTCGCCCCCGTGGTGGCCGCGCGGCCCGCCGACGAACGGCTCGCCGGCCGCCTCGCCGCGGCGCTGGCGGGGCTGGGCCGTCGCGACGCCGCGCTCGACGTGCTGCGCCGCACGCGCCGCGCGCTGTGGGACGAGGCCGGCGTGGTGCCGGGGCCGGAGCTCGACGCGCTGTACCGCCGCATCGCCGGCACGGAGTGGACGGCCGGCGGCCCACCCGCGCAGCTGCCCGCACCCGTGCCCGACTTCACGGGCCGCGCAACGGAACTGGCCTCCGTCGGGCGGCATCTGCGCGCGCCCGCGCCGGTCGTGGTCCACGGCGCCGCCGGGGCGGGCAAGAGCGCGCTCGCCGCGCAGGCCGCGTGGCGGGCGCGGCGGCGTTTCCCCGACGGGCAGCTCGTGGCCGACCTCGCCACCACCGAACCCCGTGACGTCCTCGTCGCGTTCCTGCGCGCACTCGGCGCCGCCACGGCCGAGCTCACCGGCGACCTCACCGCCCTCGTCGCCGCCTGGCGCGGCCACACCGTCGACCGGCGCCTCCTCGTCCTGCTCGAAAACGCGCGCACCGAAGCCCAGGTCCGCCCGCTGCTGCCGAGCGGCTCCGGCTGCGGCGTCCTCGTGACGGCGCGGCGGTCGTTGCCAGGACTGGTGGCGGCAAGGCCCGTTCCCGTCGGCGAACTGTCCACTGTGGACGCGCAAGCGCTGCTCACCGCCGTCGCCGGCGAAGCACGGATCGCGGCCGAGCCCGCCGCCGCCGACGAAGTGGTCGCGCGCTGCGCCGGGCTTCCCCTCGCGGTGCGCATCGCCGGGCTGCGGCTGGCCACCCGGCCCCACCTCCGGATCGCGGATCTCGCCACCCGCGTCGGCGACGACCGCCGCGCCCTCGACGAGCTCGCCGCCGGCGACGTCAGCGTCCGCGCGGCCATCCTCCCGGCCCTGCGCGACTGCCCGACGGAAGACCGCGATCTCCTGCGCCTGCTCGGCTTGTTCCGCGGCCCCGTGCCCGACTGGTGCGCCGCCGCGCTGCTCGCCGTCCGCCCCGCCGAAGCCCGCGACCGCCTCGAAACCCTCGCCGACACCCACCTGCTGGGCGCCGACGACCACGGCCGCCACGCCGTCCCGCGCTTCGTCAGCCTCGGTCTCGCCCGGCTGCCCGGCGAACCCGACCCGGCCGCGATCAAACGCACCCTCGAAGCCGTCCTGGCCCTCGCCGAACGCGTGCTTTCCGCACTGGACAAGGGTTTCGATCCGGCCGGACCCCCGTTCACCCAGCCGGACCCCACCGCGGCCCGCCTGGCCACCGCCGACCCCGACGCCTGGCGACGCCGGGAAACCGAACTCGTCGCCACGGCCGCCCGGCTCGCCGGCCGCCACCACTGGCACGCACTGGCCGCGCGCCTCTCCGACGCGTGCGCGGGCCTGGCCGGCACCTCGTGGCTCGGCCGCTCCGCGCGGGCGGTCTCGGTCGTCGGCCTCGCCGCGGCCCGCCGCCTCGGCGACCGCCCGGCCGAGGCGGGCAAGCTCTTCACCCTCGCCTCCGTCCACTGGCAGCTCGGCCGCTCACGCCAGGCCCGCACCTACTTCGCCATGGCCGGCACCCGCTTCAAGGCCCTCGGTGACCCGCGCGCCCGGGGCGCCGCCCTGGTCGCGCTGGCCGACCTCGACGCCGACGCCGGCCGGGCCGAGATCGCCGTCGAAGAGCTGCGCGAAGCCCTGGCACTCCTGCGCGCGTGCGGCGACGTGCGGGGCCAGGCCATCGCGGCCGCGCAGTTCGGCGGCCTCTCGGAAGACCTCGGCGACCTCCGTCGGGCCGTCGAGAGCTTCGAAGCCGCCCTGCTGCTCGCCGGCGACGGCGCCGGCCGCTGGCACGACCAGGTCGCCAAGCGCTACGCCGACGTACTGCGCCGCCACGGCCGCACCGACCGCGCCGCCGACCTGCTGACGGGCGCGCTCGGCGGCGCCGTCCGCACCCGCGAACGCCACTGGGAGGCCCACGTCCTGCGCAGCCTCGGCGACCTGCACACCGACGCCGGCGAGGTCGCCGAGGGCGAACGCTGCCTCTCGCGGTCGCTCGACCTGTTCGAGCAGATCGGGCACCGGCACGCGGCGGCCTACACCCACCGCAGCCTCGCCGAGACCCGCCTGCGTGCGGCGGATCCGGCGGGAGCGCAGCAGCACCTGCGCCACGCCATGGCCGTGTTCCGCGATCTGCAGGACCGCCGCGGCACCGGATACGCGCTGCTGAGCCTCGGCAAACTGCAGGCCGGCGCGGGCGAAGCACCCAGGGCTCTCGCCGGCGCCGCGGACGTCTTCCGCGAGCTCGGCTTCCCGCTGTGGGAGCTGCGCGCGTTGCAGGAGCTCAACGCCGCTTCGAGTGATTCACCCGCCGGCGACCGAGCTCGTGAAGTCTTGGCGAAGATCAGGATCTGACGCCCGCCTCGGCGTCGCGGCGACACCGGCGTTTGGCGTTCGTATGGAGCCGCGCACTTGGCTTCCCTCGTCGTAAGTCCCCACGAGGAGGCAAGTCATGCGCGTTCCTCCGGTGCTGCCCAAGGCGGCCGTCGGACTGGCTGCCGCGGCGGCCATGACGGTGCTCGGCACGGCCCCGGCTTCGGCCGCGCCCGCCGTCACCAAGCTGACGCAGTCCCAAGCGGCGTCGCAGCTGTCGGCGGCGGGTGTCACGCACTCGTCCAGCGGCGGGTGCACCACGCGGTCGAACTCCACCTGCACGTCGTTCGAACAGATCAACCAGACGACCGTCAGCGGCGTGATCACGCTCAAGCGCGCCAGCGGCTGCGCGATCAACATCACCGGCGGCACCGAGGTCGGCCACGCCTCGGGCACCTACAGCCACTACAACGGCTACAAGGTGGACATCTCGCACAACAGCTGCATCGACGGCTACATCAAGAACAACTTCTCCTACATCGGTCTCCGCGGCGACGGGTACCCGCAGTGGCAGGCCCCCTCCAGCAACCTCTACTGCGACGAGGGCAACCACTGGGACATCACCTACTACACCACCGGCGGCTGATCGGACCTCCGTCCGCACCGGCCGCGCGGCCGGCCGGGGACTGCCCACCACTGAGGGCGATGGGCAGTTCCCGGCCCGGCCGAGCAGTACCGATGACTGTTTCGTACCTCTAACGTCACCCTGGGTGATCGGTGAGGTCGCCCACCTGTGCGCCGCACGGGGGTTGACCGCGTCCGCGGAGCGCGTACCGTCAGGCCAATGCCCCAGCGCCGAGGGGATTCCGGCCTCACCCTGCTGACCACCGTCCGCGACGACGACCTCGTGCTCGTCACCGCCGCGGGCGAGATCGACGCCGCCTCGGTCGGCGACTTCCGGACGGTGCTGGCCGAAGCGTGCGTGGTGGGGAAGAAGCTCGTGGTCGACCTCTCCCGTGTCGGGTTCCTCAGCTGCGCCGGCCTGCGTGTGCTGGAGGAAACGAGCCGCACGCGCCCCGCGTTGTCCGTGGTCGCGACCGGGCGTCTCGTGCTGCGGGTCTTCGACGTCACGGGCGCCGCCCAGGCGCTGGACGTGCGGCCGCGGCTCGTGGACGCCTGCGCGGCCGCCCGCGCCTGAGCGGCCGCCGAACGGGTGGAGATCACCCGGGACCCGTGCGAGCCCCGCCGTTCGTGGGTACTCCACCGGTGAACCCGATCAAGGGAACCCGACTACGGCGAGGTGATCCGGGATGTCCACCACGACCGAACGCACCGGCGCGAACGGTGCCGTCGGCGCACTGGTCGGCGGCGCCGCGGGGCTGGCCGTGCTGGCCGGTCTGTACTTGATCATCGGCCCGTGGCTGGCGCGGTTCGGCGGCGTGGCCGAGCTCGCGATCAGCAACACGGTGGCCGGTCTGGCGATCATCGTGCTCGCCGCGGTGCGAGCGCGCACCACGCGCCCGCAGGCCCTCACGTGGGTCCTGCCGGTGCTCGGCGTCTGGGCCGCGGTGTCACCGCTGGTCCTGCGCTACGGCGACGAGACCGCGCCGTCGGCGGGCGCGCTGGCGGGCAACATCATCGCCGGCGCCGTCGTGCTGCTGGCCGGCATCGCGCTGTGCCTGCGCCGACCCGCTACCCGGGCTCGCTGAGCAACCCGCGCCAGCGCGGCGCGGACTTCGGCCCGTGCACGACCTCCGCGGCGAGCACGGGCCGCACCCAGCGCGCGTCGGGGTGGTCCGGCACGGCGGCGAACGGCGGCCGCGGTTGTTCCAGTTCCGCGAGCGCCGCGGCGAGCGAGCCGAGTTCCTCCTGGGAGAAGCCGACTCCGACGCTGCCCGCGTAGCGCAGGCCGGCGCCGTCGGGCACGGCCAGCAGCAGTGACCCGAACGTTCCGGCCCGTCGGCCGCCGCCCGGGCGCCAGCCCGCGATGAGCACCCGGCGCACGTCCGGGGACGCCACGAACAGCCAGTCCGTGTTCGCCCGGCCCGGCCGATACGGGCTGCTCCGGCGTTTCGCGAGCAGGCCGGGCAGGTCGTGGTCGCGGCTCGCGCGCGCGACCGCGCCCCCGTCGCCGAGGTGAGTCGGCGGCACGTGCCAGTGGTCGCCGGCGAGGCCCAGGTCGTCGAGCAGTGCGCGACGTTCGACGTAGGGCAGGTCGAGCCGAGAGCGGCCGTCGAGGTGCAGCACGTCGGAGACTAGGTAGAACGCGGGATGCCGGTCCCCGAGCCGGCGCGCCGTTTCGGGGTCGGCCTCCGCACGGCGGCGCAGCCCTTCCGGGTCCGGCCGGCCCGCGGCGAACACCACGATCTGCCCGTCCAGCAACGCTTCCGTGGACCCCAGCTGAGCGGCCAGACCGCGCAGCTCCGGGTAGCGCGCCGTCACCTCGGCGCCGGTCTCGTCGACGGCCGTCACGCGAGCGCCGCCGGCGCGCACGAGCGTGCGACGCCCCGGCCATGCGAACTCGTACGCCCAGTCGTGGTCCTCGGTGGTGGAAGGCATGCGTCCCGGCCGGGCGGGCATCGGCGCGAGGAACCGCGGCGTGTCCTCGTGACCGGGCTCGGCGGGGTCGAGACGGCGCAGCCGCCAGCCGTCCGCCCCGGCACCGCCGCGGTCGAGCTCGTAGCGGCCTCGCAGCCGTTCGCCGTGCAGCACGAACTCGATGCGGTGCTCGTGCCAGTGCACGGTTTCGTAGCGGCCTCGGTCCCACATCTCGACCGTCCCGGCGCCGTACTCGCCGGCCGGGATCTCGCCTTCGAAGTCCGCGTAGGCCACCGGCTGGTCGTCGATGCGGATGGCGAGGCGCCCGCGGCCGGGGGAGCGGGGCAGGCCACGGGGGACGGTCCACGACGTGAGCACCCCGCCGCGTTCGAGGCGGAAATCCCAGTGCAGCTGCGACGCGCGGTGTTCCTGGACCACGAACACGCCACTGTTTTCGACGGGGTGTGGCTCGACAGGGTGCTGGTCGACTGGGTGTTCGAGGACCGGTTCGGAAGCCTGGCCGAGTGCGCGTCGGCGCCGGCGTTCGGCGAGTTCGTCCGCCATCGCAGGAGTGGCACCCCCGTCCCCTCGGGTGCGCCCACCTTAGCGCCCGCTCACGCCAGCACGCGCTCCAGCCACGCCTGCCAGGCCTTGCCTTCCTGCTCGACGTCGGCGTCGCCGGCGAACAGGTGGTGCCCGATCGCGATCGGCATCCCCAGGCCCGACCGCTCGTGGAAACGGTAGAGCGCGTCCGGGGTGCGGATGCCCGCGTAGTGCGGGGTCGTGTAGTCGAGGACCCCTTCGACAGGCCCGACGCCGTCGACCGTGAACCGCACCGGCTGCCCGGTCCGGGGTGGTTCGAGCAGACCCAGTGCCCGAACAACCTTCACCCAGGCTTCGGGCGAAGCCGACGATTCCGGCCCACTGGCGATCACGAACCGCGCGCGGCGGCCGGGGAGGAACTGCAGGAGCTGGCCGAGCGTGTGGAGGTACATGTCCCAGCCGCGGCTGAAGCCCTCGTGGTACTCCTCGCCCCAGTCCTGTGCGGTGAAGCCGTGGTGGATGAAGCGCAGCACCGACGTGCCCCCGTCGGCCGCCTCCACGAGGAACTCGAACGCGTCGAAGCTGCCGTCGGGAGCCGGTGTGGCGCGGTAGGCGAAGCGCCGTGGCGGCTCCCACGTGGTGATTTCGGCTTCGCTGGTGAACTCCCCCATCGCGAAGCGGATGCGCCGGGCCTGCGCGTCGACCTCGTGCTTGCCCATGAACCACGAGTCGATGCCCGGCCCCGTGGCCACGGCGTCCCACACGGCCTCCGGGGACGCGGGCAGACGGACCTGCTTGGTTACGTCGAACTCGTGGGTCATGACCGGTTCCTCCTCACCTCACGGGAGGCCCACCGTGTCATTGACAAGAATAGTTGTCAAGGGCGAGCGACGTTCACCGGGAGGTGCGAGACTGCCGGGGAACCGAGGGAAAGGACCGTTCATGGCGACCGTGGCCGACCAGCTGGTCGACGTACTCGTGCAGTCCGGCGTGCGCCGCATCTACGGAGTGGTGGGGGACAGCCTCAACCCCGTGGTCGACGCCGTGCGCCGCACCGGCGGCTCGGCCCGCGGCGGGATCGACTGGGTGTACGTGCGCAACGAAGAGGCCGGCGCGTTCGCCGCGGCCGCCGAGGCGCAGCTGACCGGAGAGCTCGCAGTGTGCGCGGGCAGCGCCGGTCCGGGCAACTTGCACCTGCTGCAAGGGATCTACGACGCCCACCGCTCCGGCGCGCCGGTGCTCGCGCTCGCGTCGCACATCCCGTCGACGCAGATCGGCACCGGCTTCTTCCAGGAGACGCACCCGCAGCAGCTGTTCGCGGAGTGCTCGCACTACTGCGAGCTGGTGAGCAGCCCCGAGCAGATGCCGCGGCTCGCGCGGATCGCGGTGCAGAACGCCGTGGGCCGGCGGGGCGCGGCCGTGCTGGTGCTGCCCGGCGACATCGCGGCCGAGCACACCGCGAACCCGACCGGCGTGTCCGCGCCGCTGGGCACTCCGCCGGCGATCGTGCCCGCCGCGGCCGACGTCGAGCGGCTCGTGGAGCGGATCAACCGCGCCGAGAAGGTGATGATCATGGCCGGCGCGGGCTGCCGCGACGCCCACGACGACCTCATGGCACTCGCCGACACGATCGGCGCGCCCGTCGGGCATTCCCTGCGGGGCAAGGAGTTCGTGCAGTACGACAACCCGTTCGACGTCGGCATGAGCGGGTTGCTCGGCTACGGCTCCTGCTACGACGCGATGCACGAGGCCGACCTCGTGCTGCTGCTCGGCACCGACTTTCCGTACGACACGTTCCTGCCGCAGCGCAACACCGTGCAGGTGGACATCGACGCCGCCCGCGTCGGCCGTCGCTCGGTACTGGAGTTCGGGGTGCTGGGCGACGTCGGCGCCACGATCCGCGCCGCCCTGCCGCAGCTTCGGAGGCGGGAGGACCGCTCGTTCCTGCACAGCATGCTGCACAAGCACGAACGCAGCCTGCAGCGCGTGGTCGACGCGTACACCAGCGACGTCGCGCAACGCGTGCCGCTGCACCCGGAGTACGTCGCCGACCTCCTCGACGAGGAGGCGGCCGACGACGCGGTGTTCACCGTGGACACCGGCATGGGCAACGTGTGGGCGGCCCGCTACGTCACGCCCAACGGCCGGCGCCGGCTGATCGGCTCGTTCGTGCACGGCAGCATGGCCAACGCCCTGCCGCACGCGATCGGCGCGCAGGCGGCCGCGCCCGGGCGCCAGGTCGTCGCGATGTGCGGCGACGGTGGGCTGGCGATGCTGCTGGGGGAGCTGCTCACGCTGAAGACCCACGCGCTGCCGGTGAAAGCCGTGGTGTTCAACAACTCCTCGCTCGGCATGGTGAAGCTCGAGATGCTGGTGGACGGCCTGCCCGAGTTCGAGACCGACCACGAGTCGGTCGACTTCGCCGCCATCGCCCGCGCGGCCGGCCTGCACTCGCGCCGCGTCGAGAAGCCGGCCGACGTGCGCGAGGCCATCCGCGAGATCCTCGACCACGATGGGCCGGCGGTGCTCGACGTCGTCACCGATCCCAACGCGCTCTCGATCCCGCCGAACGTCACCGCCGCCCAGGTGCGCGGCTTCGCGCTCGCCGCGAGCCGCACCGTCCTCGGTGGCGGCGTCGGCAAGATGCTGCAGCTGGCGAAGTCCAACCTGCGCAACGTGCCGCGGCCGTGAACCGGGTTCCCTGAACCGGGTCCGGGGCGGCACCGCCGGTGAAAACCTGCGGCACCGCCCCGGATCACGTCCGGCGGCTCAGTCCGTCTCGGCCATCGCCTCGGCGAACTGCGCCGCGTACAGGCGGGAGTACGCGCCGCCCGCGTGCAGCAGGGTTTCGTGGTCGCCCTGCTCCACGATGCGGCCTGACTCCATCACCAGGATCACGTCGGCGTCGCGGATCGTGGACAGGCGGTGGGCGATCACGAAGCTCGTGCGGCCCTCGCGCAGTGAGTTCATTGCGCGCTGGATGAGCACCTCCGTGCGCGTGTCCACGGAGCTGGTCGCCTCGTCGAGGATGAGGATGGCCGGTTTCGCGAGGAACGCCCGCGCCACCGTGATCAGCTGCTTCTCGCCGGCGCTGACCGTGCCGCCCTCGTCGTCGATCACCGTGGCGTAGCCGTCGGGCAGCGTGCGCACGAAGCGGTCCACATACGTCGCCGTGGCCGCTGCCACGACCTCGTCGTGGGTCACGTCGTCGGCGCCGTAGGCGATGTTCTCCTCGATGGTGCCGCCGAACAGCCACGCGTCCTGAAGCACCATGCCGGTCTTGTCGCGCAGCTCCTCACGGTCCATCTTCGCGATGTCCACGCCGTCGAGCGTGATGCGCCCGCTGTCGATCTCGTAGAACCGCATCAGCAGGTTGACCAGCGTGGTCTTGCCGGCGCCGGTGGGGCCGACGATCGCGACCGTCTGGCCCGGCTCCACCGTGAGCGAGAGGTCCTCGATCAGCGGCGTGTCCTCGAGGTAGCGGAAGGACACGTCGTGGAACTCGACCTTGCCGTGGACCACGGCCGGGCGCTGCGGGTCCGCCGGCTCGGGCTCCTGCTCCTTCGCGTCGAGCAGCGCGAACACCCGCTCGGCCGAGGCGACACCCGACTGCAGCAGGTTCGCCATGCTCGCGATCTGCGTCACCGGCTGGCTGAACTGGCGCGAGTACTGGATGAACGCCTGCACGTCGCCCAGCGTCAGGCTGCCCGAGGCCACACGCAGCGCGCCGATCACGGCCACCAGCACGTAGTTCAGGTTGCCGATGAACATCATCGCCGGCTGGATCGTGCCGGAGATGAACTGCGCCCGGAAGCTCGCGTTGTACAGCGTGTCGTTCTGCTCGCGGAACATCGCTTCGGCCTCGTCGCGGCGGCCGAAGACCTTCACCAGCGAGTGACCGGTGTACATCTCCTCGATGTGCGCGTTGAGCTTCCCCGTCGTGGCCCACTGCTTGATGAACTGCGGCTGCGCGCGCTTGCCGATCTTGGCCGCGATGAACACCGACGCGGGCACGGTCAGCAGCGCGATGATCGCGAGCAGCGGCGAGATCAGGAACATCATCACCAGCACGCCGATCACCGTCAGCACCGAAGTGACGATCTGCGAGAGCGTCTGCTGCAGCGACTGCGCGAGGTTGTCGATGTCGTTGGTGACGCGGCTGAGCACCTCGCCGCGCGGCTGGCGGTCGAAGTAGCGCAGCGGCAGCCGCGCCAGCTTCTCCTCCACCTCGCGGCGTAGCGCGTACACTGCGCCCTGCACGAGGCTCGTCGTCAGGCGCGCCTGGATCAGGCCGAAGAACGACGCGATCACGTACAGCGCCAGCACGATCAGCAGCACCTGGCCCACGGCCGTGAAGTCGATGCCCTGGCCCGGCACGATGTCGGCCCGCGCGAAGATGTCCGCGAGCGTGGTGTTGCCCTGCGCCCGCAGGCCGGCGACCACCGCGTCCTTCGTGACGCCGGCGGGCAGGCCCTTGCCGATCACACCCGCGAAGATCAGGTCGGTGGCGCGCGCGAGGATCTTCGGCCCGATCACCGTCAGCGCGACGCTCACCGTGCCGAGCACCAGCACTCCGACCAACGCCGCGCGCTGCGGCCGCAGCAGGCGCAGGAGCCGGGCCAGCGACCCCTTGAAGTCCATCGCCTTCTCCGGCGGCATGCCGCCGGCCATGAACCGCCCCGGCCCCGCGGCCGGCGCGACGTTCTTGTTGCGCGCCGCCGTCGGCCGTTCGCCGACCTCCGTCGCGACGGCTCCCGTGGTGCCCTCTTCCTCGCTCACGCCGCCTCCTGTGTCATGCGGGGCACCCGCACCCGGTCGGCGTCGTGAGTAAGCGTCCGCCATTGTGTACTCACGCCGCCTCCTGCTCGGTCAGCTGCGAAAGCACGATCTCGCGATACGTTTCGTTGCCGTCCATCAGTTCGTGGTGGGTTCCGGAGCCGACGACGCGCCCGTCGTCGAGGACGATGATGCGATCGGCGCCCCGGATGGTGCTCACGCGCTGCGCGACGATGACGACCGTCGCCTCGCGGGTCTCGTCGGTCAGCGCACGGCGCAGCGCCGCGTCGGTCGCGTAGTCCAGTGCGCTGAACGAGTCGTCGAACAGGTAGATCTCCGGTTTGTGCACCAGCATCCGCGCGATGGCGAGCCGCTGGCGCTGCCCGCCCGAGACGTTCGTGCCGCCCTGGGCGATCGGGGAGTCGAGCCCTTCGGGCATCTTCCGCACGAAGTCCTTGCCCTGCGCCACTTCCAGCGCGTGCCAGAGCTCCTCGTCGGTCGCGTCCGGGTTGCCGTAACGCAGGTTGCTCGCCACCGTGCCCGCGAACAGGTACGGCTTCTGTGGCACCATCCCGACGGCCGAGGCGAGCACGGCCGGGTCGAGCTCGCGCACGTCGACGCCGTCCACGCGGACGGTGCCGGCGGTGGCGTCCATGAGCCGGGGGATCAGGTTGAGCAGCGTGGTCTTGCCGCTGCCGGTGCTGCCGATCACGGCGGTGGTCTCACCGGGGCGCGCGCTCAGCGAGATGTCGCGCAGCACCGCCTTCTCCGCGCCGGGGTAACAGAACTCGACCCCGGTCAGCTCCAGCACGCCGTGCACGCGGCCGAGGGAGACCGGCTTCAGCGGCGGGCGGACACTCGACTCGGTGTCGAGGACCTCGGAGATGCGCTCGGCGCTCACCTCGGCGCGCGGCACCATCATGAACATGAACGTGGCCATCATGACCGACATGAGGATCTGCAGCAGGTAGGCCAGGAACGCGGTGAGCGCGCCGATCTGCATCGAGCCGCTCTCGATGCGGTGCCCGCCGAACCACAGCACGGCGACGCTCGAGACGTTGACCACCAGCATCACGGTGGGGAACATCAGCGCCATCAGCCGGCCGACCCGCAGCGACACGGTGAACAGCTCGTCGTTGGCCTGGCCGAAGCGTTCGCGCTCGCGCTTGTCGCGCACGAACGCGCGGATCACGCGGATGCCCATGATCTGCTCGCGCATCACCTGGTTGATCTTGTCGATGCGCGCCTGCATGAGCCGGAACGCCGGGCGCATGCGGGCGATGATCAGGCCGACGGCGACGCCCAGCACCGGCACGATCACCAGCAGCAGGGACGAGAGCGGCACGTCCTGGTTCAACGCCAGGACGATGCCGCCGACGCACATGATCGGCGCCGACACCATCAGCGTCAGCGTCATCAGCACGAGCATCTGGACCTGCTGCACGTCGTTGGTGGTGCGGGTGATGAGAGAGGGCGTGCCGAACTGGCCGACCTCGCGGGCGGAGAAGTCCTGGACCCGGTGGAACACCGAGCCGCGCACGTCGCGGCCCAGTGACATGGCGGTGCGCGCGCCGAAGTAGACGGCGCCGATCGAGCCGGCGATCTGCACCAGCGTGACCAGCAGCATCACGCCGCCGATCCGCATGATGTAGCCGGTGTCGCCCTTCACGAGCCCGTTGTCGACGATGTCGGCGTTGAGCGTCGGCAGGTACAGCGCCGCGAGCGTCTGTATCAACTGCAGGACGACGACCAGCCAGATGGTCGTCTTGTAGGGGCGCAGATGACTGCGCAACAGGCGGATCAGCACGGGTCGGTTCTCCCCCAGGGTGGTGTTCTGTGGTGATGTGTCTGTTTTGGACGGTTCGGGTGGTTCATGGTGCGGTGGCGCGCGCCGCGGCCGCGGTCAGGGTGGGCATGCCCGCGGATGCCTCCCGCAGCAGGTCCACGAACGTGGGCAGGAACTCCGCGTCCGGCCCGGAGGTCAGCCACGTGTGGAACGCGATGCGGGAAGCGCCTTGTACGATCCCCGCGAGCATCCTCGCGTGCAACGGATTTGCGGTGCTGCCCGCCCGTTCGGTGACCGCTTCGGCCAGCACGCGCTCAACGGTGGCGTGCGCGCGCAGCATTTCCGCGAACAGCCCGGCGTTGTGCATCATCTCGCGCATGCGGCGCACGTCCTCACGCCGGGGCGCGCCGTCGCGCGAGGCCTGGTCCACCGCCGCGTTGATCACGGCCTCCCACAGCGGTTCGTGGGCCGGCCGGGCCCGCAGCGCCTCCCGCACGCGCTCCTGCTGCGCGACGATGAACGAGCAGACCGCCTCCTCCTTGCTGGAGAAGTAGTTGTTGAACGTGCGCGGCGACACGCCGACCTCGCTCGCGATGTCCTCGACCCGCAGCTGGTCCAGGCCGCGCTCGAGCGCGAGTCGCAGCGCCGCGGCACCGAGTGCCTGCCGGGCCGCCAGCTTCTTGCGTTCGCGCAGCCCGAGCACAGGCGCCGCGGGTTCGGAGGTCATGCGGACCAGCGTAGCAAAAGTGCGGGGCACGCAATAATCTGCGTGCCCCGCACTTTTGCGTGATGCGGGTCCTTGGGGAGTCGCTACCCCGGGTGACCGGCTCCGACGGGTCGTCGCAGGTCAGGCTGGGCCGGTCGGGAGCCGCGCCGACCGGCGGGACTGTCGGGATCGGACGATCCGGGCTACGGTTGTTACCGAGCGTGAGTGGAGCACCGGCGGACGGCGGAGGAGCGCGCATGCGGTCGATGTGGAAGGGCTCGGTCTCGTTCGGGCTGGTCAGCATCCCGATCCAGCTGTACGCGGCCACGGAGAACAAGAACGTCTCGCTGCGCCAGGTGCACGAGTCCGACGGCGGCCGCATCCAGTACAAGCGTTTCTGCACGGTCGACGGGCAGGAAGTGCCCTACGCCGAGATCGCCAAGGGCTACGAGCTGCCCGACGGCGAGATGGTCGTGATCACCGACGCCGACCTGGCCGACCTGCCGCTGGCCACGCAGCGCACGATCGACGTGCTGGAGTTCGTGCCGCTCGAGTCGATCGACCCGATCCAGTTCGACAAGACCTACTACCTCGAGCCGCAGAAGAACGCCGTCAAGCCGTACGTGGTGCTGCGCGACGCGCTGCACAAGGCCAGCCACGTGGCGATCGCCAAGGTCGCCGTGCGCCAGCGCGAGAGCCTGGCGCTGCTGCGCGTGGTGTCCGATGTGCTCGTGATGACCACGATGCTCTGGCCCGACGAGGTGCGCACGCCCGATTTCCCGTTCCTGCGCGAGGATCCGCCCCAGGTGCGCCCGCAGGAGCTGACCATGGCCGGCTCGCTGATCGATTCGCTGTCGGAACCGGTGTTCGAGTCCGAAAAGTACACCGACGGCTACCGCGAGGCGCTCGAATCCGTGATCGAGGCCAAGGTCTCGGGCAACGAGACGACGAAAACCGGTGCGGTGGGGGCGAAAGCCGACGTGGTCGACCTCATGGCGGCGCTGGAGGCGAGCGTCTCCGAAGCCCGCAAGTCGCGCTCCGCGGCGCCGGCCAAGAGCACCTCGTCGCGCTCGCGCAAGGCGGCGCCGGACGAGGAGAAGCCGGCCAAGAAGGCCGCCCCGCGGACTCGTCGGCCGAAGAGCGCCTGAACGAGCTTTTCCCGCCGAGCCGCGGAAATCCCCGCCGGTCCGAGATCACCGGACCGGGTGCGGCGACACGCCGTCCGTATGTCAGACTCTGGCGCTCACCGGTGGTACCAAGAAGCTGTCCGGTCTGGTACGAGCCGGGTTCGAGAGCAAGAGAACACGAGAGCGGAAGGCGGCCTGAGCATGGAGTGCGCGTTCTGCACCAGCGGGATCGACCACTGTCACGGCACCCTGGTGGTTCACCCGGACGGCGGGTTCGCCGAGTGCACGGACGAGAGCTGCGCGGACCTCGATCGCGTCCGCCACGCCCTGATCATCGACTGCCACACCGTCGACGCGGAGTGCTCCTGCACGCTCGCCGTCGAGGTGGAGGCGGAGCTTCGGCAAGCTTCCTGAGCCCTCCCGCGGCCCAGTGACCGTGAAGGCCTCGTTCCCCGGAACCCCGGGGAACGAGGCCTTCACGCTTTCCGCCGAGGGTTTCCCCTCCGCCCCCGATCCTTACCCAATCGTGTATGCAGCTGTGTACACCGGCTTGGCGATGTGCTAACACTAACGAGGTCCTTCGGCTCTCCCTCCCCCTCGGAGCCGGAGGACCCCTTATTTCCGGCCTCCGGTCTCCGCCGGGGCGGCCCGGGGCTCAGTAGCGGTAGTGCTCCAGCTTGAACGGGCCGGCCGCGTCCACGCCGAGGTACTCCGCCTGCTCCTTCGTGAGCTTCGTCAGCTTCACGCCGAGTGCGTCGAGGTGCAGCCGCGCCACCTTCTCGTCGAGCAGCTTCGGCAGGCGGTGCACGCCCACCGGGTACTCGCCGGGTTTGGTGAACAGCTCGATCTGCGCGATCGCCTGGTTCGCGAACGAGTTCGACATCACGAACGACGGGTGCCCGGTGGCGTTGCCGAGGTTCATTAGCCGGCCCTCGGACAGCACGATGATCGAGTGCGCCGGGCGCCCGTCGGCCGCGGGGAAGGCCCACTCGTGCACCTGCGGCTTGATCTCCAGCTTGCGGATGCCGGGCACCTTGGCGAGGCCGGCCATGTCGATCTCGTTGTCGAAGTGGCCGACGTTCGCGACGATCGCGTTGTGCTTCATCCGGGCCATCTGCGCGGCGGAGATGATGCCGAAGTTGCCGGTGGTGGTGAGGAAGATGTCGCCGCGCTCCACGACGTCGTCCAGCTCGACCACGTCGAGGCCCTCCATCGCCGCCTGCAGCGCGCAGATCGGGTCGATCTCCGTGACCACCACGCGCGCGCCCTGGCCGCGCAGCGCCTCGACGGCGCCCTTGCCGACATCGCCGTAACCGCAGACGACCGCGAGCTTGCCGCCGATCATCACGTCGGTGGCGCGGTTGAGGCCGTCGACCATCGAGTGGCGGATGCCGTACTTGTTGTCGAACTTGGACTTCGTCACCGAGTCGTTCACGTTCATCGCCGGGAACAGCAGCGTGCCCTCGGTTGCCAGCTTGTAGAGCCGTTTGACACCGTTGGTGGTCTCCTCGGTCACGCCGCGGACCTCGCCCGCGATGCGCGTAAATCGCTTCGGGTCGGCGGCGAGGCTCTCGGTGAGCGTGCGCAGGACGATCGCGTACTCCTCGGCGTCGGCGTCCGTGGCGGCCGGCACGGCGCCCGCGGCCTCGAACTCGACTCCCTTGTGGACGAGCAGTGTCGCGTCGCCACCGTCGTCCAGGATCATGTTGGGGCCCTGCCCGTCGGCGAACCGGAAGAGCCGGTCGGTGCACCACCAGTACTCGTCGAGCGTCTCGCCCTTCCACGCGAACACCGGGGTGCCCTCGGGCCGTTCGGCGGTCCCGTTCGGACCGACGACGACGGCGGCCGCGGCCTCGTCCTGGGTGGAGAAGATGTTGCAGGATACCCAGCGCACGTCGGCGCCGAGCGCTACGAGGGTCTCGATCAGCACGGCGGTCTGCACGGTCATGTGCAGCGAGCCGGCGATGCGGGCGCCCTTCAGCGGCTGCGCGCCGGCGAACTCGCGCCGGATGGACATCAGGCCGGGCATCTCGTGCTCGGCCAGGCGCAGCTGCGTCCGCCCGGCCTCGGCGAGCGCCAGGTCGGCCACCGCGAACTCGAGTCCGCCGACGTTCTGAAGTTTCGGGCTCATTGAGGTTCTGCTCCCATTCGGTGTGGTTTCTGTTTCAGGGCACGGGGAATCGCGGCACCACCGCATTCGGCAGCACCGGGCTCACCCGGCAGGGTTCAGGAGGCGCGGGGGCCGTCCACCGGCTTTTCCTTCGGTGGCAACACCTGTGCCGGCGACGTCCGGGTCGGCGACGTCCGGGTCGACAACAGCTGGGACGACAAAAAAGGCACCTCCTTCGCAGGAGGCGCCCTTGTCCGGAACTCGCGGGCCGAGCGTGGCGGAAACCTCGCGGCTTCCGTCGCAGCGCCTCTCGGCCCGGAGTGCGCCCTGACGGCGCACGGTTCGTTCTACCGGTTTCCACCATGGCAAGGCCGGCCGGAGGCTGTCAAGCGCGCGGACCGGGCAGGTCGAGCTCGGTGTGGCGGGTGGCCAGGGTCTCGGCCAGCACGGCGAGCTTCACGTTGAGATCCTGTGACGTGCGGCGCAGGATGTCGAACGCCTCGTCGGCCGAGATGCCGCGCCGCTGCATCAGGATGCCCTTCGCCTGGCCGATCACGTCGCGCGAGTCGATGGCCTTGCGCAGGTGGGCCCGCTGGAGGTCCGCGGCCGTCACGGCATTGGTCGTCGCCAGCGCCAGCGATCCGTGGGTGGCCAGCAGCAGCGCGAGGTCGCGATCGGCGGGCGTGAGCGCGCCGGTCTCGCGCGCGTAGACGTTGAGCGCACCGGACAGCTGCGGCTCGCGGGCGTCGGGCAGCAACGCGATGGCGAGCATCGAGCCCATGCCGCGTTCGGCCGCGGCCGGCCCGAACTTCGGCCACTTGGGTTCGTGGGCGAGGTCCTGGCTCTCCGCGTGCGCAGGGCCGTCCGGGCGGGCCGCGTCGAGGCAGGGGCCCTCACCCGTGCGGTACTGCACCTGGTCGAGCTCGGCGGCGACCGCGTCGGTCTCGATGGGGGTGTAGAACAGCCCGTCGGGCGAGCGCAGCGTGATGCTGACGACGCTCGCCACCGGGATCACCCGGACCGCCGCCGTCACCAGCTGCTGCAGCACGCCCCCGACGGTCGTGACCTCCAGCAGCGACCGCGTGAGGTCCCGGAACCCGCCGCCCAGCCCGCCGAACCGGTCGTCGGAACCGGTCGCGGGGACGCTGTTTTCGGACATGCCTCACCTCACTCGTGTGCCGGGAGTGCCGATTACCCCGCCGACCGGCGCCGCCAAACGCGCACCTGCCGTCCGATCACGCGGGCGGGTGAGGGAACTCCGCGCGCACGCCGAGCAGGCGGACCGGCCGGCCGAGCGTGAACATCCCGAGCACCTCGCGCGCGGCGCGCCCGATTGCCGCGGCGTCCGACGTCGGTTCCGGCAGCGTGATGCTGTGGGTGTGAGTGTGGAACGGCGCGAAGCGCACCTTCACCGCGACGCGCGCCGCCGGGTGGCCTTCGGCCACGACGTCGCGGGCGACCCGCACGGCGAGGGCGTCGATTTCTTCCGCGATGCGCGCGGGATCGGTGAGATCCTGCTGGAACGTGGTCTCGCGGCTGCGGGAGCGCGCGACGTACGGGGTGGCGGTGACCTCGGCGTCGCCGATCCCGCCCGCCAGCACCCGGTACCACGGGCCGAGGCGCGGGCCGAAGCGCGCGGCGAGGTCGTCCGCGTCGGCGCCCGCCAGCTGCAGCACGGTGGTGAACCCCGCTGCGGCGAGCTTCTTGGCCGTCTTGCGCCCGATGCCCCACAGCGCGTCGGTGGGCAGCTCGGCCATCACGGCCCACCAGTTCTCCCGCGTGAGGCGGAAGATCCCGGCGGGTTTCGCGAACCCGGTGGCGAGCTTGGCGCGCAGCTTGTTGTCGCCGATGCCGACCGAGCACGAAAGCCCGGTCTCGTCCTCGACCGCGCGGCGGACCTCGGCCGCGAACGCCTCGGGGTCGTCGGTGCCCCCGTTCTCGGCAGTGATGTTCTCGGTGTCGAGGCCGAGGAACGCTTCGTCCCACCCGAGCACCTCGACCACCACCGGCAGCTCGCGCAGCCGCGCCATGACGCGGTCGGACACCTCCTGGTACGCGGGCGCGTCGGTGGCCAGGAACACCGCGTCGGGGCAGCGTTTGGCGGCCAGCCGCAGCGGCATGCCGGACTGCACGCCGAACTCGCGCGCCTCGTAGGACGCGGTGGCCACCACGGCGCGCTCGGCGGGGTCGCCGTTGCCGCCCACGACCACCGGCCGGCCGCGCAGCTCGGGCCGTCGCGCGATCTCGACCGCGGCGATGAACTGGTCGAGATCGACGTGCAGGACCCAGGCGGACACCGCACCAGTGTGCGGTGCGGACCCGGGCGAGCGCACGCCCGCCGCGCAGCTCGTCGCCCTAGCGTCAGGAGCGGCCGTGCCCGCGCACGATGTGCAGCGCCACCCCGCCGCCGGCGGCGAGCAGTGCGCACAGCGTGAAGGCGGGGCTCGTGGTGACGAGCCCGGTCACGAGGAACGCGACGGCCGAGACGTCGAAGAGCACCGCGAAGAGGGTGAGCAGGCGGCGGTTCGAAGCCGGCTTGCCCCGCGAGAGCGCCGCCGCCAGTTCCGGATCGCTCAACTCGAACCAGCGTTCGATCTTGTCCAGCTCGCTGCGTTCGTGGTGACTGAGCATGGAGGTCTCCTTCGGCGGCGCGCCTGCCGTCACGTCCGCCAGATACCCCCGGCCACCGTGATCGAATCGCCGATCCGGGCGCTCTCCGGCGGATTAACCCGGCCGCACCCATCCGTATAACGATCTATACGTCGAATCCTGGACCACCGTGTCGGTTTCCGCGTCCACTGTGGACGCTTGATCCGCCGGACGGGTGACTCCGGTGCTCACGCAGCGCAGCGCTTCTCGGTTCCCGTTGCCGCGCAACGGAACCGGCACCGAGGTCACGGCGCACAGGCCGGCTCGGGGCCGACACAGCCTTCACGGGACGATTTGTCGATCCCGACCTCGCAGTGGCTGGACGGGTCGACGTGGTTGCCCTCGACGTGGGCGCCGGTGGAGCCGATCGCGAGCCCGATCGCGTGGTCCGGACCGGCGGCGAAGGTGTTGCCGGTGATGGTGACGCCCTGGACGTCCTCGAACATCAGCGTCTGCGACGCCTCGAGGGTCTCGCAGTAGTTGTCCTGATCACGAAGTCGGTCGTGTGGCCCTTCCCGTCGCCCTCACCGTCGTTCGGGCCCTCGGCCATCAGGCACATGTTGTCGACCTTCTCGCAGCGGTTGTCCGATGCCGTCGCCGTCGCCGCCGTGGGGGTCGGTGATGGTGGTGTTCTGCAGGGTCACGTGGTTCCCGTCGAGCTCGACGCCGGGCGCGGACGGCTTGGTGAGGGTGAAGCCGTCCACCACCACCCAGTCGGTTTCGACGTCGATGCCGGAGACCTGCCGTCCGGCGCCGGAGTGCACCCTGGGGTGCTCCGGCGTGCCGCCCTCGGTGATCTTCAGCCGGCCCGCGGCGGGCAACGCGGCGGCCGAGGCGGGTGCGCACACACCCGCCAGGACGACGGCGAGCGCGGCCAGCCGGACGAGTGTCGTGCCCTTCATCGGGTTGCCTCCGGTTCGTGAGAGTGTTCGTTCGGGACCGGACCGTAGGCGGGCGGCGGGGGAGTGGTCCCGATCCGGGCCGCTTCCTGCCACCGGACGTGATGCAGTATCGTTACTGGGAGTTACCTCACAGAGGTCCGACCACGCCGAGGGGAGCGTCGGTGCAGGGTGGCCAGCTGATCGCGCAGCGCTATCGACTGCTCGAGCGGATCGGCACCGGGGGCATGGGCGTGGTCTGGCGTGCGCACGACGAGCAGCTCGACCGCGAGGTGGCGCTCAAGCAGGCCCGGCTCTCCGATGCGGTCAGCGGCCGCACCCTGCGTCGCGAAGCCCGGCTCGCCGCCGGCGTGCAGCACCCGAACGTGGTGACCTTCTTCGACGTCGTCGCTGAGGGCGACGAGCTGTGGCTCGTGATGGAGTACGTGCGCTCGCGCAGCCTGGCCGAGGTCCTCGCCGCCGAGGGCAGCCTGCCCGTGCGCACGGTCGCCGAGATCGGCGTGCAGGTCGCGGGCGCGCTCGCCGCGGTGCACGAGGGCGGCGTGGCCCACCGCGACGTGAAGCCCGGCAACGTCCTGATCACCGACGACGGCCGCGCCAAGCTCACCGACTTCGGCATCTCGCGCTCGGTCCGCACGGACGAGACGGTCACCGACTCCCCGCACATCGGCGGCACCCCCGGTTACCTGGCACCGGAGGTCGCGCAGGGGCACCCGCCCACCGCTGCGTCCGACGTTTTCTCCTTGGGCGCCACTCTGTTCTCCGCCGTCGAGGGCACTCCGCCCTTCGGCGGCGGCAACGAGTACGCGACGATCCGGCGCGCGGCCGAGGGCGCGGTCCCGCCGGCGCGCAAGGCCGGTGATCTCGAGCCCGTGCTCGCCGCGCTGCTGCGGACGGCTCCCGAAGACCGGCCCACCGCGGCCGCCGCGCACGACCTGCTGGCCGGCAGCGTGGGCGGGCTGCCTCCCGCGCCGCCGCTGCGCCGCCGTCCCGACGGTCGCCGGCGGCGATTCGTGATTGCGGGCGCGGTCGCCGCCGTCGTGGTGCTCGCCGGGGTGGCCCTGATCCTGCTGCCGGACAGCGGCAAGCCGCGGACCCCGGCCGCGGCTTCGAAGGTGCCCGCTGCTCCGGCGAAGCTCGGCATCGGCCAGGACCCGCGCTCGGCCGATCCGTGCGGGCTCGTCGACTCGGTGCCGCTGCGCCCGTTCGGCGATCCCGAGGTCGATCCCGACTACGGCAACTTCGACCGCTGCGACGTGATCCTCAAGCGGGCCGACGATCTGCAGGCCGACGTGAAGGTCGAGCTGGAGGACCGGCCGTCCGACGGCGCCGCGCCGGAGGGGCAGCGCTCGCGCTCCGGCCCGTTCGACGTGTTCGGCGACCCCGCGCAGGACGGCGCCTGCGTGCGCCTGATCCAGCTGCAGGACAAGTACCTCGTGCGTGTGACCGTCTCCGACGACGACGGTGACAACCTCGACACGTGCCGGCCCGCCGACGTCGCGGTCACGTCGGCGACGAAGGTGCTCGCCGTCGCCGGAGTGCCGGCACGGACCTCGCCGGTCCCGGCCGGATCCCTGTCCAAGGTGGACGCGTGTTCGCTGCTGAGCCCCGCCTCGCTCGGCAGCACCGCGGGCCTCGCGGCGTCGGTGCGGATGGTGCCGGGCTACGGGAACTGGACCTGTGACTGGGACAGCTCGGCGTCGGACCGCGCGGTCACGGTGATCTTCGACCGCGACCAGCCGCCGGACAGCGACTCGGGCCAGCTCACCAAGGTTTCCGGCCAAGACGCGTACCTCGCGACCGACGACTTCGCCGCCAACACGTGCCAGGCGCTGCTGGTGTACCGGAACTACACCGACGCACACGGGGAGGCCGCGGTGGAGCAGATCAAGGTGGTGGTCCACGGCGGCCCGCCGTCGCAGGACCTCTGCGCCCCGGCCGCGTCGCTGGCCGGCGATGTCGTCGCGAAGCTGCCGCAGGCATGACCGCGCTGCGATCCGGCGGGCAGGCCGAGTCCCTCGGCGCCGACCACGGCAGCCTCGCCTACGGGGTGCCGCCCGCGGCCCCGGGCACGATCTTCGCGCTGGCCGTGACCGGCGGTGTGCGCATGCCGCCCCGCGACGGCCGGGAAGTCCTCTTCGGACGCAACCGCGAGGACGTCCACGTGTGCGTGGGGGAGGACGACCGGAAAGTCAGCCGCAAACAGGGTTTCCTCGTGCGCCGGCGCGACGCGTGGTGGATGCACAACACCGGGCGGCTGCCGATCCGCCTGCCCGGCTCGCGCCTGTTGTTCCCCGAAGAGGAGCCCGTGCCGCTCGCGGAGGGCTACACGGCGGTGTTCGTGCGTGGTTCGGCCGACCGCGAGCACCTGCTGGAGCTGTACGTGTCGGGTGCGGACGGACGCCGGCCGGAGTCGCGGGCGCAGGATGTGACCGAGCCGCCGCGCATGTGGCGGCTGAGTCCCGAAGAGCGGCTCGTGCTCGTCTCGCTGGCGCAGCGTTATCTGCTGCAACAGCCGTACCCGCAGCCGATGGCGTGGCGGCAGGTCGCCGAGCAGCTCGCGGAGCTGGCGCCCGGCAGCCGCTGGACGCCCAAGCGGGTGGAGCACCTCGTGGTCGCCGTGCGGGCGCGGCTGGCGCGCGCCGGCGTCGCGGGCCTCACGCGCGAAGAGGTCGGTGAGCCGGTGGGCAACTCCCTCAACGACAACCTCGTGAAGGAGCTCCTGCTGTCCACTTCGCTGGTGCCGCCGGACCTCGCGTTGCTCGAACCACCCGACGAAACCGCTCCGGGAGGGGTCCCGGCGCCGCCCGGTTAGCCTCGCGGCGCGCGTTGGGGCAGGCTTCGCGCCGGGAGCGGGTGGGGGACGTCGTGACGACGGGTGAGGGGATGCGGGCACTGCCCGCCGGGCATCCGAGCCTGGCGCGGGGCTTCGCGTCACCGCCCGGCACGCTGGCCGTGCTCGGGTTCGCCGGGGGAGTGCTGGTGCCGCCCTCGGTGCCGGGCCCGGTGACGTTCGGGCGCAATACCGCGGAGGTCTCGGTGCCGGTCGGGGAGGACGACCGGCGGGTGAGCCGCCGCCACGGCGTGCTGGAGCACCACCGCGACCGCTGGTGGGTGCGGGCGACGGGCAAGGTCCCGTTGCGGCTGCCCGAATCGCGGCTGCTGTTCACCGGCGCGGCGCCGGTCGCGCTGCCCGCGGGGTACCTGCCGTTGTTCGTGCACGGCTCGCGCGGGCGGGAGCACGTGCTGGAGGTGCACGTCGCCGACGGCAGGCCCGACGTGCCACCGGCGCCGGACGGATCGCTCGACGCGCGAGAACGGCTGGCGCTCACCGTGGTCGGCCAGGGCTTCCTGCGCTGGGAGGCGCGACCGCGGCCGGTGCCGCCGGAACGGGCGGCGGCTCAGCTTGCGATGCTGGACCCCGGCGGCGACTGGACGCCGCTGGGCGTGCGAGCCGCGCTCGACGGCGTGCGGGCCCGGTTCCACTCGGCGAGCGGCGACGGCCTGTTGTTCGGCGCGCTGCTCGCCGCGGCCGTGCTCGTGCCGCCGGACCTGGCCTTGCTGACCGCCGAACCCGTGCCGCAACCGCGCGTGCCCGACTGGACACAGAGGACAGTCGGCTCCTAGCTCGGGGTGCCGAGCGTCACACCGCGGTCCGCTGCGGCCGGTCGGCGCCGCGCAGCCGGGACTCCAGGGTGTCGAGCACGGTGCTGAACGCGCCGAACTGCTCGGTCGTCAGCGCGTCGACGAGCAGCTCACCGACGAGCGCGGCGTGTCCGGCGGCCGCCTCGCGAAGCTGTGACCAGCCGAGATCGGTCAGGAACGCGATCACGCCGCGGTCGTCGGACTCGCACGAGCGGCGCCCGACGAGCCCCGTCTTCTCGAGCTGGCCGACCTGGTAGCTCAGCCCGCTCTTGGACGTGAGCGCCGCGCCGGCCAGCTCCGTCATGCGCAGGGCGCCGCCGGCGGCGGCGAGGCGCGCCAGAACTTCGTACTGTGGGTGCGAAAGCCCCGCGTCGTCGCGAAGCTGCTGTTCGACGCGACGGTTGAGCTGTGCGCTCACCGCCAGGAAGGCCTGCCAGGTCTTCAGCTGGCGATCCGTGAGCCATCGGGGGTCGGCCATGCACCCATGGTAACGCAGGTTGTTCGAATTTGAACCATGTTGTAGGGTCGATCAAGTCGTGGTTCGAATTTGAACCACCTGGGAGAACGGAGCAGCCGATGGCGACGGTGGCGGAGGTGCGTACGCGGGTGCGGATCCCGCTGCGGCTGGGCGACGACCTCGCCGTCGACGCGGAGGCCGTGACGTTCCACGGGCTCGCCGACGGGCTTGAGCACCTCGCGTTCGTGCTCGGCGAGCCGGGCCCGGTGCCGCTCGTGCGCATGCACTCCGAGTGCCTGACCGGCGACGTCTTCGGCTCGGCCCGCTGCGACTGCGGCCCACAGCTACGCGAGTCGGTCGCCCGGATCTCCGAGGCCGGCGGCTACCTGCTCTACCTGCGCCAGGAAGGCCGCGGCATCGGCCTGTACAACAAGCTCGACGCCTACGCACTGCAGGACGGCGGGCTCGACACCTACGAGGCCAACGCCGCGCTCGGCCTGCCCGAGGACGCGCGCGACTACACCGCCGCCGCGCAGATGCTCACCGCGCTCGGCGTGCGCCGACTCGACCTGCTGTCGAACAACCCCGACAAGGCCGCGCAGCTGACCGCCCACGGTCTCGACGTGCGCGACCGCGTGCGCACGGGGGTGTTCGCGACGGAGACCAACGTCCGGTACCTGCGGGCGAAGGTCGAGCACACCGGCCACAGCCTCGTGCTGCCCGCCGGGTTCGGCCACGCCGGCCTCGCCAGCTGAATCATCCACATCGGACCGTCGCGCGGCTCAGGGTGCCGATTCCCGCACCACCAGCTCGGTCGGCAGCACGGTCATGCCGTCGAGCGGCGTGTCTCCGGTCAGCTTACCGAGCAGGCGGCGAGCCGCGGTTTCCCCGAGGGCGCGCAGCGGCCGGCGCACGGTCGTGAGCGGCGGCTGCGTGAACACCGCGAGCGGCAGGTCGCCGAACCCGGCCACGACGACGTCCTCAGGCACGGTGCGGCCGGCTTCGCGCAGTCCGGTGAGGACACCGGCGGCCACCACGTCGTCACAGGCGAACACGGCGTCGAACGCGAGGCCCGAGGCGACGAGCTGCCGCACGGCCGAGCGGCCGCCACCCGCGGTGGAAACCGTCTCGGTGACGGCGTCCCCGGTGAGCGATGAACCGGCTTCTTCGAGTACGGACCGGAATCCGGCGAGCCGGGCGGCCGCGTCTTCGCCGGGGCCCGTCACCACGGCGACGCGGCGCCGGCCGCGCGCGAGGAAGTGCCGGGCCACCGCGGCGGCTCCCGCGGCGTCGTCGCCGGTCACGGAAGGGAACACGGAGCGTGCCCCGTCGACCACCACCACAGGCAGGTCGGAGTCGCGCAGCGCGTCGTTGTCCGTGACGGCGGGTGGCGGGTCGAGCAGCAGCAGCCCGTCGAACGCGTGCGCCCGCACCTGGTGGGTGAAGCGCGCCAGCGAGTCCGCGCCCCGGGCGGCGGTGCTCAGGAGCAGGCCGTGGTCACTCTCCTCGACGACGTCGGCCACTCCCTGCAACACCTCACCGACGCCCGCCGGCGAGAGCCCCGGGACGAGTACGCCGACCAGCCGGGTCCGGCCCTTCGCCAGGCCGACGGCCCCGGCGCTCGGGATGTAGCCCGTCGCGGCGATGACTTCGCGCACGCGCACGGCGGTGGCGGCGTCCACGTCGGACTTGTTGTTGAGCACCCGGGACACGGTGGTCTTGCTCACCCGCGCACGGCGGGCGACCTCCGCGATCGTGACGCGCATCGGTCCTCCAAGGGAATCCGAGCACCGGGCGGGTTGCCTTGTCCTCAACGTACTCGCCTGTCCGACGGTCGCCGGGCGTCCGTTCGGCGGTGTTCGTTCAACCGGACGTGACTTGTATAACAACCTATACGGCAGCGCGGGAGCGCGTGTTCTGATGGCGGGCGTGATCATCGACGCGGGCGAGTTCGTCCTCCTGCTGCTCGCCGGAGCGGGCGCCGGGCTCGTCGGCGCCACCGCCGGACTGGCCTCGCTCGTGTCGTACCCCGCGCTGCTCGCGGCGGGGATGCCGCCGGTGGTCGCGAACATGACCAACACCGTCGCGATGCTCGGCACCACCGCGGGCGCGGCCGCCGGCGCGCGGCCCGAGCTGAAGGGACAGTGGCGCCGCCTGCTGCCGCTGTGCCTCATCACCACGGCCGGCGGCGGTTGCGGCGGGCTCGTGCTGCTGCTGACGCCGTCGGGCGCGTTCACCGCGGTGGTCCCGTGGCTGATCGGCGGCGCGTCGGTGCTCCTGTTGGCGGGTCCGTGGTTGCGCCGGTTGGCGGAAGGCACGGAGCGCCACGGCATCGGCCCGGTCACCGGCGTGGCGGCGTTCCTCGTGGGCGTCTACGGCGGCTACTTCGGTGCCGCGGCCGGCGTGCTGATGCTCGCGCTGCTCACCACTGTGTGGACACAGCCGCTGGCCCGCACGAACGCGGCGAAGAACATCGCCACGGGCACGGCGAACCTGATCGCCGCGGCCGTCTTCGCGTTCACCGGCCGGGTGCTCTGGCCCGCGGCGCTCGCCGTGTGCCTGGGTTCGGTAGCGGGTTCGTGGCTCGGTTCGATCCTCGTGCGGTACCTGCCCGCGGCCCCGCTGCGGATCGCGATCGCGATCGGCGGGCTCGTGCTCGCGGTGGTACTCGCGCGGGAGGCCTACGCCGGCTGATCGCAGCGGATTCGTTGCCGGGTCAGGCTGACGCGCGGGCACCCCAGGGGGCATGATCGGCGGGGTACCCGAGCAGGAGGCCAGATGAGCATTGTCGGCACCCGCGTGGTGCGCGTCGAGGACGAGAAGCTGATCACCTCGGGCGGAACGTACGTCGACGACTTGCGGGAGGCGGCGCTCACCGGCGCGGTCCACGCGGTCTTCGTGCGCAGCCCGATCGCCCACGCGCGCATCTCCGGCATCGACACCGAAGAGGCGAAGCAGGCACCGGGAGTCGTCGGCGTTTTCACGGCGGCGGACCTCGACCTCGCGCCTCTCCCCACCGGACCCGTCACCGAACCGTTCCTCGCCACGGACGTCGTGCGTTACGTCGGCGAACCCGTCGCGCTGGTGCTCACCGAAGAGCGCTACCAGCTGGCCGACGCGGCGGAGCTGGTCGACGTGGACTACGACCCGCTGGACGCGGTGGCGAGCATCGACGCCGCGCTGTCCGGCGAAACCGAGCTGTTCCCCGGTGGCGGTGTCACCGGCAACGTCATGCAGGTGAACGGCGCCGAGGAGTTCGACGACGCGGCGTTCGCGGACTGCGACGCCGTGGTCACGCAGACGATCCTCAACCCACGAGTGGCCCCGGCGTCGCTCGAAGTGCGCGGCGGTTCGGCCGCGTGGGGCGAGGACGGGCGGCTGACGCTGTGGCTGTCCACGCAGAACGCCCAGATCGCCCGGACCACCGTGGCGGGTGCGCTGGGGCTCGACGAGGACCGGGTGCGCGTGATCGCGCCGGACGTCGGTGGCGGCTTCGGCGCCAAGATCGGCGCCGACCCCGAGGCGAGCCTGCTCGGCTGGGCCGCGCGTGCCGTCGGGCGGCCGGTGCGGTGGACCGAGTCGCGCAGCGAGAACCTCACGGCGATGACCCACGGCCGGGCGCAGCAGAACACCGTGACCATCGGTGGGAAGCGCGACGGGACGGTGCTCGCGTACCGGATCGACGTCGTGCAGGACAGCGGCGCCTACCCGCGCGCGATGTTCCTGCCCACGCTGACCGAGATGATGGCGCCCGGTGTGTACCGCTTCCCGGTGGTGCAGACGCGCAGCCGCTGCGTGGTCACCAACACCACGCCCATCGCGGCCTACCGCGGCGCGGGCCGGCCCGAGGCGACGGCCGCGGTCGAGCGCGCGATGGACCTGTTCGCCGCGGAGATCGGGATGGATCCCGCCGAGGTGCGGCGGGTCAACTTCATCCGCCCGGAGGAGTTCCCGTACACCACGCCGACCGGCGGGGACTACGACACGGGCGAGTACGCGGCGGCGCTGGACAAGGCGCTCGAGGCCGCGGGCTACGCCGAACTGCGCGCGGAGCAGGAGCTGCGCCGCGCCGCGGGCGACCCGGTGGCGCTGGGCCTCGGTATCGCGGCCTACGTCGAGATCACCGGCGGCGATGCGAACGGCGAGAGCGGCCGCGTCGACATCCACGAAGACGGTTCGGTCACTGCGTACACGGGCAGCTCGCCGCACGGCCAGGGGCTCGCGACGTCGCTGGCGATGCTGCTGTCCGACCAGCTCGGCGTGCCGCTGGCGAAGATCACCGTGAAGCACGGCGACACCGACGAGGTCCCGCGCGCGGTCGGCACCTTCGGCTCGCGGTCGTTGCAGCTGGGCGGCTCGGCGATCCGGCAGGCGGCCGACGAGGTGATCGCCCAGGCTCGCGAGCTCGCGGCCGACCTGCTCGAGGCCGCGCCGGAGGATCTGGAGCTCGACACCGAACGCGGGGTCTGGCAGGTGCGCGGCGCCCCGTCGAGTACCACGCTCGACTGGGCGCGGATCGTGTCCTCGGCCGAGCGCACGGCGCTGTCGGCCGATGTGTGGTTCGGCGACGGCAAGCCGACGTTCCCGTTCGGCGCGCACCTCGCCGTGGTCGAGGTCGACACGGAGACGGGCAAGGTCGAGGTGCGGCGGCTGGTCGCGGTCGACGACGCCGGGCCGGTGGTGAACCCGCTGACCTTCCGCGGCCAGCGCCACGGCGGGCTCGGCCAGGGCATTGCCCAGGCGCTGCTGGAGGTCGTGAACTACGACGAAGACGGCAACCCGACCACGGCCACGCTCGCGGACTACTCGTTTGTGACCGCGACCGAGCTGCCCGACTTCGAGCTCGTGGACATGGCGACGCCCACGACACGGAACCTGCTGGGGGTCAAGGGGATCGGCGAGGCCGCGACGATCGGGTCGACGCCGGCGGTGCACAACGCGGTGGTCGACGCGCTCGCCCACCTCGGCGTGCGGCACCTGGACATGCCGACCACCCCGATGCGGGTCTGGGCGGCCCTGAACGACGTGAGGAAGGCGAACTGACGTGCGGGTCTCCATCGAGGTGAACGGCCGGACCACGGCCGGCGAGGTGCCGGACCGGACGTTGCTGGTGCACTACCTGCGCGACACCGTCGGGCTCACCGGCACGAACATCGGCTGCGACACCACGTCGTGCGGCGCCTGCACGGTCCTGTTCGACGGTGAGTCGGTGAAGTCGTGCACGGTGCTGGCCGCGCAGGCCGACGGCCACGAAGTGACCACAGTGGAGGGTCTGGCCGGCGACGACGGCGAGCTGCACCCCGTGCAGCGCGCTTTCCGCGAGCAGCACGGGCTCCAGTGCGGGTTCTGCACGCCGGGGATGATGATGGCGTCGGTGTCGCTGCTGAAGGAGAACCCGCGGCCGTCGCGGCGCGAGGTCCGGGAAGCGCTCGAAGGGAACCTGTGCCGCTGCACGGGTTACCACAACATCGTGAGCGCCGTGGTCGAGGCTTCGGGTGCGGAGGTGGACCGGTGATTCCCGCCGAGTTCTCCTACCGCCGCGCGTCCACTGTGGACGAGGCACTCGCACTGCTGGCCGAGCACGGCGAGGACGCGAAGCTGCTCGCCGGCGGGCATTCGCTGCTGCCGCTGATGAAACTGCGGTTCGCCGCGCCCGAGATCGTCGTGGACATCGCGCCGCTCGACGAGCTGAAGTTCGTGCGGCTCGATGGGGACGAGGTGGTGATCGGCGCGCTGTCGCGCTACCACGACCTCGAAGGCGATCCGGTGCTCGCCGAGCACGCGCCGCTCGTCGCGCACGCGTCCGGTGCCGTCGGCGATCCGCAGGTGCGCCACCGCGGCACGCTCGGCGGTTCGCTCGTGCACGCCGACTCGGCCGCCGACCTGCCCGCGGTGATCCTCGCGTCCGACGGCGTGCTCGTCGCGCGCGGCCCGGCGGGGAGCGGCGCATCCCGGCCGCGGAGTTCTTCCTGGGCCCGTTCACCACACCGCTGGAACCGGACGAGCTGCTGACCGAGATCCGCCTGCCCAGCCAGGCCGGGCTCGGCTGGGGCTTCGAGAAGTTCACGCGCCGCGCCATCGACTGGGCGATCGTGGGTGTCGCGGTGGTGGGCAAGTCCGTGGGGCTGATCAACCTCGGCGGCACCCCGCTGCGGGCCGCGGCGACGGAGAAAGCCTTGGCGGAGGGCGCTTCGGCCGACGAGGCCGCGGCGCTCGCCGCCGAGGACACCTCGCCGCCCGACGAGCCCCATGCGTCGGCGGAGTACCGCCGGCACCTGGCGCGCGTGCTGACGCGACGGGCGCTGCTGGCGGCGGGCATCGCCTGAACCAGCCGGCCGGTGGGGAACGGGCGTGATCGTGACGTCCGTTTCCCGCCAGCCGCGGGCGCCCGGCGTGCGCAGACTGGGGGACGTGAACACGACGTTTCCCTTGCACACGGCCATCGAGCCCGGAATCCTGTACTTCGGCACCCCCGTGGTGCTGATCTCCACGACCAATGAGGACGGTTCGGCGAACCTCGCCCCGATGTCCTCGGCGTTCTGGCTGGGCTGGCGAGCCATGCTCGGCCTGGGCGCGCGGTCGAAGACCACGCAGAATCTGCGGCGCACGCGCGAGTGCGTGCTGAATCTGCCTTCTTCCGCCCTCGCCGCGGCCGTCGATCGGCTCGCGCTCACCACGGGTTCGGACCCGGTGCCGCCGGGCAAGCAGCAGCGCGGCTACTTCCACGTCGCCGACAAGTTCGCCCGTGCGGGCCTCACCGCGGTGCCGTCCGAGACGGTCGCGCCGCCGCGCGTCGCGGAGTGCCCGGTGGCCATGGAGGCCGTCCTCGAGGCCACCCATCCCTTCGCCGCCGACGACGAGGCGCAGGACGGCTCCGTCGTGGGCCTGGAGGTCCGCGTCCAGCGCGTCTTCGTCCACGACGACATCCGCCTGCCCGGCACCGAAGACCACGTGGACCCCGACGCGTGGCGCCCGCTGATCATGAGCTTCCAGAAGCTCTACGGCTTGGGCTCACAGGTGCACGAGTCGACACTGGCGTCCATTCCGGAGCGGCTGTACCGGGGCCCGGACATCGACCGGGCCCGACAGGTCCAGACCCGTTGAGGGTTTTCGCAGAAACCCGCGCGTGGGCGGTCAGCCCGCGGTCCAGGCCGCCAGTGCCGGAGCCAGCGCCTTGATCCCCGCGGTCACCGCGGCGCGGCCCTTCGCCGACGACGTGGCGGCCGGCTGCTGCGTCAGGAGCACCACGACGTAGCGGGAGTCGACGATCCCGGTGGTGTTGAGCACGAGCGCCGAGTGCAGGATCATCCAGCCCTGCTTGATCTCCCACGTCGCGCCGGGCAGACCGTCGGGGATGCCGAAGTACTGCGGGTAGCCGTCGTCGGCGGGCTGGCGCGCGTCGGCCATCGCGGTGAGCAACGGCTGCGCCGTGGCGTCGGGGACGGTGTCGGTGAGGTAGCGGTAGGTGGTGACCACGTCGTCGGGGCTCATCTTCGTCATGCCCCACTGGCCCGGGTCCGTCGGTTCGACCGTGTGGGAAAGCCCGATGAGGTCGGCCATCCGCCCGACGATCGCGGTCCCGCCGTCGGCTTCCCACAGCTTGTCGGCGATGCCGTCGTTGCTGCCGGAGATCATGTCGGTGAGCTCGTCGGCGGTGTCGCCGGCGGGGACCTGCCAAGTGCCGTCGTCGTACAGCGAGTCGAGCGCGATGAGCAACTTCACCACGGAAGCCGTGTAGTACGGGGTCTCGGGGTCGGCGAGCGCGAGGGTTTCGCCCGTCTTCGTGTCGTAGACCGTGAGCCCGACCTTCGTGCCCTTCGACGCGGCGGTCACCGCGTCGATCACGTCGTCGGCTACCGCCGAGGGGGCGGGCAGGGGAGGCGTCGGGGTGGTCGGTGTCGTCGACGAGGCCGGCGGTTCGCTTGTGGTCGGCGACGCGGGGGAGGACGAAGGCGGCGGCAGCGTCTGCGCCGCGGGCATCGTCGTCATGTGCCGCGTACTCGCCGTGACGACGACCGCCGTCGTGAGGACCGTCGCGGTGAGGCCCGCGGCGGCGAGCGTCCATCTCAGCCGTCTTGCCATACCGGGACAACGCCGCGGAACCCCGGAATTGCAGCGGTTTACACCTGTCTGTTTCCTGTGTGTTGCTGTGAAGCCGCTGTGTTCGGCCGAAAGGCTCAGCGCCGCTCCTCGCATGCTACGGTCGGTGACGGCTCGTACCGCGAAAGGCAGCAAACCCGGTGCGGCGCAAGGAAGGGAGCGGTGATGGTCCGACGCATCCAGTGGTCCGGGCACGCGTGCCCGATCGCCCGGGCGGTCGACGTTCTCGGCGAACCGTGGACGCTGCTGATTCTGCGCAACGCCACCACAGGCACCACGCGCTTCGACGAGTTCCGCGACGAGCTCGGCATCGCCGACAACGTGCTGACGACCCGGCTCACCAAACTCACCGAGGCGGGGCTGCTCGCGCGCGTGCCGTACCGCGACGGCGGCCGCACCCGCCACGAGTACCGCCTCACGAAGGCGGGCGCAGATGCGCTGCCGGTGCTGCTGTCCCTCGCCGAGTGGGGCGACGAGCACACCACGCCCGACCCGCCCGCCGAGCGCATGCTGATCGTCCACGGCGCCTGCGGTGCGCGCACGCGCCCCGGCACGCTGTGCGACGAATGCGGCGAACCGATGCACCGCGAGGACATGCGCTGGTACCGGCCGTGGCGCTCGCCCGAACCCGTGCCGCTCGCCGAACCCGTGAGCTGAACCTGTTTCCCAGCGACGTCCCGTACTCGCGGGACGTCGCTTCGGCGGTCCCGTAGTCCGGAGCTGACTTGTGCGGAGCAAGTCAACGTTCTACCGTGCGGTCATGTCGCAGCCAGGTCTGGCGGAGGTGCCCGTGTCCGCCGCGCGCGGGGCGTTCGCCGCCGGTGCGGCGACGCTGGCCGCGCTGTACGTCGGCAACAACCTGCCGAGTGCGCTGTATGCGTTGCTGCGCAGCACTTTCGGCTTCTCCGCGCTGATCCAGACCTTGCTCTACGCGGTCGCGGTGGCGGTGATCGTGCCGGCGTTGCTGGTGGCCGGGCCGCTGTCCGACGTCGTCGGGCGCCGGCCGCTCATGCTGTGCGGTCTTGTCGCGTTCCTCGCCGGCGACCTGGTCTTCGTGCTCGCCACCGGCACGGGCTGGCTGTTCCTGGCCCGCGTCCTGCAGGGGCTCGGCATGGGTGCCGGCGCCGCGGCGGCGCAGGCGATGCTGAACGACAGCGCGGGGCAGGACGCGCGCGGCCAGCGCCGGGCCTCGCGCACCGCCACGGCGTGCGTCACGTTCGGGCTCGCCCTCGGCCCGCTGGCCGGTGGGCTGCTCGCGCAGTACGGCCCGCTGCCGCGGCAGCTGTCGTTCCTTGTCCACGCCGTGGCCGTCGCCCTGGTGGTGCTGCTCGTGGTTCGGACCCCCCGCGCGGCGGGCTCGGTAGCGAAGCGCTGGAGGCAGCCGCGGCTCGGCGTGCCGCCCGTGGTCCGGCGCACGTTCCTGATCGCCGGCGCGTGCTCGTTCCTGGCGTGGGCGGTGCTCGGGATGTTCTCCGCTGTCGTGCCCTCGCTCGTGTCGGGCCTGCTCGGCTCGGCCAATCTCGCGGTCGCGGCGGGCGCGCTCACCCTGATGATCGCCACGTCCGGGTTCGTCCAGTTCGGCGCGGGCAAGCTCGCACCCACGGCCGGGCAGGCGATCGGGCTCGTCGTGCTCGCCGCGGGCCTGGCGCTGCTGGTCGTGGCGAACGAGGCCGGCGTCGCGTGGCTCGTGGTGCCGGCGATGCTCGGCACGGGGACCGGCCACGGACTGGTCTTCACCGGCGCGCTGGCCGAGCTCACGGTCGTGACGCCGCCCGCCGAGCGCGGCGCGGTGATCGGCAGCTACTTCGTGGTCAGCTACCTCGGTCTCGGCGGCCCGGTGATCGGTGTCGGCCTGCTCTCGCTCGCGCACGGGCTGTCCGCGGCCACCGTGCTCGTCGCGGCCGTGGTGGGCGGGTGCTGCCTGGTGCTGGCCCCGCTTGTGTTCCTCGAGATCCGCCGCCGTGGAAATCCACAGTAGACAGTCCACAGGGAACGGGAGAAGCCATGTCCGTACGCCGGGTCGCGGACGAGGCCGTGCGGCTGGAGGTACCCGTGGCGGCGCCGTTCGCGCAGTTCCGCGCGCGGTACGAAGAGGCCGTGCCGAAGCTGCCGGAGAAGAACTGGCGCCGCTTGTGGCCGACGGCTCGAGCTGGACGGAGGTCCGGTCAGCCGCCGACGTGAGCGCGCCGTGGGGGTTCCTGCGGTACTGGGAGACCGACGTCGGCGCGCTCATGAGCCTCGCCGCACCCGCGCGCCCGTGCACGGAGTACCTGATGGGCAACCACACGATCGCCCAGCGGATGTTCGTCCACGAGCCCGGCGTGATGCTCTACGCGCCACTGCGCACCACGATCCACGAGGACGGCGACGGCGCCACGTGGTTCAGCGTCGACCTCCCGAGCAGCCGTTTCGGCAGCTTCGGGAATCCGGCGGTGACGGCCGTCGGCCGCGAGCTCGACGAGAAGGTCGCGGCCCTGCTCGCGCACCTCGGCGCGCCGGTAGCCTGAGCCCGGACGTGCCGGCGGGTGAAGGGGGAGCCGTGGCGACGGAACGGATCGGGCCGCCGGCGATCGCGGGGGAGCGGGAGATGCTGCGCGCGTTTCTCGACTTCCACCGCGCGACGCTGGCGATGAAGTGCGACGGCCTCTCCGACGAGCAGCTGCGCCGGCAGGCGATGCCGCCCTCGACGTTGTCGCTGCTGGGGCTCGTGCGGCACCTGGCCGAGGTCGAGCGAGCCTGGTTCCGCCGGGTGATCGACGGTGAGGACGTGCCGCTCGTATGGTCGGCCGACGGTGACTACCAGGTCGCCTACGACGCCACCGACGGCACGCGGGCCGAGGTCTTCGCCGCGTGGCAGGCCGAGGTGGCGCACTCGCGGCGGATCGAGGCGGCCGCCGAGTCGCTCGACGTCGTCGCATACAACGCGCGGTGGGGCGAGGACGTCTCCCTGCGGCTGGTCATGCTGCACCTGATCCACGAGTACGCCCGGCACAACGGCCACGCCGACTTCCTGCGCGAGGGTGTCGACGGCGTCGTCGGCGTCTGACCCGAAGGCCGTGCCCAAGACCCCTCCGAAGCCCGAGGTGTGAGAGCGCCGACCCTGACTTGTCCTAGGAAAGTCAGGGGCCTACTGTCGGACGGGTGGCGAGCGCGAAGCGAATCCTGGTGGTGGGTGCCGGCGCGACCGGTGGGTTCTTCGGTGGCCGGCTGGTGCAGGCCGGCCGTGACGTGACCTTCCTGGTGCGCCCCGGGCGCGCGGCGGCGTTGATGGAACGCGGCCTGCGGATCACCGGGCTCGGCGAGGAGACAGTGCTCACGCCGAAGCTCGTCCGCGCCGGCGAGCTCACCGAGCCGTATGACCTCGTGCTGTTCACGGTCAAGGCCGCCGGGCTCGAGCAGGCGATCGAGGACATGACGCCGGCGGTCGGGCCGGACACCCTCGTACTGCCGGTGCTCAACGGCTTGCGCCACCTCGACGCGCTCGTGGCCCGCTTCGGCGAGGAGCGGGTGCTCGGCGGTGTCGCGATCGTGATGACCACTGTGGACGGTGCCGGCGACATCCGCCGCCTGTTCGACCTCCAGTCGCTGACCTACGGCGCCCGCACCGGGCCGGCGCCGGCGGGGCTCGCCGAGGCGCATGAACTGCTCTCGGGCGCGGGCTTCGACACGGCGCTGTCCTCGGACATCACGGCGGCCATGTGGGCGAAGTGGGTTTTCATCGCCTCGATCGGGGCCGTGACCTCGCTCATGCGCGGCACCGTCGGCGACGTCGCCGCGCAGCCGGGCGGGATCGCGTTCGCCGAGGCCGTGGTCGCCGAGTGCGCGGCGGTCGCGGCCGCCACCGGGCACCCGCTGGAAGCGGCCGCCCTGGAGAACGCTCGCGGTTCGGTGACCGAGGTCGGTTCCCCGCGCGCGCCCTCGCTCTACCGCGACCTCACGGCCGGGCTGCCGGTGGAGGGCGAGCAGATCTTCGGCGACCTCGTGGATCGTGCGCACTCGCTCGGGGTGTCCGTACCACTGCTGGAACTGGTCCGGCTGAACCTGCGCGTGTACCAGTCGAAGCTGGGCTGAGCCTCCCGAACGAACCCGAACCGACCCCGTTTCGGCGCCCCGCGAGAAGTCCGCGAACTTTTTCCCGACCGAGGTGAACCGAATCGGCTCCGGGCCACGTGATGGGTGCGGAAGGGCGCGAAGGCCGTGCCCGGGTTGACACGGACGGATGGTCTTTCGGGCACCGGTTCGAGTGGTGATTTCCCGCCACACCAGGACTGCTACGCTCCGAACAGTGACATCTGCGCCCCTTTCGGCGCAGGCGTCCAGACCGCGGCTCAGCGCCGTGCACGACCCGCCGTGGGGAAGGAAGCTCTCGGGTATGGCGGACAGGTTCGAGTTCGTTCTCGACGTCTTCGAAGCTCTTGTGGTCAGCCAGGCAACCGGCGGTGACATCCGCCAGTACCCGTTGCGAATCGGCACGGTGCCTTCGGATCCCGTCCGGTTCGTCCGCGTGGCGACCCAGGTCTACCGGGCGATGGAGGACAAGCGGCTCTCCACCCACGGTGAGCTCAGCCCCGGCGTGCGGACGGCGTTCGGGCTCCTCGCCCGGCCGCGCGTCTCCGTCGCGGTGGCCGGGGTCGACGGCGTCGGCGCCGACATCGCGGTGCTCGCCCTCAGTGACGGCAGGCAGGCGGTCGGGATCACGCAGAACCCGCGCACCGACGAACTGCTGTTCTCCCTCTTCGCCGACGAGGACCTCGTCGACGTCGTCACCGGCGTGCTGCCCCCGGCGCGCGCCGCGACGACCGGCGCCCACACGGTGAACCGGCAGGCGACGCGCGCCGTGTCCGCGATGACCGCACGGCGCATGGCCGAGGCGGCCGAAGACGAGGAAGAGACGGACGCGTTCGGGATGATCGAGGTCCGTGGGACCGTGCGGCCCAGCCGCACCGACCCGCGCGTGACGCCGACGCCCGGCAGCACCGAGGTGCTCGAGCGCGTCATGGCCGCGCCGCGTCTCGGCGGTGGCCACGTCACCGTCACCGGCTGGGGCCGCCACGGCGAGCTGCGCGCGGCCGACCCGCTCAGCTGGCTCGACACCCAGGACGGCCGCTACCTGATCCACACCACCACCGGCGAGGCCGGTGAACTGAGCGCGAAGTACGTCCCCGCAGGGCGGTCCGAGGTGGCCCGCGCCGTGCAGAACGCCATCGCCGCCGTCTACTGACGCGCGCGCACCAAGAGGAGGGAGATCCGGTGGCCGACGAAGCGACCCCGGCGAAGGCGACTGCGCGTGAAATGACGCAGCAGTTGTCCGGGACCGAGCTGAAGCGATTGGCGCAGACCGGCAGTTTCGCGGTGGACGACACCACCGGCAACCAGATGATCGAGGCGCTCGAAGGTGTGATCGACACCCTTCAGGCCCGGTGGGACGCTTTGCAGAAGCTGGGCACGGCCCCGGCCATGTCGTCCACCTCGACCGGTCGCTGGGTGTCCACCCACATGCTCAACACCGCCAGCGACGGCCAGGGCCTGCTCACGCAGCTGCAGGCGGCGCGCGACGAGTTCCCGACGTACGTCGAGGCGATCAAGCTGGCGAAGCAGAACTACAGCAACACCGAAACCGGAACGCGCGACACGATCAAGCGTCTCCCCGTCGACGAACTGACCTGAGGAGGATCACGTGGCCACGACAACCGACCCGTCCACCTCGGCGGTCTCAGACCCGTCGTCACCGGACTACAACCCGCACAGCCCTTACTACGACGTGACGGCCGACTCGTCGTCGAAGTACTTCGTCGGCCCGGTCAAACCGGACGACGTCGCCTCCGGTGACCAGATCCGCGCCGAGGCGACCAAGGAGATCGACGACGAGATCGCCCAGGGCTGGCTCGGCCCCGTCGTCGACCCGAAGGTGCGCAACCAGAAGATCCAGGAGCTCTACGAGCAGCGGCTCGTGGACGCGAAGTCCGGGCTCCACGACGGTATCCAGCTGCGCCAGAACGACGGCGCGCCCTACACCGACTGGTCGCAGGCGACGCACGAGCAGATGCAGCAGGCCATCACCCAGCAGGCGAACTCGGCCACCGTGGCCGAGTCGTCGGAGGAGTGGGTGCGCGTCGGCAACGAGTTGGCCACGCACCAGGAGAACCTCGCGAACGCGATCAACGCGAGCACGAGCAACTGGCAGGGTGCCGGCGGCGACGCGGCGCGCGAGCACCTCGCGAACGTCGGCAAGTGGCTCGGCACCACCGCCCAGGGCGCGACCCTGACCGGGCGCCAGCAGGAGATCCACTCGCAGGCGCTGAACGAGACGCAGATCGCGATGGCCGCGAACCCGCCGGTCCAGTTCGACGTGCAGCAGGCCAACTCACAGCTGCAGCAGATCAAGGACCCGACCGAGTACGCCGCGCAGGCGTCCAAGGCGATGGCGACCTTCACCGAGCAGCAGGCCGCGCGCCAGCAGGCGGCGCAGCTGATGACGCAGTACGACCACACGATCGGCGCGGCCGTCGTGACGCCGGCGTTCTCGGCGCCGCCGAAGCTTCCGGGCTCGACCGCCGCGAACGGTGGCGGCGCGGGTGGTGCCGGCGGTGGCGGTGCCGGAAGCCAGGGTCTTCCGGTCGGCCCCGACGGCCTGCCGATCGGCCCGGACGGCCGGCCCATCGGTCCCGACGGGCTGCCGATCGGTGGTGCCGGCGGTGGCGCGGGTGGCGCCGATGGCGGTGCCGGCGGCACCGCGGGTGGCGGTGCCGGAGGAGGCGCCGGTGGCGGCTTCAACCCGCCTCCGCTCAACGTGCCCGACGGCCCGGGCGGCGTCGGTGGCGGTGGCCTCGGCGGTGGCTCCGGGAGCGGAGCCGGTGGCGGTGCGGGTGGTGGCGGTGGTTTCAACCCGCCTCCGCTCAACGTCCCAGACGGTCCGGGCGGCGTCGGTGGCGGTGGCCTGGGCGGTGGCGGTCTCGGCGGCGGCTCCGGCCTGCCGAACGACGAGACCACGAAGACCTCGGGCTTCACGCCCCCGCCGCTGAACGTGCCCGACGGTCCCGGCGGTGCCGGGGTGGGTGGCGGCGGCTTCAACCCGCCCCCGTTCAACCCGGGCGGCGGTGCCGGTGGCGGTGGCCTGGGCGGCGGCTCGGGTTCCGGCACGGGCTTCACCCCGCCGCCGTTCAACCCCGGCACGGGCATCGGCGGCGGTGGCCTGGGCGGCTCCGGTGGGGGCATCGGCGGCGGATCGGGCAAGATCCCGACCATCGGCCGTGGTGGCGGTATCAACGGCGAGAGCATCAGCAGCCGCCTCGGTGGCGGTGGCGGTGGTGCCGGTGGCGGGATCGGCGGCATCGGTGGTGGCGCCGGCATCAAGGGCGCGGGCCTCGGTGGCGCGGGCTCGGTGGCGGGCGCGGGTGCCGGTTCCGGTGCCGCGGCGGCCGAGGAGGAGCTGGCCGCGCGAGGCGGTGGCGCACAGGCGGGCGCCAAGGGCGCGGCCGGTTCGCCGGGCATGGGCGGCATGGGTGCCGGCCAGAAGGGCGGCAAGGGCCCGGAGGACAAGGAGCACAAGATCGCCGACTACGTGGAGTCGGACGATCCGAGCTTCTTCGCTCCGGACGAGGTCGTCGCGCCGCCGGTGATCGGCGACTGGAAGAACAAGGACTGGAAGTGAGGCGGGGATGACCAGCGGAGGCTTCGACGTCGAACCCGACGAGCTGACGGCGCACGCCAGCCACCTCGACGGGCTAGTGGACCGGCTGAACAACGCCGTGCAGGCGGCGGACTACGCGTTGAGCGACGAGGCCTACGGCTTGCTGTGCGCGTTTCTCCCGCCGATCGTGAATCCGACGGGGCAGCAGGCGAAGGACGCGGTGAGCGCCGCGGCCGAGGGCATGCAGACCACGGCGGACAACGTCCGCACCACGGCGCAGGCGTACCTGGACGGCGACTCCCAGGAGGCACAGCCGTTCCTCAACCAGCTGGCCAACAGCGACGACGCGGCAGGCCTCACCAGTGGGGGCTCGGACGGCTACTCGTCGGGCAGCGAACCGCTGTCGCCGCGCATCGGCACGACGGTCCCGAGCGAGCCGCTGCAGGCGCCGCTGTCGCCCCGCATCGGCACCACGGTGCCGAGGGAGGCCACGGAGCCGCTGGAGGCCGAGCGCCCGTCGTACCGCGTGGGCACGACCGTGCCGAGCGAGCCGCTGCAGGCGCCGCTGTCGCCGCGCATCGGCACGACGGTGCCTGACGAGCCCGTGGTGAACCCGTCGTCGTTCCGGATCGGCACGGTCACCGAATAGCCGGTGCCACCGTGGCGCCGGGCGACTTTACGCCCGGCGCCACCCGAACAGTTCAGCAGCAGGCAGATCGAGGAGTACGAACACCATGACCAGTGCGGGAGGGTTGGGTGACCTGATCAGGGACCCCGACGAGGCGATCCGGCGGATGGACGAGTGGGCGGCGGGCTTCGCCCGCAAGGCCGAGCGTTACGCGGCTGCCCAGCAGGAGACCGAACGGCTGCGCCTCACGGCGTCGAGCCCCGACGGCACCGTCAAGGTCACCGTCGGCGCCGACGGGGTCGTGTCCGACCTGGTCTTCGGGTCCAAGACGCGGACCATGCCGCAGGAGGAGCTGGCGCGCATGGTGCTGGACACCATGCGGCGCGCGCAGTCGGGCATCACCCAGCGCGTGGCCGAGGTCATGACCGAGAATCTCGGCGACGAGGACCAGGACACCCGCTCCGCGCTGCTCGGCAGCCTCCGCAGCCGCTTCCCGGACCTCGACCAGCCCGAAGACGGCCCGGGCGAGCCGGAGCCCCCGGCCCCGACCCCGCCGCCGGTGCCGCCCGCGCCGTCGGCCGGTGGCGCCGCGACCCCGCCGCCGCCCGCCGCTCCGCCGGGCCCGGCAGGCCCGGCGGCCCCGCGCCGCCGGGGTGGCATCGACCCGGACGAGCAGGACAACAACCCCTGGTGACAGTGGTGCTGTTTCGTTGCCCTTTCGTCGCGGCACGAAACAGCACCACTGGCTCGAATGCGTCCGCATTCATTTCCGACTGTTCTTTTGCGGTGCCGTGTCCGATCCGGCACCGGATTCGTTCCCAGTGAACTTTGCCAAAATTGTTCGCGAACAAATCAGCGCGAACGGTGGTTCCATCGCAGAACGGGAGGGCTGCGCACATGAGTAACCCATTGATCGCGCAGACGCAGGATTCGACGAAGGCGTATTCGGGCATTTCGCTGTTGGAGTCGGCGAATGGTCTTGCCGAGGGAATCGAGTCCGGTGACTGGGCGGCGACCGCGATGGGCGCCGTCGGCACTGGACTGGAAATGCTTTCGGTGGCGATGGACCCGTTCGGCGCGGCTCTGGCGGCCGGGGTGGGGTGGTTGCTGGAGCACGTGGGGCCGTTGAAGGAAGCTCTCAATGGGCTGACGGGTAACGCGGATCAGATCAAGGCGCAGTCGGAGACGTTGGGAAACGTTTCGAAAGAGCTGGGTGCGGTCGCCTCAGATTTGATCGACGCGGTGAACGCGGATCTGCAGTCCTGGACAGGATCGGCGGCCGATGCGTACCGCGCGCGCGCCCAGGACTTGAGTAATTCATTGCAGGCGGCGGCGAAGGGGTGCGAGGGCGCGGCCGCGGGGGTGCAGAAGGGCGGCGAGATCGTGGCCGCCGTGCGGACGCTGGTGCGCGACATCATCTCGCAGCTGATCGGGCACATGATCAGCTGGGCGCTGCAGGTGATCGCGACCCTCGGGATCGGGCTGACCTGGGTGATCGAAGAGGTGGTCGAGAACGTCGCGAAGACCGCCACTCAGATCGCCAAGCTGGTCACGGCCGTGGTGAAGGCGCTCAAGGCGCTGGCTCCGATGCTGAAGAACACCGGTGAGCTGTTCGCGGACGTGGGCAAGGGCCTCAAGGGGATCAAGGGCGGGAAGGTCGCGGCGCCGCCGAAGACGAAGGCCCTCAGTGGCACCCCGGAGCCGCCGCCGGTCAAATCAACCGGTGGCGCCGGCGGCGGGGGCACGAAGGCGTCCGGTTATGAGGGCACGCCGAAGGACTACACGCCCCCGCCGGGCTCGAAGGGTGCCGACAGCGGCGGTACGAAGGCATCCGGGTACGAGGGCAACCCGAAGGACTACACGCCCCCGGCCGGCAAGGCCGGTGGTGCGGACGAGGGAACGACGGCGTCGGGGTACAGCGGCGGCGGCTCGAAGGACTACACGCCCCCGGCCGGCAAGGCCGGTGGTGCGGACGAGGGAACGACGGCGTCGGGGTACAGCGGCGGCGGCTCGAAGGACTACACGCCCCCGGCCGGCAAAGCCGGCGGCGCCGACGAAGGAACGAAGGCGTCCGGCTACACCGGTGGCGGGTCGAAGGACAGCGCGCCGCCGGCCGGCTCGAAGGCGGGGGACGACGCGACCCACGCGTCCGGGTCGCCAGACGGTACCGGCGCCGCCGGGGAAGTGCCCACGTCCGGCGGCGGGAGTCGCGGCCTGCCCAAGGACGACAGCACCGGCACGTCCGGCACGAAGAGCCTCAAGGACAGCAACGCCGATCCGCACGAGAACAGCACCCCGGTCAAGGACCGCATCGACTGCGGTGACCCGATCGACGTCGCCACCGGCTGGATGATGCTCACCCAGACCGACTTGACAGTGCCCGGCGCGCTGCCGCTGGAGGTTTCACGCACGCACCTGTCGTCCTACCGTGCCGGCCGGTTCTTCGGTCCAACCTGGGCGTCCACAGTGGACCAGCGGATCGAGGCGGGAGACGACGGCCTGCATGTCGCGCTGGCCGACGGCAGTATCCAGACCTATCCCGTCCCGGCCGACGACCCTGTGCTGCCCGTCGCCGGCCCCGCCCGGTCGCTCTCCCGGTTCGAGGGCGGCTACCTCGTGACCGATGACGACCAGGCGCAGTCCCTGTTCTTCACCGACAACGGGTCCGGCGTCTGCCCGCTCGCGATGATCGGCGACGGCGACGGCAACCGGATCGAGGTGGTCCGCGACGAAATAGGCGTGCCCGTCGCGATGGTCCACTCCTCCGGCACCAGCGTGCTGTTCGACAGCACCGACGGCCGGATCACCGCGCTGCGCGCCCAGGACGGCACCGTGCTGGCCGCCTACTCCTACGACGCGCGCGGCCGGCTCATCGAGATCGTCGACCAAGCGGGCACGCCCACGCGTTTCACCTACGATGCCGACGGCCGCATCATCCGGTGGGACGACGTCAACGGCCGTTGGTACGGCTACGGATTCGACAGCGCGGGCCGCGTCGTGCGCGCGACCGGCACCGACGGCTACCTCGACTGTGCCATCGAGTACGACCGCGAGCGCCTCGTCACCACCGTCACCGACTCGCTCGGAGCTGTGCGGCGATTCCACCTCGACGACCGGCTCGACGTTATCGCCGAGACCGACCCGCTCGGCCACACCACGACGTTCCGGTACGACGAACACGGCCGGCTGCTCACCCGCACCGACCCGCTGGGCCGCCAGACTCGCTGGGAACGTGACGAGGCCGGTCGCGTTACGGCCGTCACCGCCCCAGACGGCACGCGCTCGCTGACCGAGTACAACGAGCTCGGCCGCCCGTCCGCCGCGATCGGCCCGGACGGGGCCACCTGGCGGTACGAGTACGACACGCGCGGCAAGGCCGCCGCCATCGTCGACCCGCTCGGCGCACGGACCACCTTCGGCTACGACGAACGCGGCAACCTCGCGCTGATCACCGACGCGCTCGGCGGCGCCACTCACATCGAGTCCGACCCCGCCGGCCGGCCGCTGACCGTCGTCGACGAGGAAGGCGCCGTCGTGCGCTACACCTACGACGACCTCGGCCGCACCACCTCCGTCACCGACCAGGTCGGCGCCGTCACCCAGTATCGCTGGGCCGGCGGCGACGAGCCGGCCGAGGAGATCGGCCCGGACGGCGCGACCTGGCAGTGGCAGGACGCCGCGGTCGGCAACACTCAGGACCGCAGCGATCCGCGCGGCAACCGGACCCGCACCGAGTACGCACAGTTCGACCTGCCCGTCGCGGAGATCGGCCCGGACGGGCAGCGCATCGAGTACGCCTACGACACCGAGCTGCGGCTGGTCTCGATGACCAACGAGCAAGGCCTCGTGTGGCGCTACGACTACGACGCCGCCGGCAACCTGGTCCGCGAGACCGACTTCAACGGCCGCACGCTCACCTACCGCTACGACGCGGCCGGCGATGTCGTCGCCCGTACCAACGGTGCAGGTGAGACCACCCAGCTGCAACGCGACGCGATGGGCCGCGTCGTGCGACGCACGACCGGCGGCGACGTCGCGACCTTCGCGTACGACGCCGCCGGCCGGCTCGTTGTCGCCCGCAACGCCGACGCCGAAGTCACCTTCGCCTACGACGCACTCGGGCGGGTGGTGACGGAAACCGTCGACGGTCGTCCGGTGCGCTCAGAGTACGACGCGCTGGGCCGCCGCGGGCTGCGGCGCACACCGTCCGGCGCCGAATCCCGCTTCGACTACGGTCCGGCGGGCACCGTGGCGGCGCTGCACGCCGGGAGCCGCACGATCCGGTTCGACCACGACCTGGCCGGCCGCGAGCGCGTCCGCCGCCTGGGTGCGGCGGAACTGCACCAGAGCTGGGACTCCGGCGACCGCCTCACCGCGCAGAGCGTGAACACGGGCGCGCGGACGACGCAGCATCGCGAATACGGCTACCTCGCCGACGGCTACCTCAGCTCGGTCGCCGATGCGCTGTCCGGCCCGCGGACGTTCGACGTCGACCGCACCGGCCGGGTCCGCTCCGTCGCCGGTCACGGCTGGCAGGAAAGCTACGCCTACCACCCGTCCGGCGCCATCGCCCAGGCGCAGACTCCCAGCGCACCGTCCGCCGGTCCCCGGGAGTACCGCGGCACGCTCCTGGCGTCGGCAGGCGCGCTGCGCTTCGCCCACGACCCCGAAGGCCGCACCACGGTGCGCGCGACCGGGCCCGGCGGCCCGCAATGGCAGTTCCGGTGGAACGCCGAAAGCCGCCTGACCACGGTCGTCACCCCGAACGGCGAGCACTGGCGCTACCGCTACGACGCTCTCGGGCGCCGCGTCGCCAAGCAACGGCTCGCCGCCGACGGCCGGATCACCGAACAGGTCCAGTTCGCCTGGGACGGTGCCACCCTCGCCGAACAGGTCCACAGTGGACCCGGCAGGCCGCAGATCGCGACCGTGTGGGAATTCTCGCCCGGCACCGGCCGTGCGCTCGCCCAGACCGAACGCGTCCTCGGCACCGCGGACGAGCGGTTCCACGCGATCGTCACCGACCTCGTCGGCGCGCCCAGCGAACTCGTCGACGAGCGCGGCGAGGTGGCCTGGCACCGCCAGGCCACGTTGTGGGGCAAGGTCCTCTCCGCCCCGGGCGGCGCGACGACCCCGCTGCGCTTCCCCGGCCAGTACCACGACGCGGAAACCGGGCTGCACTACAACGTCAACCGGTACTACGACCCGGAGACCGGACGGTACCTCTCGCACGACCCGCTCGGCCTCGATCCGGGCCCGGACTCCCAGGCGTACGTGCTCAACCCGACCGCGCTGGCCGACCCGCTGGGTTTGATGCCGAAGGCGACTCCGTGCGCCGCGGCGAAAAAGAAGGCCGCGCAGCAGAACCAGTCGCCGTACGGGAAGAAGCCCAACCCGCCGCGGGTCCAACCGGACGGCACCTACGGCAAGACGGCCGCGGAGGTGAAACGGCTGAACCACAAGTACTTCGACGACATCAGCAAGGACCCGTCCTGGCCCCACAGCAAGAAGCAGCTCTCCGGCGACCACACCCACCAGTCCGAACACCCGATCGGCTACCACGCGCTCGCACCTGATTTCAAGCGTGGCGCGTCCGCCGACGCCAAGCGGATCGAGGACGACGCACCCGCCTACCAGGAGTCCTACCAGGCGCACCGGGACAACATCGGCACCGGTAACCGGGTCGAGCAGGACGGCTCGGGGCTCGACGCCAGGGGCTACCGCGAATCACTCGACAACGCGGTGAGCGGCGGGCGGCCGAGCGACGCGGTCCAGCTGAACCAGCTGACCTACGCCAACCAGCACATGAAACCGGTTCTCGAGAAAAACCCGAACTGGAAGAGTTACGACGACACTCCGGACGAACCGCGCTTCAACCAAAAGACTGAGCCGAACCCGGCCTATGTGGACAAGGGGACCACGCCGAACGAACCGAAGAGGCTGCCGGTGATGGAAAACGCGCCCGAAAGGGACAGCTTCCGGCCGACCGCGGGCACCACCCAGGGCAAGATCGCCGACGACTCCTACCACCGCATGGTCGACCACATGCGGGACCGGCCGCTGGAATACAGCGACCGGCAAGGCGGCTTCGCTCACACCCCCGGCCCGGACAGGGCGGACGTCGCGGAAATGCACCTGGCGCGGGACACCGCGCGATCCGGGCAGTACCCGACCCGGGCCGAGGAGGACGCGGCCGTCGAACGGACCTTCGACCACCGGACCCCGGCGGACGAGGCCAGGGCGAAGCAGTACGACGACGCGCACGACGCGGCCGAAGCCAACCGGACCGATCGGCCGGCGCCCGGTCAGAAGGCGGAGGACTACGCAGCCCAGCGCCAGGAGGAAGCCATGGCCCAGCGGCTGGGTATCTCCCGGCAGGAGCTGCGCGACCGGCTCGAGCGTGCACGCGAGAACCAGGAGAACGCGATGGACGTCGACTGACGCCACCCGGTAACCGGCACTCCCGCGCCGCGTTCCCGCTCACGCGGGACATGGTCGCAAGGAGTTCGGCGATCTCGGCCCGACCATCCACGTCGTGCACGCGAGGGAACGGCTCCGGGCCGAGATCCGGCAGCGCCATCGCGACGTGCCGGAGGCGGCGATCCTCGCGCTCGCCTCCGGCACGACTTGGATCTGCGCCCCGGCGGCGGAACTCCGGGGACGACGGCAAGATCGCGAAACACCACGGGCTGGCCGGACCCACCGCCCGTGGTGTCGGAAAAGCGGGTCCGGCTGCGGGGCGTTCGTGGCAGCCGGACCCGGTTGGTCCTGCAGGCTCGGCCCGATTACCACTTGTCCCAGTGCGTGACCTCGTCCGGCGCGGGCCGCGACGCCGGGCGGAAGTCCGTGCCCTTCGTGTACGCCAGCGGGGTCAGCACGGCCTGCGCGACGGTCTCGTAGGGGATCCCGAGGAGGTCCGCGACCTCCCGTTCCCGGACCACGTGCATGGACGTCCACGCCGTGCCGAGACCGCGGGCGCGCGCGGCCAGCATGAAGCTCCAGGTGGCGGGCAGGACGTTGGACATGCCCGCCGTGGCGGACGCACGGTCGGTGCCTTCGTTGCAGGCCAGCACGAGCACCGGCGCTTCGCCCATGTGCTCGCCCAGGTAGTCGGCCGAGGAGGCCACCCGGGACTGCACCCGGTCGCGTTCGGTCTCACCGGTGTTCTTGCCCGGGTAGCCGGGGGAGGCCTTGTAGCCGGCGTAGATGGCGCCGTAGATCTCGCCGATGGCGCGGCGCTTGGCTTCGTCACGCACGACCACGAAGCGGGCCGTGACGACGTTGGAGCCGGCCGGGGCCTGCAGAGCGAGGGTGACGCACTCGCGGATGAGGTCGTCGGGCACGTCGCGGGTGAAGTCGAGGCGCTTGCGCACCGCGCGTGTGGTGGACAGCAGCTGGTCCGGCGAAAGTTCGAGCATGCCGCGATCATAGGTCCGCGAGCCGGGGCGCGCGCCGGGCGAGACCGTGGCCACAGGCCCGGTTCAGTGTGCGCGCAGGCCTTCGATCAACAGGTCGGCGAAACGGTCCGCGAGCTCGTCCGTGGTGAGCGATCCGTCGGGGGAATACCAGACATACGCCCAATTCAGGATGCTCGTGAGCGCGATGCCGGCGATGCGCGGGTCGGCTTCGCGGAACTCGCCGGCCTCGATGCCTTGGGTGATGATGCTGCGCAGCCCCGTTTCCCAGCGGTCACGGCTGGCGATCACGGCTTGCTGGCGCGGTTCGCTGAGGTTGCGCCACTCGTGGAAGAAGACGGTGGCGAACTCCTTGTTCTCGCCGATGAGCTTGAGGTCGCGCGCGGCGACCTGGCGCAGCTGCTCGGTGGCGGTGCCGCCGGCGGCGAGGATTTCCTCCATGTCGCGCTCGGAGCGCTCCATGATGCTGTGCACGATCGCCTCGAGCAGGTCCTCTTTGCCCTGGATGTGCACGTAGAGGCTTCCGGCGTGCACGCCGACCTCCCGGCCGATGTCGCGCATCGAAGTCCCGTGGTAGCCCTTTCGGGCGAACAGGCTCGCGGCGATCTCGACGATGGGCGTGACGTAGTCGGTGGCTCGTTCGGACACCCGCCCATTAGACACTACGGCGAGTGACGAGTCGATGGGCAAACCGGGTGCAACAACTGTTTGTTGACCGATCGCGCCCGTACGGTTAGCGTCCGGAGGCGAGACTTGGAGGCAGCCCGCCGATGCGCTACTACGAGATCGACCAGAGGACCACCGCGCACATCCTCGCCGACAAAGCCGCCCGTGTCGGCGACCGCCCGTTCCTGCACTGGGCGGGGCGCACCTTCACCTACCGCGACCTCGACGAGATGACCAACCGCTACGCCAACGGGTTCGCCGCGCTCGGCATCAGCCGGGGCGACCACGTGGCGATGATGATGCCCAACGGCCCGGAGTTCCTGTGGACGCTCTGGGGCCTGGGCAAGCTCGGCGCCGTGGCGGTGCCGCTCAACACCGCCGCCAAGGGCGAGCTGCTGCGGTACTTCCTCGACCAGTCCGACTCCACGGCCGTGTGCGTGGCCGGCGACCTGCTCGCGCGCGTCGCCGCCGTGCTGCCCGAGGTGCCGGCCGTACGCACGGTGCTGGGGCTCGGCTCCGACCCGGCGCAGCTGGCCGCGCTCGACGGGGTCACCACCCACGACCTCGCAGACCTCGGCCAGGCCTCACCCGAGCCGCCGCAGCTGGTCGAACCCGTGCGCTGGAACGACCCGCACCTGATCCTCTACACCTCCGGCACCACGGGCCCGTCGAAGGGCGCGATCTGCCCGCAGGCGCAGGGCCACGCCGTGGGTCACCAAATGGCGTCGCTCAACTCCTACCGCCAGGACGACGTGCTCTACACGTGCCTGCCGGTCTTCCACGGCAACGCGATCTGGTACACCGTCTACGCCGCGCTGTGGGCGGAAGCGTCGGTGGCGCTCTACCCGCATTTCTCGGCCAGCCGGTTCTGGTCGCAGATCCGCGAGTCGAAGGCGACGGTGTTCAACTGCCTCGGCGCGATGGCGAACATCATCTGGCAGCAGCCGCCCTCGGAGCGCGACCGCGACCACCACGTGCGGATCTGCATGATGGTGCCGAATTCCCGCGAGCTGGCCCAGGGTTTCCTCGAGCGCTACGGCACGCGCGTGACGTCGGTGTACGCCATGACCGAGAACTGCGCGGTCACCGTGTTCAGCCCCGACGACTCGCCGGAGAAGGTGCCTTCGGCCGGCCGCGTGCGCCCGGACATGAGCGTGCAGATCGTCGACGACGAGGGCCGCGCCGTGCCCACGGGTGAGGTCGGCGAGATCCGGCTGCGCCCCAACGAACCCGGCATGACCATGCTGGAGTACTACAAGATGCCCGAGGCCACCGTCGGCGCCACGCGCGACCTGTGGTTCCACACCGGCGACCGCGGCTGGCTGGACGAAGACGGGTACCTGTTCTTCTCCGACCGCAAGAAGGAAGCGATCCGCCGCCGCGGCGAGAACATCTCCGCCTACGAGGTGGAGACCATCGTCTGCAAGCACCCGGCGATCCTCGAGGCCGCCGCGGTGCCGGTGGCTTCGGAGCTGGGTGAGGACGACCTCATGGTGTACGTCGTGCTCGAAGAGGGCGCGAGCGCCACCTACGAGGAGATCATCGCGTTCTGCGACGAGCGCATGCCGTACTTCATGGTGCCGCGCTACCTGGAGTTGATCGACGGCCTGCCGAAGACGCCGAGCGAGAAGATCGAGAAGTACAAGCTGAAGACCGCCGCCGCGGACCGCGTCGGCGAGCTGTGGGACCGGGAGGCGGCGGGCATTGTCATCAGGAAGTGAGGCCGTCGAGTTCAGTGTGGACGGTCCGGTGGGCCGGATCACGATCGACCAGGAGGCCACGCGCAACGCGCTCAGCCCGGAGGTGATCGCCGGACTGGACAAGGCGATCACGGCCGCCGGTGACTGCTCGGTGGTCGTGGTGCGCGGGCGGGGCGGGACGTTGTCGGCCGGTGCGGAGCTGAAGTTCCTGCGTTCGGTGCTCGACGATCCGCCCGCGGTGCGCGAGTACATCACCGCCATCGGGGTGACGCTCGACCGGCTGGAAGCCGCGCCGTTCGTGTCCGTGTGCGTGATCGACGGCTACGCGGTGGCGGGCGGCTGCGAGATCATGCTGGCCTGCGACCTCGCCGTGGTCAGCGAGACCGCGCAGATCGGTGACCGGCACCTCGAGTACGGGCTGCTGCCGGGCGCCGGCGGTTCGGTGCGTCTGACCCACGCCGTCGCCCCGGCGATCGCCCGCCGGCTGCTCTACACCGGCGAAATCGTCGACGGCGCCACCGCGGCGGGGTTCGGCCTCGTGAGCAGCGCGGTACCCGCGGCCGAGCTCGACGACGCCGTCGAGGTGCTCGTCGCGCGCCTGGCCCGGCACGCGCCCGACGCGTTGCGCGGCATGAAACGCCTGCACCGCAAGGCGCTCGCCGACGAACCCGCCGCCGCGATCACCGCGGAGCGGGAGACGTTGCTCGCGCACCTGGCCGGACCCACCGCGAGGGAGGGGCTGGCCGCGTTCGCCGAGCGGAGAGCACCGCGGTTCGGCAGTCTCTGATCAAGATCGCCGGTGGCCCGGCACGGAAAGGTAACCCCATGAGCACAGACACCGATCGCCCGGTTTCGGGCCGGTGGTTCGAACAGCTGGAAGTCGGCACCGTGGTGCAGCACGCGACGCGGCGCACCGTGACCGAGACCGACAACGTGCTGTTCACGACCATGACGATGAACCCGGCGCCGATGCACCTCGACGCCGACTACGCCTCGCGCAGCGAGTTCGGCAAGCCGCTGGTGAACAGCATGTTCACGATCGCGCTGGTGGTCGGGCTCTCGGTGTATGAGCTCACGCTGGGCACGATCGTCGCGCAGCTCGGGATGTCCGACGTGGAGTTCCCGAAGCCGGTGTTCGCCGGCGACACGATCCGCGTGGAGAGCGAGGTCGTGGAGGCCCGGGCGTCGAAGTCGCGCCCGCGCGCCGGGATCGTCGTGTTCGAGCACCGCGCCTACAACCAGCGCGGCGAACTGGTGTGCCGGGCCAAGCGCACGGGCCTGATGCACCGCCGGCCGGAGGGGGATGCCGCGTGATCACCGAGTACTTCGACCGGATCAAGGTGGGGGACACCCACGTCAGCCGGGCGCGCACGATCACCGAGACCGACATCGTGCAGTTCGCCATGTTCACCGGCGACTGGCACCCCGCGCACACCGACGCCGAGTACTTCGGGGCCGACCCGGTGTTCGGCGGGCGCGTGGCGCACGGCGCGTTGTCGCTGTCGGTCGCGCTGGGCCTGGTCACGTTCTGGCCCGAGGCGATGAAGGCGTTCTACGGCATCGACCGGCTGCGGTTCGTCACGCCGGTGCGCGTGGGCGACACGATCCACGTCGAGACCGAGGTCACCGAGCTGACCCCGCGCGACGACGGCCGGGGCGTGGTGACCTCGGCGTTCCGGATCCTCAACCAGCGGGGCGAAACCGTGCTCGCGGCATCGCTGAAGACCCTGGTGGTCACGGAGGAGGCGGCGCGATGAGCGAGGTGACGGCCGAGCTCGAGAAGGCCGAAGAGGTCGCGCTGGCGGGCGGCGACGCGAGCCGCTGGCCGAACAAGCTCCCGGTGCGGGAACGGATCGCGCTGCTGCTCGACCCGGGCAGCTGGGTCGAGGACGGCCTGCTCGCCGACGCGTCGGGCGACGGGCTGCCCGCCGACGGCGTGCTCACCGGTGTCGGCACGGTCGAGGGCCGGCCGGTCGCCGTGATCGCGCACGACTTCTCGGTGAAGGCCGGCTCGTGGGGCGAGCTGACGTGTGAGAAGCAGGTGCGCATCCTGGAGCGCGCCGACCGGGACCTGCTGCCGGTGTTCTACCTCGTGGACTCCGCGGGCGGGCGCCTGACCGACCAGCTCGGGTTCTTCTCCGGGCGGCGCGGGGCGTCGCGGATCTTCCAGCTGCAGGTGAAGCTTTCCGGGCGGGTGCCGCAGATCTGCTGCCTGCACGGGCCTTCGGCCGCGGGCGGCGCGTACATGCCGGCGTTCACCGACTGGGTGGGCATGGTCGCGGGCAACGCGTCGATGTACCTGGCCTCGCCGCGCGTCGCGGAGAAGGTGACCGGCGAGCGCACCACGCTGGAGGAAATGGGCGGCGCGACCATGCACGCCACCGTTTCCGGCTGCGGCGACGAGGTCTTCGACGAGGACTGGCAGGTGATCGCGGCGGCGCGGCTGCTGCTGTCGTACCTGCCCGACGACTGGCGCTCGGCTCCCGCGCGCGCCGAGGCCGTGGCGCCGGAGATCCCGGACTGGCCCGAGGGCCTGATCCCGGAGGACCCCAACACGGCCTACGACGTGCGCGACGTGATCCTGCGGCTGGTGGACGCCGGGAGCTTCTTCGAGATCAAGTCCGCGTGGGCCGAGGAGATGGTGACGGGGTTCGCGCGCCTGGGCGGGCAGACCGTCGGGTTCGTCGCGAACCAGCCGTCGGTGCGCAGCGGCGCGATCTTCGTGGACTCGGCCGACAAGGCGGCGCGGTTCATCTCGATGTGCGACGCGTACAACGTGCCGCTGGTGTTCCTGCAGGACGTGCCGGGCTTCATGGTCGGCGTCGCGGTGGAGCGGCAGGGGATCATCCGGCACGGCGCGAAGATGGTCGCGGCCATGGCGAGTGCCGAGGTGCCGAAGTTCAGCGTGGTGCTGCGCAAGGCCTACGCGGCCGGCTTTTACGCGATGTGCGCGCCGGGCTTCGAGCCGCGCGCCACCATCGCGCTGCCGACCGCGACGATCGGCACCATGTCGCCCGAGGCGTCGGCGAACGCGGTGTACGCCAACAAGATCGCGGCGATCGAGGACCCGGCCGAGCGTGAGGCGTTCGTGCAGGCGCGCGTGGCCGAGCAGGCGGCGGACTTCACGCTGCTGCGGCTGGCCGGTGAGCTGCACGTCGACACGGTGGTGAAGCCGGCGGCACTGCGAGCCGAGCTGCTGGGCCGGCTGCGTGCGGCGCAGAGCTGGGAACGTTCGGGCCACCGTCGTCATCACCTGATCAGCCCGGTGTGAGGGAGCTTTGATGTCGGAGGGACTGGTGCCCCGCAGCCTGCTGTTCATGCCGGGCTCGAAAGCCTCGATGATCGCCAAGATCCCGGCGATCGCGCCCGACGCGGCCGTGGTCGACCTCGAGGACGCCGTGCCTGCCGCGCAGAAGGCCGAAGCGCGGGCGACGACTGTGACCGCGCTGGCGGACTTCGACGCCGGGCCGGCCACGACGGTGCTGGTGCGGGTCAACCCGATCACCTCGCCGTGGTTCGCGGACGACCTGGCCGCGGTGGCTTCGCTGAGCGGTGTCGGCGTGGTGCTGCCCAAGTACGAGCGGCGCGAGGAGATCGACGCGGTCCGCGCGCGGGTCGGCGCGGACGTGCCGGTGATCGCCGGGATGGAAACCGTGCGCGGCGTGGCCTTCTGCCGCGAACTGCTGCGCGCGGGTGTCGACTCCGTCTACTTCGGAGCGGAGGACTACATCGCCGACATCGGCGGCGTCCGCACCGCCCGGGGTGACGAGGTCTTGTACGCCCGCAGCGAGGTGCAGCTGGCCGCCCACCTGTGCGCCGTGTCCACCGTGGACCAGGCCGTCGTGTCCATTCGCGACGACGACCGCTTCCGCGCCGACGCCCAGCAGGGCCGCGCGATCGGCTACACCGGCAAGATCTGCGTGCACCCGCGTCAGGTCGAGCTGGCGCACGAGGTCTTCACCCCCGCCCCGGAGGAGATCGCCCACGCGCGCGCCGTTCTGGCCGCCGCCGACTCCGGCGTCGCCGTCGTGGACGGCGAGATGGTCGACGACGTCCACGTCCGCATGGCGCGCACCGTACTGGCGCGCGTGCCGGGGGAGAGCTGATGCGCGTCGGGCTGATGTTTCCGCCCGGGGCGGATGCGGCGGAGATCCCGGGAGTCGCGCGGCGGGCGGAGGAGGCCGGGTTCGACTTCTTCTGTTGTGGCGAGCACGTGTTCTTCCACGGGCCGATCACCAACGCGTTCGTCGGGCTGGCCGCGGCGGCGGGGGCGACCGAGCGGATCGGGCTGCTGAGCGCGCTGACGATCCTGCCGGTGTACCCGGCGGCGCTGGCGGCGAAGCTCGTCGCGACGTTGGCGACTGTGTCGCGCGGGCGGTTCGAGCTGGGTGTCGGCGTGGGTGGGGAGCATCCGCCGGAGTTCCAGGCCGTCGGAGTGCCGCTCGCGGAGCGCGGGCGCCGGACCGACGAGGCCCTGGAGGTGCTGCAGCGGCTGCTCGCCGGGGGACGGGTGACCTTCCGCGGCGAGTTCACCACGATCGAGGACCAGGAGCTGCAGCCCGTGCCCGACCACCGGCCGCCGGTGTGGGTGGGCGGCCGGCGGCGGGCGGCGATGCGCCGGGCCGCGCGCTACGGTGACGGGTGGCTGCCCTACCTGGTCACGCCCCGGCAGTTCGCCGACAGTCTCGAGCAGGTGCGGGAGCTGGCCGGCGAGAACGGCCGCCGGCCGCAAGACGTGCGCGGCGGCGTGTACCTGTGGTCCACTGTGGACACTGATGGTGACCGGGCCCGCCGCGAGGCGGTGTCGTCCGTGAGCGAGCTGTACAGCCAGGATTTCGAGGGCTACGCCGACCGCTACCTGCTGTTCGGCACGCCGGCGCGCGTGCGTGAGCGGCTCGCGGAGTACGCCGAAGCGGGTGCGGAGAGCGTGATCTTCGCCCCGGCGTGCGCCGATCACGACCGCGCGATCGACTTGTTCGCCGCCGAGGTCCTCCCGGGGATCCGGGAGAGGGGAGTTTCCCGTGTCTGAGTTCCAGAAGGTGCTGGTCGCGAATCGGGGTGAGATCGCGGTCCGTGTGATCCGCGCCGCGCGCGACGCCGGGCTGGCCTCGGTCGCCGTCTACGCCGATCCGGACGCCCGGGCACCGCACACCCGGCTCGCCGACGAGGCCTACGCGCTGCACGGCAGCACGGCCGCCGAGTCCTATTTGGACATCGACAAGATCCTCGACGTCGCCAAGGTCAGCGGCGCCGACGCCGTGCACCCCGGCTACGGATTCCTCTCGGAGAACGCCGAGTTCGCCCAGGCCGTGCTCGACGCCGGTCTGGTGTGGATCGGCCCGGGCCCGCAGGCGATCCGCGACCTCGGTGACAAGGTGACCGCGCGCAAGATCGCCCGGTCCGTCGGTGCGCCGCTGGTGCCGGGCACGGAGGAGCCGGTGGCGTCGGCCCACGAGGTCGTGGCGTTCGCGCGCGAGCACGGGCTGCCGGTGGCGATCAAGGCGGCGTTCGGCGGCGGGGGCCGCGGGCTCAAGGTCGCGCGCACGCTCGAAGAGATCCCCGAGCTGTTCGACTCCGCCACGCGCGAAGCCGTCGCGGCGTTCGGCCGTGGTGAGTGCTTCGTCGAGCGTTACCTCGACCACCCGCGGCACGTGGAAGCCCAGGTGCTCGCCGACGCGCACGGCACGGTCGTCGTGGCCGGCACGCGCGACTGTTCCCTGCAGCGCCGCCACCAGAAGCTCGTCGAGGAAGCCCCGGCTCCCTTCCTGAGCGCCGAGCAGCGCGAGCTGATCCACTCGTCGGCCAAGCAGATCTGCTCGGCGGCGGGATACCTCGGCGCGGGCACCGTCGAATACCTCGTGGGCACCGACGGCACGATCTCGTTCCTCGAGGTCAACACCCGCCTGCAGGTGGAGCACCCCGTGACCGAGGAGACGACCGGCCTCGATCTCGTGCTGGAGCAGTTCCGCATCGCCCGCGGCGAGCGCCTGACCATGACCGATCCCGAACCGCGCGGGCACGCGTTCGAGTTCCGCATCAACGGCGAGGACCCGGGCCGCGGCTTCCTCCCGATGCCCGGCACGGTCGTCCGCTTCGACGTGCCCGAAGGGCCCGGCATCCGGCTGGACTCCGGTGTCGAGGCCGGCAGCGTCGTCGGTGGACAGTTCGACTCCATGCTGGCCAAGCTGATCGTCTCCGGGCCCGACCGCGCGACGGCGCTGGCGCGCAGCCGCCGGGCACTGGCCGAGCTGGTGGTGGAGGGCCTCGCGACCGTGGTGCCGTTCCACCGCGCCGTGGTGCGCGACCCGGCGTTCACGGCCGAGGACGGGTTCACCGTCCACACGCGCTGGATCGAGGAGGACTTCGCCAACACCCTGCCCGAGTATTCCGCCGAGCCTGCCGACGACGGCAAGGTGTCGATCTCCGTCGGCGGCCGCGCCCTGCGGGTTTCGTTGCCCGGTCTGTCCGAAGTGGGCAACCGGGCCGACGAGATCCGCGCGGCTTCCGCGGCCGTGGCGCTCGGTCCCCGCGCGACGGCCGTGTCCGGCGACGCGGTGACGACGCCGATGCAGGGCACGGTCGTGAAGCTCGCCGTGGCCGAGGGCGTTACCGTCGAGGCCGGAGACCTCATCGCCGTGGTGGAGGCGATGAAGATGGAGAACCCGGTGAAGGCGCACAAATCCGGTGTGGTCACGGGGCTCGCGGTCGCGGTCGGCGACAGCCGCGCCCAGGGCGAAGTGCTCTGCGAGATCGCCGGGTAGGGTCCACAGCGGACTTTCCGGTGACTCGACAGGGAGCAGGCTCGTGGATCTCGGAATCGCCGGCCGCACGGCCGTGGTGTGCGCGTCGACCCAGGGCCTCGGGCGGGCCTGCGCGGTGGAGCTCGCCCGGGCGGGCTGCACCGTCGTCGTCAACGGGCGCTCGGAGGGCACGACGCGCGCCGCGGCCGCGGAGCTCGCGGCGGAAACCGGCGCCACCGTGGTGCCCGTGGCGGGCGACCTCGGCGACCACGCTGTGCAGGACGCCCTGCTCGCGGCCGCGGGAGGAGTCGACATCCTGGTGAACAACAACGGCGGCCCGCCGTTCCGCGACTTCCGCGAGGTCGACGAAGACGCGCTGTTCGCCGGCGTGCGCGCCAACATGGCCGCGCCGATCCGGCTGGTGCAGCAGGTCGTCGACGGCATGGTGGAGCGCCGGTTCGGCCGGATCGTGAACATCACGTCCGGCTCGGTCAAGATGCCGCTCGCCGGCCTCGACCTCTCCAGCGGCGCGCGGGCGGGCCTCACCGGGTTCCTCGCCGGCGTCGCCCGGTCCGTGGCGCACGCCAACGTGACGATCAACTTCCTGCTGCCCGGCTCGTTCGACACCCGACGCCTGCGTTCAGGTCAGGAAGCGGCGGCCGCGAACGCGGGGGTGACGCCGGAGGTCGTCGCGGACGGGCAGCGCGCGTCGATCCCCGCCGGCCGGTTCGGGGAGCCCGCGGAGTTCGGCGCGGCCTGCGCCTACCTGTGCTCGGCGCAGGCCGGGTTCGTCACCGGCCAGAGCCTGCTCATCGACGGCGGGGCGTACCCGGGCGTGCTCTGACGCCCGGGCCACCGCGCGTCAGCCGACCCAGACCGTCTTGAGGTTGCAGAACTCCCGGATACCGTGCGACGACAGCTCGCGGCCGTAACCCGAGCGCTTCACCCCGCCGAACGGCAGCTCCGGGTACGACACCGTCATGCCGTTGATGAACACCTGCCCGGCGTCGAGGTCGTCGATGAACCGCTCGATCTCTTCGGCGTCCTCGGTCCAGGCGTTGGACCCGAGGCCGAACGACGTCGCGTTGGCGATCTCCAGCGCCTCGTCGAGGTCCGTCACGCGGTAGAGCGAGGCGACCGGGCCGAACACCTCTTCGGTGAAGATGCGCATCTCACGCGTGATGTCGGTGATCACCGTCGGCGGGTAGAACCAGCCCCGACCGTCCGGCCGCTGCCCGCCGCACAGCACGGTGGCGCCCGCGGAAACGGCCTCGTCCACCAGTTCCTCGACGTCGGCGCGGCCCTGTTCCGTGGCCAGCGGCCCGACCTTGGTGTTGTCGTCGAACGGATCGCCCACGGTCAGCGCGCGCATCCGCTCCACGAACTTCCGGGCGAATTCGTCGTAGACGTCGGTGTGTACGATGAAGCGCTTGGCCGCGATGCACGACTGGCCGTTGTTCTGCGTCCGCGCCGTCACGGCGGTCTCGGCCGCGCGGTCGAGGTCGGCCGAGGGCATGACCACGAACGGGTCGCTGCCGCCCAGCTCCAGCACGGTGTGCTTCACCTCGTCACCGCAGATCGCGGCCACCGAACGCCCGGCCGGCTCGCTGCCGGTGAGCGTGGCGGCGGCGACGCGCGCGTCGCGCAGGATCGGCTCCACCTGGCGCGAGGAGACCAGCAGCGTCTGGAAGCAGCCTTCTTCGAATCCGCCGCGGCGGAACACGTCTTCGAGGTACAGGGCGCACTGCGGCACGTTGGACGCGTGCTTGAGCAGCCCGACGTTGCCCGCCATCAGCGCGGGCGCGGCGAAGCGCATCACCTGCCACAGCGGGAAGTTCCACGGCATCACGGCCAACACCACCCCGAGCGGCTGGTAGCGGCCGAGCGCCCGCGACGCGCCGACCACCGATGGGTCCGGCAGCGGCTCGTCGGCAAGGAACTCTTCGGCGTGATCGGCGTAGTAGCGCATGCCCTTGGCCGATTTCAGCGCCTCCGCGCGGGCCGAGGCGAGTGTCTTGCCCATCTCGGTCGTCATCATCCGCGCGACGTCGTCGGCCTCCTTCTCCAGGAGGTCGGCGGTGGCGTGCAGCAGCGCGGCGCGCTCGGCGAACGTGGTGCGCCGGTAGGTCTGCCACCGGTCGTGCGCGATCCCGATCCGGTCCCGGACCTCGGCCTCGGTCAGCTCGGTGAACGTCTTGACCGTCTCCCCGGTCGCGGGGTTGATGGTGGCGATCGCCATGGGCAGAGCCGTCCCTTCTCCTCGTCGCGGTGCGGCCGCGCGGGCCGTCCCCAGCACGAGCCTAGGTCTTCCCGGCCCGTGCGGCAGGCAAACCAGCGGCAGGCAAACCAGCGGCAGGCAAACCAGCGGCAGGCATCGCTGCAGCACGAAGCCCCCAGGCTCGTGAGTCCCTGGGGGCTTCGGCTCAGCCCGCCCGAGGCGGGAGTGGGAACCCGGCCGCCGCGCCTGGTCGGGGTCAGAACGCGGTGTCCGGGAGATCATTCGTCGGGAAGGTGGTCTTCGTCGTCGCCGGTTTCGGGGTTGCCGTCGTAGATCACTGAGCCGTCGTCACGCATCCATTTGCCCATCGCCGTCACCTCCAGCGGCGCGGCGACGTGGAATTGCACGGTGTAGCCGTAGAAGCGGGCGTAGAGCAGGACGTTGGTGAAGGCCGCGTCGGCTGCTCCGGGGTGGTTTTCCAAGCGCCACAGGGTGAGTGGGCTGATGCCGAGGGTTTCGGCGACCTCGCCGCGGGTCAGCCCGGCTTTCCGGCGCAGGGTGTGCAGGTGCCCGACGAGCTGCCACAGCTCGGACATCGCCTGGGCGTCTCCGGGGTTGTCGCCGTGGGGCATGCGCTCGCGCCAGGGCGGGCGGCGTTGTCCGGGGTCGTCTTCGACCAGGACCACGTGCAGGCGGTAGCCGAGCCGGCGGGCGTAGGCGTCGAGGATCGGCAGGGTCCGGCTGGTGCGGGCCCGCGTCCGGAACGAGTGGATGTTCCCGGCGAGCACGCCGAGGATCCGGCCCGCTTCCCGCAGGGAGAGACCCTCGGCGAGGCGGATCTCCTCCAGCCGCGCGGCGACGACGTCGAGTTGATCGAGGGCCGACCGCTGGACCAACGCGGTCATCGTGCCTGCCGGAAGCAGGCGCGGCAGTCGCGTGCCTTGTCACGGTCGTCGCCGAGTTCCTGCGACAGCTCGGAGCGGAACGCCCACCGCGTGGGAATGACGACGCCGTCCCGCGTGCAGCCGGGGCTGAAGGTGTCCTGTTCCCGGTCTTCCAGCTGAGCGCGCAGGTACCGGTGGTTGCGGGTGTCTCCCGCCCAGAAATGCACGGCGAACAGGCCGCGCTCGATCATCGCCGGTGATAGCTCGCCGGCCACCTCATCGGACGCTATTGTCATCGCTCACCCTCCCCGAACACGTCATGTGTGCACGGGACTACACCTTGAGGTAGGTGAGGCGAGAGTGCAACATTTACACTCTCGCCTCACTCGAAAGGAGCATGATCGTGCCCAACCCGCCTTCCCTTCGCCGTCGGCGCCTGGTGTCGGCGCTTCGCCGGCTGCGCACCGAAGCGGGGCTGACCATTGTGGACGCTGCCGAGGCGGCGGGATTCTCCGAAGCCAAGCTCAGCCGGATCGAAACGCTGCGGCACATGGTCAACGGCGACGACACCTACCGGCTCGCCCAGGTCTACGGGGCGGACCAGCAGACCACGGATGCGCTCGTGCAGCTCGCGCGAAGCTCCAAGCAGCGCGGGTGGTGGGCCGCTTACTCCGATGATGCGCTCGGCAGGCTGACCGATTACATCGAAATGCAGGCCGATGCGGTGCGCATCCGCGAGTTCGAGGAAGGCATCGTGCCGGGTGCGCTCCAGACCCGTGGATACACCGAAGCCGTTCTGCGCCTCGGCCTTCCGGACGCGAGTGAGGAGACGATCCAGCAGCGGCTCAAGGTCCGAACCGAACTCCAGGAGAGTGCCCGGTCCCGAGACCTGCGGATGTGGGTGATCCTCGACGAGATGGCGCTGCGGCGCCCCGTCGGCGGTCGCGGCGTGATGGCGGACCAGCTGGCTGCGCTGATCTCGGCCGCCAACTCGCCCGGCATCCGCGTGCAGGTACTCCCGACCGACATGAGCGGCCACCCGGCGATGGGGACGCCCTTCACGCTGCTCGATCTTGCCGACCGGGCTACGTATGTCTACCTCGACACCCTCGCCGGTGGCTCGTACCTGGAGGAGACTCGCGACGTGGACCGGTACGAGTCGGCCTGGGAGGCGCTCCAGGCGACAGCGTTGAGCTTCGAGGATTCGACTAGCCTGATGGAGACCATCCGAACCGAGCACCAAGGCGGGTAGAACGTGAGCGAGACCCGGCGGTGGCGCACCTCGTCGTATTCGAGCAGTGAAGGGCAATGCGTCGAGGTCGCCGTGGGCATCGAGTCGGTCGGCATCCGGGACACGAAGGACCGCCACGGTGGCGAACTCGACGTTCGCGCCGCCGCGTGGCCGGCCTTGCTGGAGCAGCTCGGGCGCTGACCGCGCATGCGAAGGCCCCCAGCGATTCGTGAGCGCTGGGGGCCTTCTGCTGTCTCTGCTGTCTCTCGCTGTCTCTGCTGCCGGGATTCTCGGGATTCCCGGACTCAGCCGACGGGCTGCAGGACGAAGTCGTAGCGCGCCTCGACCCACGGCACGGCCGACTCGCCGCCGTCGGGCGTCGGGCCCGGCTCGTGGGGCTCGAAGGTGACCACGAGCTCCTGCTTGGTGCCGAACACGACGTCGCTGTCGAGGTACTGGGCGCCCTCCTGGAACAGGTGCGTGATCAGCGGCTCGTGGCCGGCGGCGTTCACGAGGAAGTGCACGTGGGCCGGACGGTAGTGGCTGATGTCGGTGCGCGAGATCAGGTCGCCGACCGGACCGTCCATCGGGACCGAGTACCCCTTCGGGGCGATCGTGCGCACGCAGTAGGTGCCGTCGGCGCGAGTGATGTACTTCGCGCGCAGCCGGGCCTCGTCGACCTCCGGCAGCTGCGACTCGTACGAGCCGTCGGCGTCCGCCTGCCACACGTCGAGCAGCGCGCCGGCGACGGGGGAGCCGTCGAGGGAGCGGACGGTGCCGCTGACGTAGAGCGGGGCGCCCTCGACGCCGTCGGACATGTCGCCGCCGAAGTCCAGCTCGGGAGAGCCGTCGATGTGGAACGGGCCGAGCACCGTGGCCGGCGTGGCGTCCTTCTCGAAGGCATGGTTCATCTGCACGACGAGCATGCTCAGGCCGAGCACGTCGGAGGCGAGGATGAACTCCTCGCGCTTCTCGTCGCTGATCTGGCCCGTCCTGGTGAGCCACTGGATCGCGGCCATCCACTCTGGCTCGGTGAGCCGCACTTCGCGCGCGAAGTCGTGCAGGTGCCGCACGAGCGCGGTCATCAGCTCCTTCGTGCGAGGGTCGTGCGCGGTGCCCCACCGCCGCGCGGCCAGCTCCGTGATGTTGTCCTCGGTGACGAGCTCCATGGGCGTCCTCTCCTCGGCCGGTTTCCGCGGGTCAGGGCGTGTACGGGTCCGGCTCGACGGGCCGGTTGTTCAGGTCCACCGCGAGGAAGATGTCGTTCCCCACGGGGTGGCGCAGCTCTTCGGCGAGCTGGCCGATCAGCCCGGCCGTGCGGGCTAGCAGGGCGAACCCGCGCAGCAGCTCCAGCGGCAGCCCGAGGTCGGCAAGCGCGGCGCCGCAGACGCCCGCGCCGTTGAGCGGCAGCGTTTTGCCGAGCACCTGCGGGTGCACGCGGCCGATGGCGGTGAACAGCGCCAGGTGCGGGCCGACGAGCCCTTCCTCGGCGGCGATCTCCAGCAGCCGCGGCGTGCGCGGGTCGCCCTGCTTGTGCACGTGGTGCCCGAGCCCGGGGATGAACTCGCGGGCTTTCCGTTTCGCGCGCACGGTTTCGAGGGCGAGCGCGTCCCAGCCGGCGTCGTCGGTGGGGAGGTCGCCGGCGGAGGCGAGGACCTCGTGGAGGAAGCGGCCGCAGTCTTCGGTGACGCCGAGGAAGCGCGAACCTCCGCCGAGCAGACCGGCGGCGAGCGCGCCCTGGATCGAGTCGGGCGCGGACAGGTAGGTCAGGCGCGTGACGATCGCAGTCGGGGTGAAGCCGTGGTCGGCCAGAGCCGCGAGCACAGCCTCGAACACGCGGGTCTCGCCCGGTGTCGGCCGGCGCTGCGTCGCGAGCCAGAACGACAGCTCGCCGAAACCGACCTTGCCCATCACGTCGTGGGCCAGGTCCTGGCCGAGCAAGGTGATCTTGTCGAGCGACGACGCCCCGAGCGCCGTCTCGTACACCGGCTCGTTCACGCGTCGTCCTTTCCCTGGGGGCCACTGCGCGGGGAATCACTGCGCGGGGTGCTCAGCCAGGCGCGCAGTTCGGTGCCGTGCTCGTCGAGCTCGGGCGGCGGCAGCCGGTAGGACGCCGGGGTCGCGGAAAGCCGCAACGGATGGCGCGTGGTGGGCACCGCGCGGTCGCCTTCGCCGACCTCGACCACGGGGTCGAGCCCGAACCGTTCGGCCATCGCGAAGCCGCCGTCGATCGTGGAGATCGGGCCGCACGGCACCCCCACCGCCGTGAGAGCCTCGAACCAGTCGACGGCGCTGCGGGCGGCCAGGCGCTCGACGAGGATCGGGCGCAGCTCTTCGCGGTTGCGGGTGCGGTCGGCGTTGTGCGAGAAACGCGGGTCTTCGGCGATCTCGGGGATGGCGAGCACGTTGCACAGTTTGCGGAACTGGCCGTCGTTGGCCGCGGCGACGATGAGGTCGTCGTCGGCGGTCGGCAGCGGCTCGTACGGGAAGACGCTGGGGTGCGCGTTGCCCATCCGGTAGGGGACCACGCCGCCGGCGACGTAGGCGGAGCTGTGGTTCACCAGCCCGGTGAGCGCCGAGGACAGCAGGTTGACCTCCACGAGCTGGCCGGCGCCGGTCGCGTCGCGGTGGCGCAGCGCGGCGAGGATGCCGATCACGGCGTGGTTGCCGGCCATCACGTCGAACACGGAGATGCCGGCGCGGTACGGCGGCCCGGCGGGGTCGCCGGTGAGGCTCATCAGGCCGGAGATCGCCTGGACCATGAGGTCGTAGCCGGGCACGTGGCTGCCGGCGCCGGAGCCGAAGCCGGTGATCGACGCGTAGACGAGGCCGGGGTTGAGGGCGCGGACGGTCTCGTAGTCGAGGCCGTACTTGGCCAGGCCGCCGGGCTTGAAGTTCTCGATGAGCACGTCGGCGCGGGCGGCGAGCTCGCGCCCGACCTGCGCGTCGGCCTCGTCGCGCAGGTCGAGGGCGATCGAGCGCTTGCCGCGGTTCACGCCCAGGTAGTAGGTGGAGGTCTCGCCGCGCACCGGCGGCATCCAGGTGCGGGTCTCGTCGCCCTGCGGGCCCTCGACCTTCACGACTTCGGCGCCGAGGTCGGCGAGCAGCATCGTGGCGTACGGGCCGGCCAGCACCCGGGAGAAGTCCGCCACCAGCAGCCCCGACAGCGGTCCGGTGCCCGCTCCCGCCGGGGAGTCTTCCATGCTTCGCCTCTCTCTGTGTCCGTCAGACGGACCATTGTCCGTCCGAGTCGTCCAACCGAGAGTCTGCGCCAGTGCGGCGCGCCGGTCAAGCGCGGGTCAGGACACCGCCGGCGCAGCCGCGGCGGCGGTGTGGGGCACGTCCTGCAGGCGCGCGAAGTCCGCGCTGATGTCACCCGCGGCCTGCAGCAGCAGCGGCAGGTGATGGCCGACGAGCCGGTCGACCGGGGTCTCGGCGGCGTGGCAGTTGACGTTCACGCTCGCGATCACGCGCCCGGCCCCGTCGCGCAGCGGCGCCGCGACCGAGCGGATCCCGAGGGTGAGCTGCTCGTCGGTCAGTGCCCAGCCGCGGGCGCGCACCTCACGCAGCTCGGCGTCGCGTTCGGCGTGGCCGGGCTGCCACCGCGGCACGAGCCCGGAGCGCGTCGGCTCGGCGAGTGTGGTCTCGAGCTCCTCGGGTGACAGGGCCGCGAGCAGGACCTTGCCCAGAGACGTCGGCAGCGCCGGGAACCGGGTGCCGATCTGCACGGCCAGCGACACGATCTTCGGCACCGAAACCCGGGCCACGTAGACGATGTCGGAACCGTCGAGCTGGGCGATCGAGCAGGACTCGTTGGTCTGCGCGACGAGCTTCTCCAGGTGCGGGCGCGCGATGTCCCACAGGCCCATCGACCGCACGTAGGCGACGCCGAGCTCGAGCACGCGGGGCGTGAGGGCGTAACCACGCTCGGCCGCGCGCACGTAGCCGAGCTCTTCGAGCGTCAGCAGGATCCGCCGCGCGGTGGGGCGGGCCAGTTTCGTGGCGGTCGCGACCTCGGCGAGCGTCATCACCGGCTGGTTGGGCCGGAAGGCGGCGATCACTTCGAGCCCGCGGGCGAGCGCCTCGATGAAGTCCGGACCGGTTCCCTCTCGTGGCATGGCACGACCTCCTCACGGCCTGGCGGGCACTGCGTCCCGCGAAGCGTATCCGCTCGCTGTCCGCGAGACGGACAGTGCGGCCCGGCCTCGCGCGGCACCGGGGCCGGGCCGGGCATTGACAGGGGCTCCGCGGTGCGCAAAAGTGTCTGCACCCCACTGGTTGTCCGCCAAGCGGACGATTGTACGCGTCAGGGGTCCGTGGGGCTCCGGCGTGGAAGAGAGGCAGCCATGAGCGAGCCCACCGGCCGTCCGGTCGTCCTGCGCGGCGGCACCGTGCTGACCGTCGACGCCACCCGCCGCGTGTTGCCCGGGCACGACGTGCTGGTCACCGGCGACACGATCACCGCCGTCGGCCCGGAGCTGGCCGTGCCCGAAGGCACCGTGGAGATCGACGCGACCGGCGGCATCGTGATGCCCGGCATGATCGACACGCACCGGCACATGTGGCAGACGGCGATGCGCGGCTACGGCGCCGACTGGACGCTGACGCAGTACTTCGTCTGGTACTACCTCGAACACGGCAAGACCTTCCGCCCGGCCGACGTCTACGCGGGCAACCTGTTGTCCGCCTGGGAAGCGCTCGACGCCGGCGTGACGACCACAGTGGACTGGTCGCACGGACTGCAGACGACCGAGCACGCCGACGCGGCCGTCGACGCGCTGCAGGCCGTGCCGGGCCGGTTCGTGCTGGCGTACGGCAACATCCAGGACGCGCCGGCGCACTGGACCGCCACGCCGGAGTTCCGCGAGTTCGTGGCGCGCCGCATGACGGGCGACCCGATGCTCGGCTTCCAGCTCGCGTTCGACGTGACCGGCGACCCGGCGTTCCCAGAGAAGCCCGCGTTCGAGGTCGCGCGCGAGCTCGGCGTGCCCGTGACCACGCACGCGGGCGTGTGGGGCGCGACGGGCGACGACGGCATCCGCCTCATGCACGACCACGGCTTCATGACGCCCGAGACGATCTACGTGCACGGCGCCTCGCTCTCGGCCGACTCCTACCACCGCATCGCCGCGACCGGCGGTTCGGTGTCGGTGTCGACCGAGAGCGAGCAGAGCGCGGGCCAGGGCTACCCGCCCTCCTGGGCACTGCGTTCGCACGGCATCCCGGTGTCGCTGTCGATGGACACGTCCGTGTGGTGGAGCGGTGACCTCTTTTCGGCCATGCGCACCACGCTGGGTGCCGACCGGTCCCGCGAGCACCTGGAGGCCCACGCGAAGGGCGACACCGTCACGCACGCGGCGCTGCGCGCCGACCAGGTCGTGGAGTGGGCCACCCGCGGCGGCGCCCGGGCGCTCGGGCGTGAGGCGGAACTCGGCAGCGTCGAGGTCGGCAAGAAGGCCGACCTCGTGCTGGTGAAAAACGATCACTCGCCCGTGTCGTTCCCCCTGATCAACCCCCACGGCCACATCGCGTTCCAGGCCCAGCGCGGCGATGTGCACACCGTGCTGGTGAACGGCCGCCTGGTGAAGCGCGACGGCCGCCTCGTGGACGTCGACCTGGCGGCGGTGCGCCGCACGGTGGACGCGACGGTCGAGCACCTGCGCGCACAGCTGGGCGACGAGGCCTGGGCGCAGGGGATGAACCCCGACGTGCCCGAGGCGAAGGTCCTCGACAACCCCTACACCTACACCGACTACCAGAGCGGCAGCACCCACGGCGGGTGACCACTGTGGACGTTTCCGCTCGGTTCGCCCTACGGTGGGACGAGCGGGACGTCCGAGGCGGGAGGCCGGCATGGCAGGCGGTGCTGAGCGGTCGCGCGTGCCGGCCCCGATCGAGCCCATGCTCGCGACCCCCGACGGCGGCCTCCTGCGCGACAGCCCGGACTACGCGTATGAGTTCAAGTGGGACGGCTACCGCTCCATCATGCGCGTCGCCCCCGACGGCACCACCGTGCTGACGAGCCGCAACAACAACGACTTCACCGGCCGTTTCCCCGAGTTGCTGGGCGCGTTCGGCGACGCGCTGGACGGCCGGCCCGCGGTGCTCGACGGCGAGATCGTGGCCCTGGACGAGCAGGGCCACCCCGACTTCGGCCTGCTGCAGAACCACGACACCTCGGCGCGCGCGGTGTCGTTCTTCGTGTTCGACGTGCTGTCGCTCGGCGGTGATTCACTCTTGGACGCCACCTATGACGAACGCCGTGGCGTCCTCGAGACCCTTGAGGTGCCGGACCGTCGCCTGCTGGCCATCACCCCGTCGTACTCCCACACGGACTTGTCGGCGCAGGGGATGTCGCCGCAGGACCTGCTGGACGTGGCGCAGAAGATGATGCTCGAAGGCCTGGTGGTCAAGGCGCGAGCTTCGAAGTACCACCCGGGGCGGCGGAGTCCGGAGTGGTTGAAGCACCCGTTGATCCGGACCACGGAAGTTGTGCTCGGGGGCTGGCGGCCGGGTCAGGGGCGTCGTGCGTCCACTCTTGGTGCGCTACTGCTTGGTGCGCACGACCCGGTTTCGGGTGATCTGCTGTACCTGGGTGATGTGGGGACTGGCTTCACGGAGCAGATGCTGGTGGAGCTGCGGGAGACCCTGGCGCCGTTGGAGCGGTCGGTGAGCCCGTTCGCCAACGTGGTGCCCCGCGACCGGGCCCGGGGGGCGCATTGGCTGGCACCTTCGCTTGTCGGCGAGGTCGTGTACCGCCGCCTGACTCCGGGCGATCAGCGGCTCCGACACACGGCTTGGCGGGGGTTGAGGCCGGATCGGGTGCCGGGTGAGGTGGAAGTTCCGTCGGTGTAGGGCGGGAGCGCGATTCGGCCACGTCGGGACCGGCCGGCCGGGTGATTCCGACGAATCCCGGGTGTGCTCTTCGTTCGGTGTGCGCGCTGAGGGTGGAGTGACGGGCGCGACCCCGGGGGACGACCACCTTGGGGGGCGTGTCGCACTGAACGCGGGCCGCCGCACGACGTTCGGCTGGAGTTGACGCACCCGGTTGCGGATGCACTTTTCACCGTCGGCAGTCGATCATCGCAAGAGGTCCTCGGCAGCACTGCGGCCGCACGTGATCGGGGCCCGGTCCGAAGCCCGCCAGAATCACCGCGGCGTCAAACAGCCCGGTTGGGCGCACGGCAGGGGTTGTCGTCGCCTGGCCGAACGGGACTGGTGGCCGAAGCTGCTGAGCGCCGCCGAACCGTTTCACCACAAGAGAATTCCGGAACCGCGCCCGCCCAAGCCAGGCCGGATCACCGAACGCGCCGGCGCCAACGGCAGCAGCATCGGCCGCCACGAAGACGGCCAGAACGGCGACGTGCGCAACGCCCGCGCGCAGCCGCCGCTGAAGAGACCGGCCCCGTGGTGCCACGCTGCGCCGGGCCGGGGAAGCCGGCAGCGGCCCGGTCCCGAGCCGGTCGGAGGTGCCCGAAAGCGGGGTTACCATCCGATTCGTGCTGCGACGACGGTCCTCGGTCGCCGGGCCGGGGTGTGCCCCGCGAAGCCCGGGGGCGCGTCGTGCGTGGAAGTGGCGCGCAGCGGGTCCGAAGGGTGAGTTTCCGTCGCGTGGCCCGTTTTGGTCACCCACCGACCACAATGGACACCCGAAGGTCGGTGGGGCCGGGGATCGTCTGCCGAGACCTGTCTTCGAGCCGGGGAGGCACCGATGACTTACACCTATCCGCCGCGCCGCAGTCCGGCGCGGATCGCCGTGATCGTGATCTCGGTGGTCGTGCTCGTGATCGGGGTGTGCCTGGCCATCGGGGGCGGGGTGCTGTTGCTGATCTTCGGGTCCGGTGGGTCGCTGAAGTCGGGGGAGCACGACGTGACGACACCGACCGCGGCCATCGTCACCGACACGGCGCAGATCACCGACACCGGGAGGGTCACGCGGGCGCTCGGGGAGCCGTCGGTCACCGTCCACGCGACGGGCGGCAACGCCTCCGGCCTGTTCATCGCGATCGGGCCCGCCGCGGACGTCGACCGGTACCTGACCGGCGTCGCGATCGAGCAGGCGCGCAACTTCGACCTCGACCCGTTCGCGCTCGACGCGGTCCGCCGCGACGGCACGGCGCTGGCGGCCCCGCCGGCCACCCAGCCGTTCTGGGTCGCCTCCGGCGCGACCGACGTGACGTGGCAGATCACCGACGGCGACTACCGCGCGGTCGTGATGAACGCCGATGGCACGCCCGGCGTGAACTCCCGCCTCGGCGTCGACCTGAACCTGCCGGGCCTGTTCGGCTACGCGCTCGGGTTCTTCATCGGCGGGCTGGTCCTGGTCGTGGCCGCCATCGTCGCGCTCGTGATGGGCCGGCCCCGCAGCCGGGCGCCGCAGCCGACCACGCCGACCCCGCCGCTGTACTGAGACCGCGGACCGGGCCGGCCACCATGGCAGAACACACCGCGACCGTCGAGCACGCGAAAACCCCCGAGTTCCTCACCCGTGCACGGTCGATCGCGCTGGTGCTGTGGCGACGTGCCCCGTTCACCACAGCCGTCGTCGTCGCCATGGTCGCGCTCGGCCTGGCGACGGGCACGCTGTGGAGCGCCGTCGAGACGCGCGAGTGGTTCCCGCAGGTGTCCTACGGCCTGCCCTCGCTCCTCGACGGCCGCTGGTGGACGTTCCTCATCGGACCGTTCTTCGCGCTGAACCCGCTCTTCTACCTCCTGGTGGCCGGCGGGTTCGCCCTGCTCGTCGGCCCGGCCGAAGCGCGGCTGGGCACCCGCCGGACCGCCACGATCGCCGTCGGGGCGCAGCTGGCCGCCACCCTCGGCGCCGCGCTGATCCTGCTCGCGCTGCGCGGCACCGGCTGGGAGTGGGCGACGCAGCTCGCCGGGCGCACCGACGTCGGGTTCTCCGCGGGGGCGCTCGCCGTGGTCGCGGTGGTGAGCGCGACCATCCGCTCGCCGTGGCGGCTGCGCTTGCGTGCGCTGCTGTGCGTGTACGTCGGGGTGTCCATCCTCTACATCGGCACGCTCGCCGACCTGGAACACCTGCTCGCCGTCGGCCTCACGCTGCCGCTCGCGCGCCGCCTCGCCGGGCCGAAACGCCTCCGGTCCACGGGCCGCCCGACGCGGCGGGAGTGGCGGCTGCTCGCGGTCACCGGCCTCGTCATCGCGGGCGCGGTGCAGGTCGTGGTGCGCATCGCGCCCGGGGTCAGCCCGCTCGGCTCCACGGCGGGCCAGGCCGATTCGGTGCCCGAGCTGGCGATCGTGCTCGTGGTGATCGCGTTGATGATCAACGGCCTGCGGCGCGGCAAACGCGCGGCGTGGCGGTGGGCGGTCGCACTCGCGTCGCTGATCGTGGCGCTCGGCGTCGTGATCGCCGTGGTCGTGGTCGTCGCGGAGATCTTCGGCCTGGCCTACACGATCGAAAACGCGTCGTTCCTCATCGCCGACGCCGTGCTCTGGGGCGCCATGCTGACGCTGCTCATCGCGGCGCGCGGGGCGTTCCGCGTGCCCTCGCGGCGGAAACGGCGCCGCGCGCTCGGCTCCCGCGACGTCGACGGCGCCACCGAACTCCTGCAGCGCCACGGCGGCGGCACGCTGTCCTGGATGACGCTCTGGCCGGAGAACTCCCACTTCTTCGGCCCCGACGGCGAGTCCTACCTCGCCTACCGCCGCCACGCCGGCGTCGCCATCGCCCTCGGCGACCCGATCGGCCCCGACACCGCGGGCACGATCCGGGCGTTCGCCGAGCTGTGCGACAACTCCGGGCTGGTGCCGTGTCTGTTCTCCGTCACGGAGGAGACCACCGTCGTCACGGACTCGCTCGGCTGGGCCCGCGTGCAGGTCGCCGAGGACACCCTCGTCGACCTCGAGAACCTGGAGTTCCGCGGGAAGGCGTGGCAGAACGTGCGCTCGGCGCTCAATCGCGCGGTGAAGGAGGGCGTCACCTTCCGCCTGGTGACGCTGGCCGACGAGCCGTGGTCGCTCGTCGCGCAGGTCCGCGCGATCTCCGAGGAATGGGTGGGGGACAAGGGGATGCCCGAGATGGGCTTCACGCTCGGCGGCGTGGACGAGGCGCTGGACCCGCGCGTGCGCGTCGGCCTGGCGGTCGACGCCGACGGCGTGGTGCAGGGCGTCACGTCGTGGCTGCCCGTGTACGGCGGTGCCGGGCAGGTCGAAGGCTGGACGCTCGACGTGATGCGTCGCCGCGGCGACGGGTTCCGGCCCGTGGTGGAGTTCCTCATCGCCTCGTCCTGCCAGGCGTTCCGGACCGAGGGCGCGAAGTTCGTCTCGCTCTCGGGCGCCCCGTTGGCCCGCGCCCCGGAGGCCCCGCCCGCCGCGCCGCTCGAACGGCTCCTCGACTCGTTCGGCGGAGCGATGGAGCCCTACTACGGGTTCCGCTCGCTGCACGCGTTCAAGACGAAGTTCAAACCCCGCTACGTGCCGATGTACCTCGCCTACCGCGAGGAAGCCGACCTGCCGCGGATCGGCGTCGGACTCGCGCGCGCCTACCTGCCGGACGCCTCGCTGGGGTCGCTGGTGCGGATGGGGAAGAACTGACGGGACAGACGGACACCCGGGCGACTCTTGGCCGTTTCCCCCTCGACCTGCGCGGACTATGCTCGGGTTGATCAACAGGGAGAGGACGGGATGGCTGAGCAGGTCCTGGTGCGCGGCGAGCAGGTGCGCCGCGTCGCGGTGGCGAGCGCGATCGGCACGACGATCGAGTGGTACGACTACTTCATCTACAGCACCGCCACCGCGCTGGTGTTCAACAAGCTGTTCTTCCCCTCGCTCTCACCGGCGTCGGGCACGCTGGCGGCGTTCGCGACGCTCGGCGTGGGCTTCGTCGCGCGGCCGCTGGGCGGGATCGTGTGGGGCCACTTCGGCGACCGGGTCGGGCGCAAGGCGATGCTGGTCGCGTCGCTCGTCCTGATGGGGCTCGCGACGGCCGCGGTCGGGGTGCTGCCGACGTTCGCGCAGGCCGGCGTGCTCGCGCCCGTGCTGCTGGTGGTGCTGCGCGTGCTGCAGGGCATCTCGGCCGGCGGCGAGTGGGGCGGCGCGGCCCTGATGGCCGTCGAACACGCGCCCCCGGGGCGGCGCGGGCGCTACGGCTCGTTCTCCCAGATCGGCGTGCCCGCCGGGCTGATCATCGCGCAGCTGGTGTTCTTCGCGGTGACGAGCTCGCTGTCGCCGGAGGCCTTCCGGTCGTGGGGCTGGCGGGTGCCGTTCCTGGTCAGTCTCGTGCTGGTGGTCGTGGGCCTGGTGATCCGCCTGCGGGTGGCCGAAAGCCCGGTGTTCGCGCAGCTGCGGCAGACCGGCGAACGCAGCCGCGTGCCGATCGTCGACGTGCTGCGCCGGCGCCCGCGTGAGGTCACCGTGGCGGCGCTGAGCTTCATCGCCAACACCGCGCTGGGCTACGTCTTCTTCGCGTACCTGTTGTCCTACGGCACTTCCGTGCTCAAGCTGAGCAGCACCACGATGCTGGTGGAGATCATCGTCGGCAGTGTCGTGTGGCTCGTGAGCATCATCGCGGGCGCGATCTGGTCGGACCGCGTCGGGCGAAAACGGGTGTACCTCGTGGGTTCGGTGCTGCTCGTGGTGTGGTCGATCCCGTTCTTCCTGCTCGTCGACACCCGCCAGCCGTGGCTGCTCGGCGTCGCGGTGGTCGTGCTGAACCTCGGTCTGGGCGCGACCTACGGGCCGCAGTCGGCCTTGTTCGCGGAGCTGTTCGAACCGCGCTACCGCTACAGCGGCGCGTCGTTCGCGTACGCCGTGGGTGCGGTGCTGGGCGGCGGTTTCGCGCCCCTGATCGCGACGGCCCTGCAGACGTCGACCGGCACGTCGCTGTCGGTGTCGCTGTACATGGTGGCGGTCGCGCTGATCAGTCTCGGTGCGGTGCTCGCGTTTCCGCGCTCACCGGTCACAACAGGCTGAGATCGACGACGCGCGCGCCGCACAGTGGCTCAGGCTGCGGAGTCCAGCTCCAGCACCTGCGCCCCGGCCGCCGTGAGCTCGGCCGGCACCCACTGCCCGGGCGCGACCGCCCGGACGGGCCGGACGAGCCCGGCGTGCGTGAGCGCGTGCGCGGTGGGCTGGACGGAGCAGAGCAGGCCGTCGATCCGCAGGTCGGGCTCGCTGCCGGCGCCGAGCTCGGCGCGGCCCGCCGCGACGGCGCGCAACAGCGTGAGTGCCCGGCCGTTGAGCGGCGTCGGGGTCATGGCGATTCCTTTCCGCGTTCCTCACTGCGAATACGGATCCGCGGCCCCGCCGGTTCATCCCGCTCAGGAGATCGCCAGGTCGGCCCGCAGCGGCGTGCCGCGCATGGCCCGCCAGACCGCGGCCGGGGTCAGCGGCATGTCGGCGTGGCGCACGCCGAACGGCGCCAGGGCGTCGACCACCGCGTTGACCACGGCCGCCGGCGAGCCGACGGTGGCGGACTCGCCGATGCCCTTCGCGCCGATGGGGTGGTGCGGTGAGGGCGTCACGGTCTCGCCGAGCTCCCAGGACGGGCACTCCAGCGCAGTGGGCAGCAGGTAGTCCATGAAGGAGCCGCCCAGGTGGTTGCCGTCGGTGTCGAAGGCCATGAGCTCCATCAGCGCCATGCCGATGCCGTCGGCGAGACCCCGGTGCACCTGGCCCGCGACGATCATCGGGTTGATCCGCACGCCGCAGTCGTCCACGGCGATGAAGCGGCGCACGCGCACCTGGCCGGTGTCCGCGTCGACGTCGACCACGCACAGGTACGCGCCGAAGGGGTACGTCAGGTTCGGCGGGCTGTACACGGTGCTCGCGTCGAGCTGCCCTTCCACACCTTCGGGCAGCGCCAGGTCGGAGTGCGCGGCCAGCGCGATCTCGCGGATCGTGTGCCCGCGCCCGGGGACACCGCGCACGAACCAGCGTCCGCGTTCCCACTCGAGGTCGTCGGGGCTCACCTCGAGCATCGCCGACGCGACCTGCCGCGCGCGTTCGCGCACCTTCCGCGCCACCGTGACGGCGGCCGCGCCCGACACCGGTGTCGAGCGGGAGCCGTAGGTGCCGAGACCGAACGGCGTGCGGTCGGTGTCGCCCTGCACGACCTCGACCTCGTCGGGCGGGATGCCGAGCTCGGCCGACACGAGCTGCGCGAACGTCGTCTCGTGGCCCTGGCCCTGCGACATGCACGAGAGCCGCAACACGGCCGAGCCGGACGGGTGCACGCGCAGCTCGGCGCCGTCGGCCATGCCGAAGCCGAGGATGTCCATGTGCTCGCGCGGCCCGGCGCCCACGGCCTCGGTGAAGAAGCTCAGGCCGAGGCCCATCAGCTCGCCACGAGCGCGTTTCCCGGCCTGTTCCCGGCGCAGCCCGTCGTAGCCGGCGATCTCCTTCAGCAGCGTCAGCGCGCGCGGGTAGTCGCCCGAGTCGTACTGCCAGCCGGTGGCGCAGGTGTACGGGAACTGCTCGGGCCGCAGCAGGTTGCGCATGCGCAGCTCGGCCGGATCCAGGCCCAGCTCGCGCGCGAGCACGTCCATCATCCGCTCGACCACGTACACGGCTTCGGTGATCCGGAACGAGCACGCGTACGCGACGCCGCCGGGCGCCTTGTTGGTGTACACGCCGGTGACCGAGCAGAACGCGGCCGGCAGGTCGTAGGAGCCGGTGAACACGTGGAAGAACCCGGCGGGGAACTTCGCCGGCTGCGCGGTGCCGTTGAACGCGCCGTGGTCGGCGAGCACGCGCACGCGCAGCCCCAGCAACCGGCCGTCGCTCGTGGCCGCGATCTCGCCGCTCATGTGGTAGTCGCGGGCGAACGACGTGCTCATCAGGTTTTCCGAGCGGTCCTCGGTCCACTTCACCGGCCGCCCGGTGACCATGGAGCCCACCACCGCGCACAGGTAACCGGGGTACATCCCGACCTTGTTGCCGAAGCCGCCGCCGATGTCGGGGGCGACGATGCGGATCCGGTGCTCCGGCAGGCCCGTGATCCGCGAGTACAGGATCCGGTGCGCGTGCGGCGCCTGCGCGGTGGCCCACACCGTGAGCTTGCCGGTGATCGCGTCGATGTCGGCGACGGCACCGCACGTTTCCAGCGGCGCCGGGTGCACGCGGGGGTAGAGCATGTCCTGCCGGGCCACCACATCGGCCTTCGCGAACGCGGCTTCGGTGGCCGCTTCGTCGCCGGAGGACCAGTCGAACACGTGGTTGTCGGCCTTGCCGAGGTCGTCGCGGATCACGGCGGCACCGGCGGCGAGCGCGGCCGGCGCGTCGACGACCACCGGCAGCGGCTCGTACTCGACGTCGATCAGCTCCAGCGCATCCCTTGCCGCGTAACGATCTTCGGCGACGACGAACGCGATCTCCTGGCCCTGGAAGCGGACCTTGTCGGTGGCGAGCACGGCATGCACGTCGTGCGAGAGCGTCGGCATCCACGCCATCCCGCGCTCGGCCAGATCCTTCCCGGTGAGCACGGCGCGAACCTTGGGGTGCGCCTCGGCCGCGCTGGTGTCCACCGACACCAGGCGCGCGTGGGCGTGCGGGCTGCGCAGGATCGCGCCGTGCAGCATCCCGGGCAGCACGAGGTCGTCGACGAACGTGCCGCGCCCGCGCACGAAGCGCGCGTCTTCCTTGCGGGGCAACGAACCGTAGGTCATGAGGGCTCCCCGTCCGGGTGCACGGCCGCCCACCGGATCGAACGGACGATGTTCTCGTAACCGGTGCAGCGGCACAGCTGCCCGGAGATCGCTTCGCGGATCACGTCCTCGCTCGGATCCGGGTCGTGGTCGAGCAGCCAGCGCGCCGTCATCAGCATGCCCGGGGTGCAGAACCCGCACTGGATCCCGTGGCACGCCACGAAACCCTGCTGCACGGGGTCGAGCTCCGCACCGTGGCCGAGGTCCTCGACGGTGCGCACCTGCTTGCCGTCGGCCATCACGGCCAGCACCGTGCACGACTTCACCGGGAGGTCGTCGAGCCACACGACGCAGGTGCCGCAGTTGGAGGTGTCACAGCCCCAGTGCGTGCCGGTGAGCCCGAGGTCGTCGCGCAGGAGGTGCACGAGCAGCAGGCGCGGCTCGACCGTGCGGCGGTGGGGTTCGCCGTTGACCGTCACCGTGATGTCCACGCCCGTCAGCCTCCGGCCCGTTCCGCCGCCCGGTGCAGCGCCCGGGTGGTGAGCGTGGCGACGAGGTGGCGCTTGTAGTCCACCGGTCCGCGCTGGTCGGCGGCGGGGGCGCAGTGCCCGGCCGCGATGAACCCGGCCTTCTCGAAGCGTTCCGCCGAAGCGGCGCCACCGCGCAGGAAGTCCTCGGCCTCGGCCGCCACGAACCGCGGCGCGCCGACCGCGGTGAGCCCGATGCCGGCTTCGGCGACGTCGGCGCCTTCGAGCGCGAGCTCCGCCCCGGCGGCCGCCACCGCCCAGTCGCCCGCCCGTCGGCCGACCTTCGCGTACGCGCTCCCGCTGCCCTCGCGGATCGGCAGCCGCAGCTCCACGAGCAGCTCGGCCGGACCGACGACCGTGCTGTAGGGCCCGGTGAAAAACTCGCGCACGGGCACGGTTCGCGTGCCCTCCTCACCGCGGATCACGGCGTTCGCCCGCACCGCGGTGAACGCGGCCGACAGGTCCTCCGACGGATCCGCCTGGCACAGGGAACCCCCGATCGTGCCGCGGTTGCGCACGATCGGGTCGGCGATCACCCTCTCGGCATCGGCCAGGATCGGGAACAACGCGCCGGCCTCGGCGGAGGCGAGCAGCTCCGCGTGCCGCACGAGTGCGCCGATGCGCAGCTCGCCGCCGGAGACCTCGATCCCGGACAGTTCGGTGAGTTCGTTGACGTCCACCAGCGCTTCGGGCCGGGCCAGGCGCAGCTTCATCATCGGGATCAGGCTGTGCCCGCCCGCGATCACGCGGCTTTCCGGGCCGTACTTGGCCAGCAGCGCCAGCGCGTGCTCGACGCTCGTGGCCCGCTCGTACTCGAACTGCGCCGGCACCTGCATGACGGTCGATCGTCCCCGCCGCGCCAGTCCTCCGCAACAGCGAATTAACCGATGGCCTAATCCGTATGGAGACCGGTTCCGCCCAGTTCGGGGCGGGGTTAAGGAAACGGTTAATCGCGCATTGTCGCGCCCCTGGTCCGGGTGGAGCATCACGACAGCTGACCAACGGCGGAAGCAGGTGCGCGTCATGCGGATCGAGTCCGACGGGCACAGCCGCGGCAACCCCCGGCTGTTCGAGCTCGTCGAGGACGCACCGAAGCAGGGCCCGAGCCCGACCGTGTGGGCGTGGCCCGACCTCGTGGACTTCCTGAAGGTGGCGGGCCGTCCGGTCGCCGGGCCCTGGCCACCGCACCAACGGCCGCGCCAGGACCCCGAAGAGGACACACTGCCCACGGCCGTGGCCGAACCTCCCGAGAAAGCCTGAGGGGCCGGCGTGTACCCGTCCCGGTTCCGCTACGAAGCACCCCGTTCCCTGGCCGAGGCGCTCGACCTGCTGCGCACCGGCGACGAGGCCAAGGTCCTCGCCGGCGGACAGAGCCTGGTCCCGCTGATGAAACTCCGCTTCGCCGCGCCCGGGCTCGTCGTCGACATCAACAACGTTCCCGGCCTGGCCCACCACGAGCTCGACGCCGAGGGCAACCTCCACGTCGGCGCGCTGTGCCGGCACGCCGACCTCGAACGCTCGCAGCTGCTCAAGGCCGTGCAGCCGACGATGGCCGCGGCGGCTCCGCTGATCGCCGACCCCATCGTGCGCAACCGCGGCACGCTCGTCGGTTCGTTGTGCCACGCCGATCCCCAGGGCGACTGGGCTTCGGTGGTGCTGGCGCTCGACGGGGCGATCGTCGCGGAAGGACCCGCGGGCCGGCGAACGATCGCCGCGCGCGACTTCGTGCTCGGCCCGTTCCAGAACGCGCTGGCGCCCGACGAGATCGCCGTGGAGGCCGTCATTCCCGCGCCCCGCGGCACGCCCGCGGGCGGTTACCTCAAGCTGGAACGCCGCGTCGGCGACTTCGCCACCGTCGGGGTCGCGGTGGCGGTGGAGACGCAGGCGGACATGGTCACCCGCGCCGGTATCGCCCTCACCGGCGTCGGCGGCTCGACGATCGAAGCCACTGACGCCGAGCACGCGCTCGTGGGCGGTGCCCTGACGCCCGACCGCGTGGCGGAGGCCGCGGACCTGGCCGCCGCGGCGGCGCGCCCGAAGACCGACCACCGCGGCACGGCCGAGTTCAAGCGGCACCTGGTGCGCACGTTCGTGGTGCGCGCGCTGGGCCGCACCGGGGAGGAAGCGGCATGACGACCGTCCACGAGATCCACGAGGAAGCCACCGGCGACGTCCCGATCCGCCGGATCACCATCACGGTCAACGGCGAGCGCCGCGTGGTGGAGTGCGAACCGCGGTTGCTGCTCGCGCACCTGCTGCGCCAGGGCCTGCGCCTCACCGGCACGCACCTGGGCTGCGACACGACCAACTGCGGCGCGTGCACCGTGCTCGTCGACGGTCGCGCGGTGAAGTCGTGCACGATGCTCGCGGTGCAGGCCGACGGGCACGAGGTCACCACCGTCGAGGGGCTCGCCACGGCGAGCGAGCTGCACCCGCTGCAGGAGGGCTACCGCGAGGAACACGGCCTGCAGTGCGGCTTCTGCACGCCGGGGATGATGCTCTCGGCCAAGGCCCTGCTCGACGAGAACCCGGATCCGTCCGAAGAGGACGTCCGCTGGGCGCTGTCGGGGAACCTGTGCCGCTGCACGGGTTACCAGAACATCGTGAAGTCGGTGCTGTGGGCCGCCGCCAAGCTACGGTCCGAATAGGAGGTTCGACGTGTCGCAGGCGTTGGACGAGAACAAGATCGGCGGGCTCGGCGTCAGCCGCAAGCGCGTGGAGGACAACCGGTTCATCCGCGGGCGCGGGAACTACACCGACGACATCGTGCTGCCGGGCATGCTGCACATGGAGATCCTGCGCAGCCCGCTCGCGCACGCGCGGATCAAGTCGATCGACACCAGCCGGGCGTGGGAGATCCCGGGGGTGCGGCTCGTGCTCACCGGCGAGATGGCCGCCACCCGCAACCTCGCGTGGATGCCCACCCTCTCCTACGACACCCAGGCCGTGCTCGCCACCGACAAGGTGCGCTTCCAGGGCCAGGAAGTCGCGTGCGTCGTCGCCGACGACCCCTACATCGCCAAGGACGCGTGCGAGGCCATCGACGTCGAGTACGAACCGCTGCCGGTGATCGTGAACCCCGAGCAGGCCGTGGCCGAGGGTGCGCCGCTGATCCGCGACGACAAGGCGGGCCAGGCCGACAACGTGGTCTACCGCTGGGAAGTCGGCGACCAGGCCGGCACCGACGCGGCGTTCGAGCACGCCGCCGTGGTCTCGAAACTGCGGCTGCACTACCCGCGTTCGCACCCCTCGCCGATCGAGTGCTGCGGCTCCGTTGCGGACTTCGACCGCGCGACGGGGAAGCTCACCGTGTACATGACCACGCAGGCGCCGCACATCATCCGCGCCGCCGTGGCGATGGTGGCCGAACTGCCCGAGCACCTGATCCGCATCATCTCGCCGGACATCGGCGGCGGTTTCGGCAACAAGGTGCCCGTGTACCCCGGCTACGTGTGCTCGATCCTGTGCTCCATCCTGCTGGAACGGCCCGTGAAGTGGATCGAGGACAAGACCGGCAACCTGATCTCCACCGGGTTCGCGCGCGACATGTACCTCGACGGCGAGCTGGCGCTGCGTGCCGACGGCAAGATCCTCGGCGTCCGCATGCACGCCGAGGCCGACCACGGCGCGTTCTTCGCCGACGCGCAGCCCAGCAAGTTCAAGATCGGGCTGCTGCACTCGACGTTCGCCTGCTACAACGTCCCCGCCGCGCACCTCACCGCGCGCGGCACCTACACCAACAAGGCGCCCGGCGGCGTCGCCTACCGCTGCTCGTTCCGCGTCACCGAGGCGATGTTCTTCCAGGAGCGCATGGTCCACCAGGCCGCGAAGGACCTGGGGCTGGACCCGGCGGAGTTCCGGCGGCGCAACTTCGTGCGCGCCGACGCGTTCCCGTACCGCACGCCGTTCGGGTTCCTCGTGGACTCCGGCCAGCCCGAGGCGTGTCTCGACGTGGGGCTGAAAGCCGTGGGTTACGAGGACTTCCTGCGGCAGAAGGAAGAAGCGCGCCGACGCGGGCGGCGCCTGGGCATCGGGATCTCCACGATGACCGAACCGCTGGGCGCCGGCAACAGCCGCGAGTACGACATCCTCGGCATCAAGATGTTCGACTCGGCCGAGCTGCGCGTGCACATGACCGGCAAGGCGCTGCTGCGGGTCGGGGCGAAGAGCCAGGGGCAGGGCCACGAGACGACGTGGGCCCAGATCGTGAGCCACGAGCTGGGCATCCCGGCCGACGACGTCACGGTCGAGGAGGGCGACACCGACACCGCGCCGTTCGGCATGGGCACCTACGCCTCGCGCAGCACACCGGTCGCGGGCGCGGCGATCTCCATGGTGTCGCGCAAGATCCGCGCCAAGGCGCGCAAGCTCGCGGCACACCTGCTCGAAGTGTCCGAAGAGGACCTGGAGTGGGAGCTCGGCCGGTTCTCCGTGCGCGGGGTGCCCGAGCACGGCGTGACGATCCAGGAGTGCGCGATGGCGGCGTACGGCAACATGCCCGACGGCATGGAGCCCGGTCTGGAGAACCACGCCTACTACGACCCGCCGAACCTGACCTGGCCCTTCGCGGTCTACATCGTCACCGTCGAGGTCGATCCCGAAACCGGTGTGTGGGACGTGCTCAACACGGTGGCCGTGGACGACTGCGGCGTGCGCATCAACCCGATGATCGTCGAGGGTCAGATCATGGGCGGGCTCACCGAGGCCTACGCGATGGCGAACATGCAGTTCATCACCTTCGACGCCGAGGGCAACTGCGTCGGCTCCAACTACATGGACTACCTGCTGCCCACCGCGTGGGAGACGCCGGGCTTCGAGCTGCACAGCGAGGTCGTCACGCCGTCGCCGCACCACCCGATCGGCGCCAAGGGCGTGGGGGAGTGCGCCGCGGTCGGCGGGCCGGCGGCGTTCGTGAACGCGGTGATGGACGCGCTCGACGACACCGGCGTGCGCAACATCGACATGCCGCTGCTGCCCGACCGCGTATGGGAAGCCCTCACACAGCACCACGACGTGTCCGGCGCGCCGCCGGTGCGGACGGACGACTGAGGTGCCTGAGATGCCTGAACTGTCCACGATGCACTCACCTGACGGCTGGGACTTCCTAGCCCACGCCGGCGAGCTGGCCCGCCGCGGTGAGGCGTTCGCGCTCGCGACCGTGGTGTGGCGCCAGGGTCCGTCGTCGGGCAAGCAGGGCTGCCGCGCGATCATCACGGCCGAGGGCGAGCTGCGCGGGTGGATCGGCGGCGCGTGTGCCGAGCCGACGGTGATCCGTGAGGCCCAGCAGGCGCTCGTCGAAGGCACCCCGCGGTTGCTGCTGCTCGGTTCGCCGGAGCAGTTCGGCGCGGCGGTGCCCGAGGGCATGACGGTGGTGCCGATCTCGTGCCAGAGCGAGGGTGCCCTGGAGGTGTACATCGAGCCGGTGCGGCCCGTACCGCACCTGGTGGTGGTCGGACGCTCGCCGATGGCCCACACACTGGTGGAGCTGGCGGGTTCGCTCGGCTGGCACGCGCAGCTCGTCGGACACACCGAGCTGGACGTGGTGATCGAGAGGTCCTTCGTGGTCGTGGCGACGCAGGGCCACCACGACGAGGAGTCGGTGGAACGGGCGCTGGCCGCACGACCGGCGTACGTCGGGCTCGTCGGTTCACGCCGCCGCGGGGCGAGCGTGCTCGGTTACCTCGCCGACCGCGGGGTGGCGGCCGACGAGCTGGACCGCGTGCAGGTGCCGGCCGGGCTGGACCTCGGCAGCGTGTCGCACCGGGAGATCGCCGTGGCGATCCTGGCCGAGCTCGTGCGGATCCGGGCGGCCCGCGGAGTGCCGCCCGGGCCGGCCTGCGCTGCCGAGCCGGACTCGGCGACGACTGTCGACCCCGTGTGCGGCATGACCGTGGCGGTCGACGACCCGGTGGCGTTCGAGGGCCGCGAGTACAGCTTCTGCTGCGCCAGCTGCCGCGTGGCGTTCCTGCGCGACCCCGGCGCGTACGCCAAGAAGGAGAGCCGATGCTGATCCGCAACCAGTTCGAGGTCGCGCAGCCCGTGGACAAGGTCTGGCGGTTCTTCGCCGACGTCCCGGTCGTGGCGACGTGCCTGCCCGGCGCCGAGCTGACCGAGGACCTCGGCGACGAGCGCTACCGCGGCCGCGTGAGCATCCGGATGGGACCGGTGTCGCTGCGCTTCGACGGCGTCGCCGCCATCACCGAACGCGACGACGAGGCCCGGCGGATCGTGGTCGACGCGAGCGGCGCCGACGAGCGCGGCCGGGGCCAGGCGGCCATGATCGTCACGGCGAAGCTGGCCCGCGCCGCTTCGGGTACGCGCGTCGACGTCGACCAGGACCTGCAGGTCTCCGGCGCCGCCGCGCAGTACGGGCGCGGCATGATCGCCGACGTCTCCTCGGTGCTGATGCGCGAGTTCGCCACCAACCTGCAGGCCGCCATCGCGCGCGCCGAACGCGGGGAGACGGCGGCGGCGCGTCACGCGGCGGCCCCGGCCCGTGGCTTCACCATCGGCCTGCAGGCGACGCTCATGGCGCTGAAACGCGTGTTCCGCCGGTTCTTCGCGTCCTATCCGAGCACCCCGGCCTGAGGAGGCAACCGTGGTCCTGTGGTGGATCGGCAACGCCGTGCTGCTGTTCGTGGTGCTGCCCGTGGTCGTCGCCCTGCTCAACCGCGTGCTGGCCGCCGTCGAGCGGATCCGCGCCGCGGCCGACGACATCCTCGTGGGCGGCGTGCGCCTCGCGGGGCAGCTCGAACCCGTCCCGGAGGCGCTCGCGCGCACCGACCGCACCATCGGCGAAGTGGCCGTCGGCGCGACCCGGTACGCCGGCAGCGTCGCGAAACTGCTGGGCTGAAAGGAGGTCCGCCATGCCTGCCGCCGCCTGGGCCACCCTGGCCGTCAGTGCGCTGATCATCCTGTTCGCCGCCGTCGGCCTGCTCCGCGTGATCCTGCACCTGCGCCACGTCCGCCGCACGCTCGGCAGCGTGCTGGGCGGCGTGCGCGTGATCGCGCAGGAGACCGCACCCGTGCCCGCCGCGCTGGGCTCGGTGAACGCGAATCTCAAGCCGGTGCGCGACTTCTGCGAGTCGGTGTGAACGCCGAAGGAGGCGAACCGTGACCACGGGCTGGATCATCGGGTTTTCGATCGGGGCCGCTGTCGTGCTGGTCGTGGTGGCGCTCGTGGTGCCGATCCTGGTGCTCGCGCGCTCCATCGGCGAGGCCGCGCCACTCATCCACGACGAGCTCAAGGCCGCCGAACGCAACACCGCGCCGCTGGCCGAGCTGCGCACCACCATCGACCACGCCGAGGTCATCGTCGCCGGCCTGCGACGCGGCCGTGAACGGCTGGGAGGCTGATCCGGATGTCCACACAGGACGAGACGTTGTGGTGGATCGCCATCGCCGCCGGGATCGTGGTGATCCTCGTGGTCGTGGCGTTGCTGAGCCTGCTCATCCGCTACGTGAAGGTGATCGACCGCCGGGTCGCGGGCATCCGTGACACGTTGCACGGCACCGAGGCGAACACGGCGGATACCGCGCTTGTCCCCGTCACGGCCACGCGAGTCGACGCCGTGCTCGCCGAAGGCCTGCAGCACCACCTGTTCCTCGGACGGGTGCTCGGAAAGGTGAAGTCGTGACCACCACCCTGGTCGTGCTGACCGTCGTCGACATCGCCCTGCTCATCGCCGGCCTCGCGGTGTACCTGTTCTGGGTCGGCGGCCTGCTCGCGCGCGTCGCGACGAATCTCGAGGACTGCGCGGACACCGTGCGGCGCATCAACACCCACGCGGAGGCGATCGTGCCGGGCGTCTCGCACATCAACCGCACGGGCGGGGTCGTGGCCGGCGCGTTGCCGCTGCTGTACGGGATGGCGGAGCAGATCGTGGTGGGCGCGACCTATTCACCGCCGACGGAGGAGCGCCCGCCCGCGCGCCCGGCATCGGGCACGCGGCGCTCGCGGCTGCACGACGCGGTGGGCTTCGGCCCGCGCTAACGTTCGTGGCCGATCCAGTTCTCGTGCCAGGTGTGCTCGAACTGGGCTTCGTTGCAGCGCGGGCGGTAGACGGCGGTGAGCTCGCGGACGATCTGCTCGCGGTGCGCGGGCAGGCCGCCCGGGACCTCGTAGGTGCAGATGTGCACCTTCCACCGCGAGCCCGCGCGGGCGATCCAGCACTGCGCGCGCGGGTGGCGGAAGGGCAGGTTCGCCCGGGACAGGTCGCCGGCGTGGTCGACATAGATCACCGCGTAGCGATCGGGCCGCCCTTCCGGCTCGGGGCGGTAGAGCACGGCGTACACCGCGGCGACGGCGGGCGGCGCCCACCCGCCGAGCAGGCGAGGGCCCTCGAACGGGTACCCCGAAGCGGGGCCGAGGCGGATCACTCGTCCTCGCCCACGGCCTCGACCCGCCCGACCGGCAACGACGGCAGCCCGGCCGCCTTCGCCGCCCGGCGGAACTCCGCCGTGGCGAGCGTGATGGCCTTCTCGCGGTCGGGTGCCTCGACGAGCAGGCGCGCGCCGTAGCTCGTGGTGCCGATCCCGCTCGCGATCCCGCCCGAGGCCGCCACCGCGTCGGCCAGTCGCACGATCTCCTCGCGCGTGAAGACGCGTTCGCCGTCCGCTTCGATCCCCACGCTCCACCGCATCGCCGGTGCTCCTCACCGAGCTCGCGGCAACGCTGCCGCGAGCTCCTCCAGGCTGCGCAGGTCGTGGCCCGCCACCAGCAGGTCCACGTACGGCGCGGCGATCCTCATCCCGAGCGGCGCTGGGCCGAGGGCGCCGCCGTGCGGGTTCGTCCACACCAGCAGGTGGCACAGCCGAGACAGCCGCTCCACCGCCTTGGCCAGCACGTCCGGGTCACCGCGGTCGAACCCGTCGGAGCAGATCACGACCACTCCGCCGCGGCACCGGCCGCGCCGGCCGAAGGTGCGCACGAACTCGTCGAGCGCGGCGCCGATGCGGGTGCCGCCCTCCCAGTCGACCACGGCTTCGGCCGCTCGCGCCAGGGCTTCGTCGGCGTCGCGGGTGCTCAGCTGGTCGGTGATCCGCGTGAGGCGGGTGCCGAAGCAGAACACCTCGACCTTCGCGGCGGCGCGGCGCGCGGAGTAGGCGAACTGCAGGAGCGTGCGGGAGTAGCCGGCCATCGAGCCGGAGACGTCGAGGACGAGGATCAGCGGCCGCAGCCGCACGCGGCGTTCGCGGTAGCGCAGCGCACGGGGTTCGCCGAACGTCCGCAGCGAGTCGCGGACCGTGCGGCGCAGGTCCGGTTCGCGGCCCTTGCGCGCGGGCCGCGTGCGGCGCGTGCGGCGTCTCGGCGGGGTGAGCCGAAGCCGGGCCATGATGCGGCGGATCGCGGCGAGCTCCTCGGGCGTGCAGGTGCCGAAGGACTTCCGTTTCAGACTGTCCACATCGGACGCGGTGAGCCCGAGCAGCGTGTCGGTCTCCTGCTCGTCGCCGGTGCGTTCGGGTTCGGGCAGCGCCAGCGTGGCGTCGACGCCCGACTCGGCGAGGATCGTGAGCAGCGCGGTCGGCGGTTCACCGGCGCCGAGGAAGTAGCGACGGAACGTCTCGTCGTAGCGGGGGAGGTCTTCGTGGCGCTTCAGCAGCGTGGCGCGGCCGCCCCAGTAAAGGTCGGCGAGGTCGGTGGTGTCGAGGACGGTCATCGCGCGGCAGCAGCCGAGCGCGTCGCCGGTGCCCACGGGAAGGCCGGCTTCGCGCAGCGCTCGCGCGAAGCCCACCAGCACCCGGGCGAACTCAGCCACCGGACGCGAGTTCCGCGAGGTGCGCACGCACCACGTCGAGGTCGTCGCGGTCCTTCACGACGGCGCCGAGCGTGTCGCCGGCGGAGCGTTCGTCGAGTCTGTCCTCACCGAGGAAGCGCAGCATGCGGGCCCAGTCGATGGTCTCGGCGACCCCGGGCGGCTTGGCGAGGTCGAGCTCCCGCAGCCGGCGCACGGCGGCCACGACCTGGCGCGCCAAGGCCTCCTCGACGCCGGGCTCGCGCACGAGCACGATCTCCAGCTCACGGTCCGCGCCCGGGTAGCCGAGCCAGTGGTAGAGGCAGCGGCGCTTGAGCGCGTCGTGCAGCTCGCGGGTGCGGTTGGAGGTGAGTACCACCAGCGGCGGGCTGGGCGCGACGATGGTGCCGATCTCGGGCACGGTGACCTGGAAGTCGGACAGCAGCTCGAGCAGGAAGGCTTCGAACTCGTCGTCGGCGCGGTCGATCTCGTCCACGAGCAGCACGGCGCCGGCACCCGCGCGGACGGCGGCCAGCAGCGGCCGTTCGACGAGGAACTCGGGCCCGAACAGCTGCTCCACCACCTCGCCGGACTCGGCCTGGTGGTCCTGCAGTGCGCGGATGCGCAGCAGCTGGCGGGCGTAGTCCCATTCGTAGAGGGCCTGGGCGGTGTCGATGCCCTCGTAGCACTGCAGCCGGATGAGGCGGCGGCCGAGCACTCTGGCGAGCGTCTTCGCGACCTCGGTCTTGCCGACGCCGACCTCGCCCTCGAGCAGCACGGGCCGGTGCAGCCGCAGCCCGACCAGCAGCGCCGTGGCGAGGCCACGGTCGGCGAGATACGCGCCGTCGCGCAGGGCGGCGGTGAGCCCCGCGACGGTGTCCGGCTCGGCCATCCCGCTACTGCTCGCCCGCGCCGAGCACGAGGTCACGCACCGTGCTCGTGCCGGGCTTCAGCTTCCCCTCGCGGGCGAGCTGGTCGTGCCATGCCGTGTGCAGGCCACCGTTCTCGGCGAGCCCGTCGAACCCCACGGCCGACATGTTCTTGCACGAACGCTGGGGCCCGCAGGCCGCCTCCAGCTCGTCGGCGTCCTGGCCACGGGCGCGCCAGACCTCGCGCAGGACTTGCAGCGCTTCGTCGTCCATGGGGGCGAGTCAACACCGCGGGCGTGGTCGCGCAGCGCTGGATTAACCCTTTGCTTAAGGAGTATTCTCCAGGATCCGGGGTTACCGAGAGTATTTGACCATGACACTGGGCCAGCTCAACGCGTTCGTCCTGGTGGCAAGGCTGGGGTCGGTCACCGACGCCGCGAAGGCGCTCGGCGTGAGCGAGCCCGCGGTGTCCCAGGCGTTGGCCGCGCTGCGCCAGCACCACGGCGACAAACTGGTCATCAAACGCTCCGGCGGCATGACACTCACCGCGGGCGGCAGCCGGCTGCTGCCCATCGCGTCGCAGATGGTGGCGCTCGGCGCGGAGGCCGACGCCGCGGTGCGCCAGGCCAACGGGGTCGCGGCGCGCTTGCAGCTGGCGGTGACCAGCGAGATCGCGGAGTTCGTGGCCAACCCGCTGCTGGAGGCCTTCACGCGAAGATCGGGCAACGCCATCGACGCCTCGTCCGGGCTCGCGCGCACGGCCGAGCTGCCCGTGCTCATCACTAACCGGCTGGCCGACGTGGCGCTGGGCCCCGACGTGACCGGCGACGGCGGAGACCTCGACTGCACGCCGATCTTCCGCGCGTCGCTCGTGGTGGTCGGCTCGCCGCACTGCCGCCACCAGGGCAGCCCGGCCCACTGGCCGTGGCTGCTCGACCCGGCGGGCGCCGACCCGGGCAGCGACACCGGTCGCCTGCTGGCCCGGCTCGGCGTGCCCGACGACGCGATCCAGGTCTTCCCGAACCAGACGGCCGCGTGGTCGGCGGCGGCCGGCGGGAGCGGCGTGTCGGTGGCGCTGGAGCACCTGGTGGCGCCGCAGCTGCGGCGCCGCGAGCTGGCGGTGGTGCCGACGCGCCACACGCCGATGTCGACGTGCTGGTACGTGACCACCCTGCCGACCGACCGCCGCACTGGTGCTGCGAACTCGTTGCGGCACTTCCTGACGACGCCGGCGGCGATGCACGTGATGCGCGCGCCGGGCAGCGGGGTGCCGCCGTCGCGCTTCCGGCCGCCGGTGTACGTGACGATCTGGTCTTAGCCGTTGCGGTCAGGTCAGGTCAGTTCGCGGACACCGGTGACGTCGTACTCGGCCACTTCGGCGGCGAGGATCTCGGCGTTCTGCTCGTCGCTCGGGCCGCTGCCGCGGAACGCCTCGACGGCCCCCCGCGACTCCCAGCGCTCGAATACGTCGATGCGGCCGGCGTCGAGCAGGTCCGCGGTGAGGGAGAAGCCGAGGCAGCCGGGTGCGGTACGGGCCTGCTCGACCACACTCATGCAGCCCGCGAGATAGGCGTCGCGGCGGCCGGGGTCGACGACGAGATACCCGGCGACGATCAGCATCTGCCGCTCCTTCGGTGCGGTTTTCGTGGTGATGCTGGTATTTTCGTGGTCTCTTCGGGTTTTTCAGCGGGGGAGCGGCTTGCGCGCGTTGCCGGTCACGAGGTTTCCGATGCTCACCCCGACGCCGACGCCCACCTCGGCCGCCCAGGCGAAACCCAGCGCCGTCGTGAGCGCGATGCTCAGCGCCAAACCTGGTTCTTCCTTGCGGGACAACGGTTTCACTCCTTCGGTCGTTCTTCGTGGTGTGCCGGTCCGCTCCTGTACGGATGCTGTCATGTCCCCACCGTCCGTCGAGTCAGCGGCGTCCACGCTAACAACGTGAGCCGTGGTGGCCAGGGACTTCACCCGGACGTTGTAATCGACGAGGATCGTGACCGGCAGCGACTCGACGAAGGAGTGACCACATGGGACTCAAGGACATCACCGCGTCCACGGCGGAGCTGTACACGGCGCAACGCGTCTACAGCGACCCGGTCGAGAAGGATGGCATCGTTGTCATCCCGGCCGCCATGGTGACCGGCGGCGGGGGCGGCGGGCAGGAGGCGCCGGACAAGGAAGGCGTCGGTTTCGGGCTCTTCGCGCGCCCGATCGGTGCGTTCGTCATCCGCGGCTCGGAGGTCAGGTGGGTGCCCGCCGTGGACGTCACCGCCTGGGGCCTGGCGGTGGGCGGGATGGTCGTCTCACTGGCCTGGATCCTCACCCGCGCGACGCGGCACCGGCGGGGCAGAAAGCGCTGACGGCGTGCCCGGGTGAATTTCCCCGGTGGTGTCCCGGGCGATTTCTCGGGCGACTTCTCGGGTGATGCGGCCGGACGGGTCCGGACCCTTCGCGGGGGTCCGGACCCGTCCGGCCTTGTGGTGGGAGCGGTCAGTCGATGCGGAGCTCGCCCATCGGGCTCCAGCCGGCGCCGGGGGCGTCCAGGCTGACGATCTCCGGGGTGCGGGCGATGACGCCGGACATCCACGCCATCGCGTCCGCGAAGTGCGGCGATTTCACGTGCGCGCGGCCGGCGTCGGCGTCGGCGAAGGCCTCGACCAGCACGAACTGGTGGGGCACGTCGACGCTGCGCGACCATTCGAAGAACAGGTTCCCGGGCTCGCGCCGGGTGGCGAGGGTGAAGTCGTCGACCAGGCCGAGCCAGTCCTCGCTCCGCTCGGGCCGGACGGTGAACTTGACGACGATGAAGATCATGCGGTCCTCCGAACAGGGCACAGACGGTGCACGAGGCCACGCTGCCTCGTGACCGGGCGTGAGCCGGGCGCCGCGACCACCCGTACTCACGACCGGCCGCGGCCCCCGGCGGGCGTCCCGCGCCGGGAACCGAGTCCGGGTTCGCCGGGGCCGTGTGCTTCACCCCGGCTGCCGTTGCCACGGCTGCCTCACTTGCCATTGGTTCTGGCAACCTGCCATCGCGGAGGCAGATTGCCCTGGTTGCCGACTTGTCCGGCTGTCCGCTTGCCACGGGCTGTGGCACCTTGCCGTTCCGCCGGTCGCTTGCCACGGCGTCTCGCTCTTGCCGTGGCGTCTTGCCGTTGCCACGGCTACTTGCGGTTCCTGTGGCAATTTGCCAAGGCGCCTGGCCCCTGCCGTGGCGATTTGCCGTTGGCTTGGCCAGATGCCGTGGCAGTGGCGACTGGTTCTTGCCGTGCGTCTTTCCGTTGCCGTGGCGTCTTGCCGTTGGCGTAGCTGGCTGCCACGTCATTCCGGCAACTGGCGATGCGGTGTGGGCGGTTGCCGGTCGGTGTGGCGGGATGCCATGGCCTGTGGCAGATGCCTGACCAGGTGGCGGGATGCCGCTGGTTTTGGCACCTTGCCACCGGATCGCCGGCGTGCCGTGGCGTCCAACCACCCGCCTGCGGCTTGTTGCCAAAGAACTGGCACCTTGCCGATCAACCAGCCGATCAACCAGCCCACTTGCCGGCCACCCTGGCAAGATGCCGCTCGCTCGACGGGACCGAAACCGGTTCCGCGCCCCGGTCCCGTCGAGCAAGCAGCGCCCGGCCGGCAGCTCAGTAGATGTTGGAAGGCCGCACCATGCCCTCGGCGAGGTCGCCGAAGCCGGGAGCGATGATGGCGCCCGGGTTCTGGATGATCTCCTCCACCACGAGCGTCTCGGTGGTCAGCAGCAGAGCCGCGATGGAAGCCGCGCTTTGCAGCGCCGAGCGGGTCACCTTGAGGGGATCGATGACACCCGCGTCGAACATGTCGCCGTACTCGCCGGTGAGGGCGTTGAAGCCGTGCCCCGGAGCGGACGAGCCAACGGCGGCCAAGACCTCGTCGCCGTCGTAGCCGGCGTTGATGGCGATCCAGCGCAGGGGCTCGACCAGCGCGCGCCGGACGATATCGCGGCCCACGGCGGCGTCGCCGGTCAGCTCGAGGCTGTCCACCTCGGCGCGGGCCTGCACCAGCGCCGTGCCGCCGCCGGCGACGATGCCCTCCTCGATGGCGGCGCGCGTGGCCGACAGCGAGTCCTCGACGCGGTGCTGCTTCTCCCGCAGCTCGACCTCGGTGGCCGCCCCGACGTGGATCACCGCGACGCTGCCCGAGAGCCGTGCGATCCGCGCCTGCAGGCTGTCCTGGTCGTGCTCGTTCTCGGCGCGCTCCAGCTCCCGCTTGATCTGCTCGATCCGTGCCGACACCGCGGTGTCGGCGCCCGCACCGCCGACGATGGTGGTGCTGCCTTCGGTGATGGTGATGCGACGGCAGCGGCCCAGCTGCTCGAGGCGCACCGCGTCGATGCTCTGCCCCGCGTCGCCGGTCACGACCTCGCCGCCGGTGAACACGCCGAGGTCCGACAGCTCGGCGAGTCGCCGGTGTCCGAAGCCCGGCGCTCGCACCACGACCGAGCGGAACGTGTTGTGCACGTTGTTCGCCACGAGCATGCCCAGTGCGGGGCCGTCCACGTTCTCCGAGATGATCACCAGCGGCTTCTGCGTGCGGGTCACCTGCTCCAGGACCGGCATCAGCGTCTGCACTTTCGAGATCTTCTCGTTGGTGAGCAGGATGTACGGGTCCTCGAACACCGTCTCCATGCGGTCCTTGTCGGTGGCCATGTACGGCGAGATGTAACCGTTGTCGAACTCCATGCCGTCCACGAAGTTCACCTGCAGCCCGAACGCCGGCGACTCTTCGACGGTGACCACACCGCCGAGCCCGACGCGGCCCATCGCCTCGGCGATGATGTCGCCGATCTCCGGGTCGTTGTTGGCCGAAAGCGTCGCGACGTGCGCGAGGTCGCCCGCCTCGGTCACCTCGCGGGCGCCGGTCTGCAGCACCTCGACCACGCGCTGCACCGCCTTCTGGATGCCGCTCTTGAGCAGCTGCGGGTTGGCACCCTCGTCGACGGCACGCAGGCCTTCGCGCACGATCGCCTGCGCCAGCACGGTGGCGGTGGTCGTGCCGTCGCCTGCCACGCCGTTGGTCTTCATCGCCACCTCCTTCACCAGCTGCGCGCCCATGTTGGCGAACGGGTTGCGCAGCTGGATCTCCTTGGCGATGGTGACGCCGTCGTTCGTGATCGTCGGGGCTCCGGTGAGCTTCTCGATCACGGCGTTGCGTCCCTTGGGGCCGAGCGTCACCTTCACCGCGTCGGCGAGCGCGTTCACGCCCGACTCCAGCAGCTGGCGTGCTTCGACGTTGAACCGCAAGTCCTTGGCCATGTCTGTCCTTTCCGTACGGAGGTCGTGGTCGCGGCTGAACCTGCCGGCGGTCAGGGCACGAGGATCGCGCGACCGCGGACGAGGCCGCGGTCCAGATCGTCGAGCGCCTTCTCGAAGTCGGTCAGGGCGTACGTGCTGGTGTGCAGCGCGACTTTTCCTCGCGCCGCCAGCACCATGAGCTCGGCGAGGTCCGAATAGGACCCGACGAGGTTGCCGACGAAGTTGATTTCGGTGGAGATGATGTCGATGGTCGGCACCGCCAGCGTCCCGCCGTAGCCGACCACGTAGTAGTTCCCGGCGCGCCGCAGCATGCGCACGCCGGCCTCGATCGCGCCGCCCTCGCCCACGAAGTCGACGACGGCTTCCGCGCCTTCGCCGCCGGTGAGCTCGAGCACCGCCTGGGCTTCCGAGCCGTCGGCCACCACGAGGTGGTCGGCACCGAGCTTGCCCGCGAGCTTCAGCGCGTCGGCCGACCGGTCGACCACGATCAGCTCGGCGGGGCTGATCGCCTTCAGCACCTGGATGCCGATGTGGCCCAGCCCGCCCGCGCCGATCGACACCACGCGCTTACCCGGGTGCAGGTGGGCCACCGCCTTGCGGGCGGCGTGGTACGCGGTGAGCCCCGCGTCGGCCAGCGCCGCCACGGCCGCCGGTTCGAGCGAGGAGTCCAGCTTTACCACAGCCCGCGCGTTGGTGCGCAGGTATTCCGCGTAGCCGCCGTCGCGGTCGATGCCCGGGAACGCCGACTGTACACAGTGGACGTCGTCGCCCGCACGGCACGCCTTGCACAGACCGCACGTGGCGAGCGGGTGCAGGATCACCGGGTCGCCCACGGACACCGACGTGACACCCTCGCCGATCTCCGCGACCCAGCCCGCGTTCTCGTGGCCGAGCGTGTAGGGCAGCGTGACGCCCGACTTCTCCGCCCACTGGCCCTCGATGATGTGCAGATCCGTGCGGCACACGCCGGCGCCGCCGATCCTGACCACCACGTCGAGCGGATCCCGCACATGGGCGTCGGGTACCTCGACGAGCTCGGGGGTGCGGTCGTAACCGCGCAGCTGCACTGCTTTCACGACGGTACCTCCTCTCGCACCTCGTCGCCGGTCCGGTAGTATCGCGGCTTCGCGCTGTCCTCGATGGACACCCGCACGCCCTTGGCGAACCGCAGCAGGCTCTCGCGCTCGCGGGTCTGGTGCGCGTCGACCTGCCAGCCCTCGTCCACCAGCTTGCGCACGGCCCGCTCCATGCAGGCCAGGTGCGCCTCGCGCCGGAACCCCGGCGGGAGCTCGGCGAGCTCGCCGCCGACCTGTTCGGGCACCGGGCCGCCGAAGCTGGCGGCGGTGACCTCCTCGCCGGCGCAACGGCCCTCCAGCACGATGTCGACCGTGTCGACGCTCGGCAGCCGCAACACCGCGTCGTGCGCGTCGGCCACCATCAGGTACGCGAAGTTGGGCGCGCAGAAGTACACGGGCAGCCGCAGCCGCACCGAAACCGAGTGCCCGCGGTCGTTGTGCAGGCGCACGTGGACGCCGGCGACGAACCCCAGGTCCGTGATCGGCTCGTGGAACTCGGGGTCCACGACGTCGGCCAGGGCGCGCCACACTCTGCTGGTCAGCGTCTCCGCCGTCGCCGCGGTCATGCCGGGACCTTCGAGCCCGTGGCCGAGGCCGCGCGGGCACCGGCCATCCCGGCGGTCACCTCCGCGGGCACTTCCAGGTCGTAGAGCTGCGCGGCGTTGAGGCCGAGGATCTTCTTTTTCGCGTCGGTGGTCAGCGTGCCGTAGTCGCCCTGCATGTCCTCGGGGAACTCGAAGTCCACGAAGGACTCGACGAGCCACTTCGGCTGCCAGATCGCGTAGTCGCTGGCGAAGGTGATGCGGTTCTCCCCGAGCCAGTACAGCAGCTCGCCCACGACCTGCGCGAAGTAGCGCGGTCGCGTGTGGATGAACGGCATCGCCACCGCGAGGCAGGCGTAGACGTTGGGTTCCCGCGTGGCGATCCAGCAGAAGTCCTCGAACCGGGGCAGGCCCACGTGCTCGACCACGAAGTTCAGGTTCGGGAACGCGCCGGCCGCGTCGTCGATGTCGGCGACATCGGCGACATCGGCCGAGCCCCGCTCGCTCCGGTCGATCGACGGTCCTTTGTGGACGTGGACGTTGCGGATCCCCAGCTGCTCGCACTTCTCCAGGTACCGGTAGGACCACGGGTCCGACAGCTGCCAGCCCTTGGACTCGCCCTTCCACTCCGCCGTGTACAGCTTCACGCCCTTGAGGTCCCACCGCTCGGCCAGCGCTTCGAGCTTGTCCAGCCCGGCCTCGCCGTCGCGAGGGTCGAAGGCGCCGTTGACGATGAACTTCCCGGGGTTGTTCTCCGCGACGGCCCCGTCCTGCTCGGTCGTGTTGAACCCGTTGACGTAGAACTCGGTGAGGTAGGTCGGCTGGAAGATGGCCTTGTCCACGTAGCCCGTCGTGAACAGGTCGTCGATCAGCGTCTCCTCGGAGTACTTGCCGAACTTTTCCAGCGACCACAGCCACTCGGCGGGGCTGAGAGTGCGGTGGTGGTCGTAGAAGCACTCGATGAAGCCCTTGCCGTACCGGTTGGCCTGGTTGGCGGGCGAGCCGTCCCAGAAGTGCACGTGGCTGTCGACGATGAAGTAACTCTCGCCGTCCTTGCGGTACATGGGAGTCCTTTCGCGGAAGGGCGCCCCGGGGGCCGGAGCCGGGACGGGTGTGCTCCGTCCCGGCCCGGCCCCCCTCGGCGCGAACCGGTGCTCGTGCGCGGGCTACTCGACCGGTTCGAGATCGAAATCGATGTACTCCGCGGCGTCCTCCGGGTTGGCGAACAGGACCGTCTCGTCGTCGAGGTGGACCATGCGCCCGTAGTGGGTCGACATGATCTCCTCGAAGTCCGTCTGGCCGAAGTCGAAGCCGATCGCCTCGGAGATCTCGTCCCAGTTGAAGACGATCTTGTTCGTGCCGTCCAGGCGGATCATGGACGGGTACTCCGCCACCGTGATGCCCGGCTTGCTGCGCATGACCTCAGCCACGACGTAGCCGTTCTGGTTGTTCATCAGGGTGACGCCGCACATGTTCGACGCGGTGCGGTCGACGCTAAACTGCCTGCTCGCGGTCATGAAAGCAGCCCTTTCGGTTCGTCGAGCGAGATGTCGGACAGGAAGCTGCGCAGGCTGGTCAACGAGCGGTCCCAGGACTGGGCGAAGGTCACGGCCTTCTCCTGCGGCTGCGACCAGATCGGCTGCAGCGTGCGGGCGGCCGCAGCGGACGCCGGCACCCACTTCTCGAGCCACGACGTGAGTACCCGCTTGTTGTGCGCGGAGTGCTCGGCGTCGCTGGTGAGCATGCTGAACAGGGCCCGCGTGTAGGAGCGGTCCCGCCCGTAGTCGTGCTCGCCGGCGCCGACCACCGTCGGCGTGACGTAGTCGCCGTTGCGGGCGGCCACCTGCATCACCAGGTGGCTGCGGAAGAGCTCACCCACCAGGGACTCGAACACCACGTTGGCGGCGAACAGCGACTCGGCCCAGTCGCCGATCGCCGTGAGGCGCTCGACGTTCTCACGCACGCCCTGCCACGCCGGGTCCTCGTGCCACACCGAACGGTGCACCGCGCCGTCGAAGTCGATCCCCGACTCGGCCAGGTCCAGATTGTAGAGGGCGAGGTCCTGAGCGAAACGCAGCTTGTGCGCGGTGTTCACGGCGATCGCGTTGTTGATCATGTTCGTCGGCGCCGAACGCTGCTCTGAGCAGAACACGTGCATACCGAGCCCGTGCTCGGCGTGCATCCACGCACCCAGATGCCGTTCCACGAACTTGCTCCAGCTCGGCGCCCAGTTCTGGTAGGCGCCGGCCTTCTTCGCGTTCTCGAGGTTGAGCTGGATCTGCCGGACGACGTTGGAGTTGTTCCGGAAGATCGTCTGTTCCCACTCCTCGTTGGGGTCGAGGAACTGGTGCCAGTTGCCGGACTTGAGCTCCGTCCACTCCTTCGGGTAGCCGCCGGGGCCGTCCGCGAAGCCGTAGATCCAGCCCTGCGAGAGGTGCCGCTCGGGGTCGGGCTGGACGTCGAAGGTCACGTCCTCGTACATCGTCGCGCGCATCTTGCGTGGCTTGAAGTAGTTGTAGCTTCGGCTCTTCGAGCTCGGGAAGTCCAGCAGCCCGGCTTCGGCGCCCGTGAACTCCGGCTTCGGGAAGCTCTGCTGGGGCTTTTCCGTACTGACCATGAGCACACCTCTCTGTGTGTGGTGGCCTGCTTCGGGTGGGATCGGCTCGCGGGGTCAGTCCTCCGCCGCGGCCGTGATCGTGAACTTGTCGTAGAAGACCTGATCTGACGGCACACCCAGGCTTTCGAGCAGTGGCAGGGCCGCGTCGATCATCGGCGGCGGGCCGCACAGGTACACGTCGCATTCGGCGATGTTGTCCTCCCGCCGTTCGAGCACTTGGGTCACGAGCCCGGTTTCGCCTTCGCCGTCACCCGGCCAGCCTTCGGGAGCGGTGTCGGACAGGCACGGCACGAACTGGAACTTCGGCAGCTGCCGGGCGAGCTCTTCCATCTCTTCGAGGTGGAAGAGGTCCCGCTCGGTGCGGGCGCCGTAGTAGTACACGACTTCCCGCTCGTTGCCGCTTTCCGCCATCTGCCGCAGCAGCGCCAGGATGGGGACATCCCGGCCCCGCCGCCGACGAAGACCAGCCGCCGGT